>JALOAM010000105.1 GCA_023228765.1 Dehalococcoidia bacterium
GATCAGCGACCTGCTGGACATGTCCGCCCTCGACTCCGGCCGGATGCAGATCCAGCCCGAGTCCATCGACATCGTCACGGTGGTGGCGGAGGCGGTGACGGACGCGCAACCCACCGCCCAGGCGAAGGACCACCGCCTCAGCGCACGACTGCCGGACGACCTCCTCGCCTTCGCCGACCGCCGCCGTGTCCTGCAGGTGCTCGCCAACCTCGTCAACAACGCGGTGAAGTACACCCCGCCCGGCGGCAACATCGAGGTCTCCGTGGAGCAGCGCGAGGGCTCGGTGGAGGTGCGCGTCCGTGACAACGGCATCGGCATCCCGGTGACGGAGCAGACGCAGCTCTTCGAGAAGTTCTTCCGTACCAGCACCGGCCGGCGCACCACCGGCGGCACCGGCCTCGGCCTCGCCATCGCCCGGTCGCTCATCGAACTGCACGGCGGGAGCATCTGGGTGGAGTCGGACGGCGAGAGCGGCAGCACCTTCGCCTTCACGCTACCGACACGCCCGATATGATCAGGCTTCACGCCCCCTGAGCCGAGAGCCCCGCTCTGATTCCGAAAGTCGGACACACATGCCCGAGAAGATCGTCCTCGCGTTCTCCGGTGGACTCGACACCTCCGTCGCCGCGCACTGGCTGCGCGACCAGCGCGGATACGACGTCCACTGCCTGACGATCGACCTCGGCAACCTCGGGGACACCGAGGGCATCCGTGAGCGCGGCGCGCAGGCCGGCGCGGCCGAGGTCGACATCGTCGACGCGAAGGACGACTTCCTCCGCTACTTCGTCTTCCCCGCCCTACAGGCCGGCGTGATGTACGAGGGCCGCTACCCCCTCGCCACCGCCCTCGGCCGGCCGCTCATCGCGAAGCTGCTCGTGGACAAGGCGCGCCAGATCGGCGCGACCGCCGTGGCGCACGGTTGCACCGGCAAGGGCAACGACCAGGTCCGCCTCGACGTCGGCGTCCAGACGCTCGCGCCGGACCTCAAGATCGTCGGCACCACCCGGGAGCACTCCGTCTCCCGCGACGAAGCCCTCGCGTACGCCGCCGAGCACGGCATCACGGTCCGCCAGACGAAGGAACACTCCTACTCCACGGACGAGAACCTCTGGGGCCGCTCGATCGAAGCCGGCATCCTCGAGGACCCGTGGGTCGAGCCCCCCGCCGACGTGTACCTCTGGACCCGCGCGATGGAGGACACCCCCGCCCAGCCCGCCATCGTCGAAATCCGCTTCGAGGAGGGCATCCCGGTCGCCCTCGACGGTGAGGCGATGGACCCGGTGCCGCTCGTGCAGCGCCTGTCGGACCTCGGCGGCGAGCACGGCATCGGGCGGATCGACATGGTGGAGAACCGCCTCGTCGGCATCAAGTCACGCGAGATCTACGAGTCCCCCGCCGCGGTCATCCTCCTGGAGGCGCACCAGGCCCTCGAACAGCTCACGCTGACGAAGCCGCAGATGCGGTTCAAGAACACCGTGGCACAGGAATACTCCGACCTCGTCTACAACGGCCTCTGGTTCAGCAGCCACCACCGCGACCTCGCGCAGTACGTGGTCAGCACCCAGCGCCACGTCACCGGCGACGTGCGCGTGCGCCTCTGGCACGGCACCACCACCGTCATCGGCCGCCGCGCGGACCGCAGCCTCTACTCGCAGGGGCTCGCCACCTACAACAAGGACGGCGACCTCTTCGACCAGTCCCACGCCCAGGGCTTCATCCGCCTCCACGGCCTGCAGGCCCAGGTCCAGGCGCAAGCCCAGATGCTCACCGAGGCAGGCGACCTGCTGAAGCTGGCCGCCCCCGAGGATTAGCGGCGACGGGCTAGGTCAGTGAATCGATCGAGAGTCCCTGCCAGAAACTCACGTCACCGATCACTCGACCGCCAAGTTCAACGGAGACCACACCGCCATATTCGGCATCGCGAGCCACCGCCGCAGGAGCCAAGAACGTAAAGCTCAAGTCGTCCTCGTCACCGACCGCTCGTGTGTGAAGAGTGATCTGCGTGACGGGGCCGAGAGCAAGATCACCCACAATCGCGCGGCTGACTGTGGTTTCGGGTAGGTCGAGACGGGCGAACAGGTCGACATCGATCTGACGCTCCCGCACGACACCAACTTCGGTCATCCGCAGGCCCTCATACGGATCCATTCGTTGGATCTCGCGAGGAGCCGGCTTCTGAACACGGTCCCTCGCCTCGCTTGCCACGACACGCTTCGTGTAGTCACGTGCAAACCGGATCTTGATGGTTCCGTCTGCAAGGTGTTCCTGGAATTCCCGCCGCAGAGCCTGCATTCTCAGCACCCGACAGGTGTGCAGCGGCCACGGAGGACCAAGCTCCTCGAACAGGACCTTCGAGCCGTGTTCGCAGGTAAAGAAGTACACATGTGAACGACAGTCCCGGCAGACAATCGGGAACGTTCTTGACCGACATTGATCACCATGACTGGCCTGATACCAGAGCATGTACATCTGCCTCTCGTGAGTCGCTAGTTTGCCACAACGAGCTCCACAAGATGTCCTTACCCGCCTCGAGCGCCTCCACACCACCCTCCGAGGTGTACCCTCCCGCCGCTCAACACGAGCGCACAGGAGGGCACGCCCACCATGACCACTCAGAACCGCGGCCCGCTCCGCATCGGCATCGTCGGCGTGGGGTTTGGCGCGGCCGTCCACGTGCCCGGGTTCCTCTCGGAGGGCTGGGAGGTCCCCGTGCTCTGGGGGCGACGGGTGGAGCGGGCGCGCGAGACGGCGGAACGCCTCGGTGTGGCCGAGGTCGCCGAGGACTGGCGCGACCTCGTGGCGCGCGATGACCTCGACGCCGTCGCGATCGCGACGCCGCCCGGCGCGCACCTGGAGATGGTGACCGCGGCGCTCGAGGCGGGGAAGCACGTGCTGTGCGAGAAGCCGTTCGCCCTCGACGCCGCGGAGGCGGAGCAGATGCGCGCCCTCGCTGAGGCCCAAGGGCGCACCGCGATGGTCGCGCACGAGTTCCGCTTCGCACCGCAGCGCGCGCAGATCAAGGAGCTCCTCGAGCAGGGCTACATCGGGACGCCGCTGCTCGTGTCCGCTGAGCTGCTGATGGGCCGGCCGGCCGGCGATCCTCCCCCGCTCACCTGGAACGCCCGCACCGCCGAGGGTGGCGGGATGCTCGGCGGCCTCGGCTCGCACTTCATCGATGGCTTCCGGCACTGGTTCGGCGAGATCGCCACCACCCGAGGCGCCCTGCGCACCGCCCGCCCAGACCGCACCGACCCCGCCACGGGCGCCCTCGTCCAGGCCGACGCGGACGACACCTTCGCCTTCACGCTGGAGTTCGAGAACGGCGTCGTCGTCTCGATGACCGCGTCCTCGGCGGTGTCTCCCTCGCAGGGTGGTTGCATCACCATCACCGGCTCGGACGGCGTGCTCGTCGCCACCCAGCGCGGCCCGAACCCGGAGCCGGACGGCGTCGTCCTCGCGGGGAAGTCCTCGGACCGCACGCTCGAGGCACTCCCCGTCCCCGAGCACTGCCGCCCCTTCGAGGACGACCGCGACCACCGCCTCGTCGCCTTCCGCCTCCTCGTCCGCGAATTCGAGCGCGGCATTCGCGAAGGCGTCTCGCCCTCCCCCAGCTTCGAGGACGGCGTGCGGTGCCAGGAGGTGCTGGACGCGATCAGGGAGTCAGCGAGGGGTTAGGGCGCGATCCTCGTGGCACGTAGGCGTAGACGGTCGACAACGACGAAGTGACCGTCCCACGTCGTGTCGGTGTCCAACGCATCAAGCAAGAGCGGCAGCATCTCGTCCGCACGAGCGCGCAGGAGGATCACTCCGTTCCGTGCCATCGCGCCATGATTGAAGACGAGATCGCCGAATCCTTTGTCGATCGTAAGAAGCACGCGTCCCGTGGCACCCGCCATGCGCAGTACCTCCGGATCGAGCGTGCCGGGTGCGATCTCGACGAGCCATGCCACATCGAGCCCAGTCTCTCTGAGCCCGGTCACAACATCGAGCGGCACGTTCTCATCCGCGAGGATGCGAGGGACGAAGGAAGGCAACGGGACTCAGGCCGGGAGCCGGAGGTGGCGGAACTCCTGCAACAGCTCTCGCGCATAGTCGAGGCACGCCAGGATGTCTTCGCGCGTGACGTGCGGATAGTTGCGGAGGACATCGTCCTCTGACCAGCCGTCCGCCAGAAGCCCCACAACGAGCTCTACGGAGATCCGTGTGCCCTTGATCACGGGCTTCCCGACGAGGATCTCGGGGTTGAGTTCAATCCGGTCTTCCCAGGACATGACGCCCTCCAGCCCCGCCAGCGTACCCGATCCATCGCCCCCAACACCCCCGACCGCTAGTCTCCGCACATGACGTCCGAGGACACACAACCGGCATCGAGCAAGCTCTGGGGCGGCCGCTTCAGCGGTGAGACGGATGCGCTCGTCGATCAGTTCAATGCGTCGATCGACTTCGACCGGCGGCTGTACCGCGAGGACATCGCGGGGTCGATCGCGCACGCGCGGATGCTCGCGCGGCGGGGGATCATCTCCGAGGGGGATCGGGACGCCATCGTCGAGGGGCTGACGCGGATCCGCGAGGAGATCGACGCAGGGACGTTCGAGTTCCGGCTCGACCGCGAGGACATCCACCTCAACATCGAGGCGGTGCTCACCGAGCGGGTGGGGGACGCGGGGCGGCGGCTGCACACGGGCCGGTCGAGGAACGACCAGGTCGCGACGGACACGCGGCTGTTCACTCGCGCCGCGTGCGACGAGACGGCGGCGCTCCTCCGAGGGCTGCGGAGCGCCCTCATCGACCTCGCGGAGCGCGAGGCGGAGACGGTGATCCCGGGGTACACGCACCTCCAGCGCGCGCAGCCGATCTTGCTGGCGCACCACCTGCTCGCCTACGAGGCGATGTTCACGCGCGACACCGAGCGGTTCATCCAGGCGCGCGCGAGGGCGAACGTGCTGCCCCTCGGCGCGGGGGCCCTCGCCGGGGTGACCTACCCCATCGACCGGGAGTCCGTCGCCGAGGAGCTGGGGTTCGACAGCGTCTCGGAGAACTCGCTGGACGCGGTGTCGGATCGCGACTTCATCTTCGACTACCAGTCGGCGGCGGCCCTGACCGCCGTGCACCTCTCACGGCTCGCCGAGGAGATCATCCTGTGGTGCAGCGCGGAGTTCGGCTTCGCGCGGCTGGACGACCGCTACTCCACCGGCTCCAGCATCATGCCGCAGAAGAAGAACCCCGACGTGGCTGAACTCGCCCGAGGCAAGAGCGCCCGGGTCATCGGCAACCTCGTGCAGACGTTGACGATGCTGAAAGGCCAGCCGCTGGCCTACAACAAGGACAACCAGGAGGACAAGGAATCGCTGTTCGACAGCGTCGACACGATCCTCATCACCCTCCGCGTCGTCACGGCGATGCTGCCCACGATGACGTTCGACGGCGAGCGAGGGCGCACCGCCGCCGTCGCCAACTTCGCGCTCGCGACGGACATCGCGGACTACCTCGCGAAGAAGGGCGTGCCCTTCCGCGAGGCGCACGAGGCGGTCGGCGCGCTCGTCGCCCGGTGCGAGCGCGAGGGCCGCACGTTCGAAGACCTGACGCTCGAGGACTACCGCGAGGCCCACCCGGCGTTCGACCGCGATGTCCTCGCGATCGACCTCGACGCTGCGCTCGCCGCGCGCGATGTCCCCGGCGGCACCGCCCCCGCCCGCGTCACCGACGCCCGCGAGGCCGCCCGCGCCCGCCTCCAGCGCGAGGGCTGACGCCGGGCCTGAAACCGGGCGCAGGTGAAGCCGGTTCGAGAAGGCTCCATTCAGGAGGGCGTTGGCGCATCGTAAGAGAACTGCAGCATGTCCCCGAAGAAGCCGGTTCGCCAGATCACCCGGTTCTCCATTCGAGTGATGCGCCAGCCGTCCGACGTGCGGACCAGGGACGCCGTGACGACGCCACCCGCGGTGAATGAGCGATCAAGCATGCTCGCGTCGGCGGGGCGATCCTTCCAGATATGGATCGCGACGAGATTCGCCCGAACTATGGCAGCGCCGCCGTCGATATCGACGTCCTGACCTGTGAGGAGGTGCTGGGTGGCTTCGAAACGAGCGAAGCTGCGGGCGTGACTGTCCACGATGTTCGCTGGCCCGACCACACCGGCGCCATTCGGGCGGACTACCTCAGCCTGGGCGGCGAGTATCTGCCGAAAGTGGGATTCGTCGAACTGCTTCTCGTCCAGGGCACGGAAATACTTGCCCACCACACGAATGATGCGCGCGTGATCAAGGCACTCTGCGACCGCCGCGCGTTCCGGCTCACTCATTAGTTCCTCCTCGCGATACATCGCGACGGTAGGACCTCACAACCCAGCGTTCACGAGCCCGCCCGCGCCCGCCTGCAGCGCGAGGGCTAGCGCGCCGCCCTACCCGCCGATCTCGGTCCTCGCCCGCTCGGCGAGGCGCTCGCTCGGCCCGGTGACGAGCCGGCGGTCTCGCGTCCACCGTTCGAGGAGTACCGCGTCGCCCTCGGCGAGGAGTGCCTCGAACACGGGGATGATGCGCTGGGTCGCCTGGTCCGCTGCTCGCGCGGCGACGAGGGAGGCGAGCGACGGGACGGGCATGCGCACCATCCCCGCCGAGGCGAGCAGCGCCGCGACGATCTCGGTGAGCACGTCGGGCGACGCACCGAGGCGTCTCGCGTGGCTGAGCATGAAGGCGTTGAGGGCGACGCGGATGTAGGCGGACTCGCCGGCGCGGAACGTGGGGAAGGTCTGCGCGTCGCCGGTGAGGAGAGCGTCGGGGACCGCGACGTCCTCGAACTGGACGCGGCCCTGCGTGAGCTCCGGGAGGTAGGACGGGGCGTCGCGGTGGGTGATGCTAACGCCCGGGGCATCGCGTCGCAGGAGGATGAACGGGGTGTGCTCCTGCTGCGCGCTTACCAGCAGGCGGCCGGCGTGCATGGAGGCGGCGAGCCAGCCCTTCCACCCGTTGAGGCGGCGCGTGTCGCCCTCGCCGGTGAGCGAGGTGCCCGGTAGCTGCCCGCTGCGGTCCTCGGTGTTGACGAACGAGGTCCAGCCGGGCTCGCGCGGCAGGTCCGGGAAGCAGCGGTAGATCGTCGCCTGGTACCCCGAGAGGAACACCCACGCGAGCCGGTCCGCAAGCGCACCGCCGAGGGCGGACATGACCTCGATCGGTTCATCGCTGAGATGTCGGTCCCGCCACGCCGTAAGCCACGCGGCTTCCTCGGGCGCTGGGAGCGGGGAGATCTCGTCTCGCAGGACGCCCTCGATCACGTCGTGGAGTTCCATCGGCCTCGGCCCCTCGTCGCGCTGGAATACGGGTTCGCGAGGCAGTCTACGACCGGCGCGACGCTGCTGTTGCGGCACTGGGAGTGCTGACACGGACTCGCGACTCGGGACGCCGGGACGGGAATGCCGTCGCCCGCTGTTCGAATCTAGCTTCGTCTCACAACGTTCCGGATGCCGCTTCCTGCGCGGATTCGGCCACGAGTGGAGGCACTCAATGGACGAGAAGCTCAACGAATACGTCCGCGAGGAATACGACATCATCGCCCCGGGCGCGATCGTGACCGACCCCGAAGGCCGCGAGGTCGGCACCGTTGGCGAGACCATCGGCGACTACGTGGAGCTGCGAGGCGGAGACCAGGTCAGCTCCGTCTGGATCTCACGCGCCGACTTCGGCGAGGCCCGGCACGAGGCCGTACTCCTCGGCTTCCCGAGCGACGAGATCTCGGCACGCTCCGTCGCGAGTCCTCCGCAGACGCTCGACGAAGCCGCGGAGACGGGCGTCCTGCACGACGATGCCGCCTCGAACCGCGAGTCGATGCTGGAGGAGCTCGCCGAGCAGCGCGCCGAGATGCACGAGGAAGGCCGTGCGACCGAGGCCGCGGACCGCACCGTCGGTCAGCCGGTCGAGGAAGAGCTCGAGGAGCGAGGAGTTCGCTAGCCTCCGGCGACTCAGGCGGTCTGCATCCCGCCGGTCGCCACTGCTCGCTCCCTGCGGAACGCCCTCCCGACTGGGAGGGCGTTCTTGTGCATGTCCACCGATTGGAGGACCGAAGTCCCAACCAGGGCGGGACCCTCGACAGGCGGTCTCGTAACCAGGTCCGGTGTTAACGTCGGGACATGGGGACGATGCTCAGGCACGGAGGCTCGAGGACGCTGCGCGGACGCGTGTTCGCGATCGCGGCCCTGTTCGCCCTGGCGGCGACGTACCTCACCCCGATCGTGAACGCCGACTGGAATGCGTGGCGGTACGACCACGGCCACGCCTCCCTCGCCGGGTTCGTCGGGCAGCACTCGCACCCGTGGGACGTCAAGGACGGCCCGAGCACCGCTTCGAGCGACGAGGGCGGGTTCGCGTACACAGCGCATGGTGACTCCGTGCCGGGTGTGACGGCGATCCAGGTGCCCTCAAGCGGGGCGGCGGCGATCTCCGTGCTCTCCGTGTCGGTCGAGGCGGAGCCGGCGCAGCGTCTGTCCTCCGCCGCAAGCGTCCCCACCGCACCACCCCCGAAGGGCGACCTCTCTCACACCTGACCAGTCCCGAGAGAGGATCCTGAGATGAACTTTGCTGGACGTTCTGGCCTTGCCGCTCTGTGCGCGGTTGCTGCCCTGTTGCTGCTTCCCTCCATCGTCTCCGCCCACGGGGGGCGAGACGTCGGCGAATACCACTTCACAGTCGGATTCTTCGTCGAACCCGGGTTCGAGGGCCAGAAGAACGGCGTGGACCTCCGCGTCGCGACCGGCGACGAGGAGCCCGTGGAAGGCGTGCAGGACACACTCCAGGTGGAGGTGACCCAGGGCGACCAATCGATCACGCTGCCGCTGCGCACCGTCTTCGGCACCCCGGGCCGCTACACCGCGGACTTCTTCCCCACCGTGTCGGGCCAGTACACGTTCCGCTTCTTCGGCAACATCGGCGACCTCGCCGTGGATGAGGCGTTCACCTCCGAGGTGGACGGTTTCGGCAACATCCTGCCGACCGAGGAGCTGCAGTTCCCGCAGCGCGTCGCTTCCGGCCGCGAGCTGCAGAACGCGGTGAACGGGGCCACCACGGCTGCCGCCGACGCCGACGACGCGGCTTCATCCGCGGGGATGCGCGCGAACATCGCGCTGGTCCTCGGCGGGCTCGGGCTGGTCGCGGGCGGTGGCGCGCTGGCGGCATCCCTGCGCAAGCGCGCATAGCGCGGGAGGGGCGCGGGGCGGTCACCGCCCTGCGCCCTCTACCGTCTGATCATGCGCGTCTCCACACGCCACCCATCCACGCTCGTCGCGCTCCTCGCGGCGGCGGTGCTCGCCCTGCTGGCGGGCCTCGTCGCCGCGACGAGCACCGCCGAGGCCCACGCCGACCTCGCGAGCTCGACGCCCGCCGAGGGCTCCTCGTTCCCGCGCTCGCCACAGCGCGTCGAGATCACGTTCACCGAGCAGGTCGCGGTCGAGCAGAGCGGGATCCACGTACTCGACGTCAGCGGCGCGCGTGTCGACCTCGATGACCTCCGCGGCGTCGAGGGCGACCCGTTCACGCTGCGCGTCGGGCTGCCCGCCGACCTGCCCGAGGGCATCTACACCGTCGCGTGGAACAACCTCTCCTCCGTCGACGGCCACACCCTGAGCGGGTCATACGTCTTCTTCATCGGCTCCGGAACCTTCCCCTCCACGGGAGGCCAGGGGACAGTGGTGCCCGGCGACGACGGCGGGGACGCCCTCCCCGTCGCCGAACCCCTCACCCGCTGGAGCGTGCTCCTCGGGCTCGTGCTGCTCGCCGGGACACCCTGGGTGTTCGGCCTCGTGCTGGCGGGGGCAACTCCCGCCGAGGAGGCCCGCACCCTCCGCGAGCAGGTCGAGCAGCTGGCGGTCCTCGGCGGCGGTGTCGTGCTGTTCGCCGGCGCGATGCAGCTGGTCCTGAAGCTGAACGAGACCGGCGGTGACCTCTCACTGCTCACGGACACCCGCTGGGGCGCCGGGTGGCTGCTACGCACCGTGCTCGCCACGATCGCCACCGTCGGGTACGCCCTCCCCGTGTTCGTCCGCGGCGCGCGCCTCCCAAGGCAAGTCCGGCCCCTCCTGCCAGCGATCGCGCTCGCAGCAGCGCTCTCGGTGAGCCTCACGAGTCACGGCGCAGCCGCCGAGGACTACGCGCTGATGGCGGGCCTCGTCGACGCGATGCACGTCCTCGCCACGATCGCGTGGGGCGGCGGGCTCGTCGCGTTCCTCGTCCTGGCGTGGCATGTCCGGAGCGGGCGCGGCCAGTCCGAGCGGGCCCAGTCCGAGGTGCTCCGCGCCGCGGTCCCGCGGTTCACCGTCCTCGGCGGGCTCGCGACGTTCACGCTCGCCGTGACGGGGATATACGCGGCGTGGCTCCACGTCGGCGCATTCGACGGGATCGCCACCGCCTACGGGCGTGGCGTCGCCCTCAAGGTGTTGCTCCTCGCGCTCCTCGTCACGGTGGCGGCGATGAACACCACGTGGGTGCGCCGTCGCGTCGGCAACCCGCGCGAGGTGCTCGCGGGGGCGCGCTGGCTGCGTCGTCTCCTCGCGGCAGAGGTCGCCCTCATCGTCCTCGTGCTGGCCTCCTCCGGCGTCCTCACGAGCATTGAGCCCGCGCGTCAGCAACTGGCGTCCGAGGAACGTGCCGAGGGAATGGTCACGGAGAGCGAGGACGCCGGCCTCGAGATCCGCTCCGCGATCGCGCCCGGCAACGTCGGCCCGAACCGAGTCTCCGTGACGCTCTCCCGGAACGGCGACCGTTACGAGGACGCGACCGCCGTGGAGCTGCGCTACGTGAACATGGAGGCGGCACTCTCCGCCACTACCGTCCCCCTCGCGAAGCAGGAGGATGGG
>JALOAM010000106.1 GCA_023228765.1 Dehalococcoidia bacterium
ATCCGCTCGATCAGGTTGGCCTTGTTGACCTGGTACGGCAGCTCCGTCACGACGATCTGGGAGCGGCCGTTCTTGGTCTCCTCGACCTCCACGCGCGCCTGCATGGTCACGCGGCCACGGCCGGTGCGGTAGGCCTGCAGGATCTCCTGCCGGTTGAAGATCATCGCGGCAGTGGGGAAGTCCGGACCCTTGATCAGGTTGGCTGCGAACAGCTCGTCCACGGTGATGTCGGGGTTGTCGATGATCGCGTTGATGCAGTCGACGATCTCGTTCAGGTTGTGGGGCGGGATGTTCGTCGCCATGCCGACGGCGATGCCGGCGGCGCCGTTCAGCAGCAGGTTCGGGAGCCGCGCCGGCAGGACCGTGGGCTGCTCGATGGTGTCGTCGTAGTTCGGCGTGAAGTCGACGGTGTTGCGGTCGATGTCCGCGAGGAGCTCGACGGCGATCGGGGCGAGGCGACACTCCGTGTACCGCATTGCGGCGGGCGGGTCGCCGTCGATGGAGCCGAAGTTCCCCTGGCTGGCGACCAGCGGGTACCGCATCGAGAAGGGCTGGGCCATGCGGACCAGCGCGTCGTAGATCGCGGAGTCGCCGTGCGGGTGGTACTTGCCCATCACGTCGCCGACCACACGGCCGCACTTCTTGAAGCCGGACCCCGGGTTGAGGCCCATCTCCTGCATCCCGAACAGGATGCGGCGCTGCACCGGCTTCAGCCCGTCGCGCGCGTCCGGGAGCGCCCTCGAGACGATGACCGACATCGCGTAGTCGAGGTAAGAGGCGCGCATCTCGTCCTCGACGCGACGTGCGGTCTCCCGGGGCGGGGTGACTTCGTTGACCATGGTCCGACCTTCTCGCGGCCCAATACCCGCCGAAAGCGTCGCACCAACGCGCCGCCGAGGTCGGGTGTGCCGGGTTGGGGAGTAGCCCCTAGTTTACCGCGTCCAGAGGGCACGGCCTAGCCTCGCGGACCGCCCTCGCACAGTTGGGCGAGGAGCGCTGGAGCGCCGTGCGGCGCGCCGAGGGTCGGGCTCCAGGTGCGCCCTCGGCGTGGAGCTAGACCTGGCCGAGGTCGGTCGCGGTGGCGGGACGGTCGAAGGGGCCGCCCCAGTCCGTCGCATGCTGCTGCTCGCCTTCGGCCTGGGTGTCGGCGGCGCGTTGGAGTGAGCGAAACGCTTGCTCCGTGGTCTGATCCAGCTCTGGGTCGAGCACGAGCTGCGCGATGCCGAATCGCTTCAGGCTGCGGGCCACCTCCGGGCGGACATCCGTGAGGATGGTCTCGCCACCGGAGCCGCGCCGGTGCTCGATCACCCCCTGGAGGGTGATGAGGCCTGAGGAGTCGATGTGGCGGATGTCCCGCATCCGCAGGATCAGCGTGCGCGGGTCGTGCCTCGGCAGGGTCGACTCGAAGGCCGCGGCACTGTGGAACGAGATGATCCCGCTCGCGTTGAAGAACAGCACCTCCGGGTGCGCTCGCGCTGCCTCTGAGATTGTGGGCGGGATGTCCTCGGGGTCCCCGCCATCGCCCAGGACCTGCGCGGCGACGGGGATGCGGATCAGCTCGCGCAGCAGGAGCACCAGCGACACCATCACCCCAAGCGCGATCGCGAACGTGAGGTCCAGGACGACGGTGACGAGCATCGTCCCGCCGAGGGTCAGGAGTTCCGTCCGCGGGGCGGTCTTCACCAGCTTCACGAGTTCCGGGACGTCCGCGATCCCCCACGCCACGATGATCAGGATGGCGGCGAGTGCCGCGAGCGGGATGTCGCCGGCGAGCGGTGCGAGGGCAACCACGAGCAAGAGCACGACGACCGAGTGGATGATGCCGGACAGCCGGGACGTCGCGCCGCTGCGGATGCCGGTGGCCGTGCGGGCGATGGCCGCGGTCGCGGGGATGCCGCCCATGATCGGCGCCACGATGTTCGCGAGCCCCTGGCCGACGAGTTCACGGTCGGGGTTGTGGCGTTCGCCGTCACCAACCATCCCGTCGGCCACTACGGCGGACAGCAGCGACTCGACTGCGCCGAGCACCGCGATCGCCGCGGCCGAGGGCAGCAGGTGGATGGCCCTCGTGAAGTCGAAGAACGCGAGCGTGGGCCGCGGGAGCGAACGCGGCAGGTCCCCGTACTTCTGGGAGACGGTGGCGGCGTCCAGATCGAAGGCTTGAGCGACGATCGTGGCGCCGACGACGACGAGGAGCGCGCCGGGGATCTGGCGCGGACGGGCCTGGTAGATCCCCATGAAGAGGATCGAACCGAGGCCGATCGCGAGCGAGGCCGGCTCGATGCTGCCGAGGTGCCGGACCGAGTCGGCCATCTTCTCGTGGAAGTACTCGAGCTGGGGGTCCGTCCCGGTCAGCCCCAGGAGGTTGTTGAGCTGCCCGGCGGCGATGGAGACCGCAATCCCGGCAGTGAATCCGACGATCACGAGCCGTGGCATATAGCGGATCGCGCGTCCAAAGCGGAGGAGCCCCATCGCGAGCAGGATCACCCCCGCAATCATCGCGGCCAGCGCGAGGGCCTCGACGCCCTCGGTCACCGCGAGGTGGAGGAGCAACGGTACGAGGGCCGCGGTCGGCCCCGTGATGTTGAAGCGCGAGCCGCCGGCCGCGGACGCGATGCTGCCGGCGAAGACGGCGGTGTAGAGGCCGACGATGGGTGGGACACCGGCGGCGACAGCCAGCGCGATGCATAGCGGAAAGGCAACGACGCCGACCACCAGCCCTGAGCCCACGTTGCGAGGGATCTCGCTCCACGGGAGGTTTTGAGATGACCAGAGACGGAACCGATGGCCCAACGAATACGCCTGCTGACGTCAGTCGCATCGATGCTCGCGGAACCACTCAGAAAAATGGGCCGTGCAGACGCGGAATCATACCATCCGTTATCGGTGCGTTAGGCGCAAGTCTAGCGCGCGATGTGGCCGGAGCCGTCCCGCTTGAGCAGCACAGGAGGGACTCCCACGCACTCGGAGTGCACTCCGCGCGGGACGCCCTCGCGTAAGATGTGGACTAGAGGGTTCGTTCCCTCTGTCCAACTCGAAGGCCGCCTTCCGTTCGCCGGAGGGCGGCCTTCGAGCTGTGTAGCGTCCGAGGTCGGTGCGAGTACGCCCGGGGCTACGAGCCGGACGGCAGGAGCACCACGGGGATCTGGTTCGTCACGGGCGGGAAGCCCTCGCCGTCGGACGGGTCCTCGCCACCGACGAACAGGTGGCCGATCTGGGCCTCGGTGACCGTGTACTCCACGGTGAACTCGAACGGCGCGGCGCCGTCCACGCCGCCGCCCATCGTCGCGGCCTCCACCAGCACGTTGCCCTCGCGGTCCACCAGGCGGTACGGGACGTTCGACTCGAACGTGCGCGAGCAGCCCTCGACGGTGGCGCCCGTCGGCAGCACGTCACCGGATTGCAGCGTGGTGACGAACGTGAACGCCGCCTCCGCCGCCTCGGGCGCGAGGTCCGCGCACGCGTCGCCCGAGGGCGTCTCCGTCGCCGTGGCCGTCGCTGTCTCGGTCGGCGCGGTGGTCGCCGTCTCCGTTGCCGTCTCTGTGGCCGTTGAGGTCGGCGACTCCGTAGCGGTCACCGTGGCCGTCTCGGTGGCTGTCGCCGTTGGCGTTTCGGTCACCTCAGGTTCGTCGTCGGTGCAGGCTGCGCCCAGTGCGAGGACGGCAGCCGCCGCGACGAGCAGGAACGAGCGTCGGATCATCGGGAGGACCTCTCAGTCATGCAGCGGCCAACCGGGAGGCCGCATGAAGGTAGAACGACACCGCCCGCGTCCTTGTTCCAGCGTGTGGTTCCAGCAGCGCGTTGTCCAGCGGAGAGCCGCGCGTCAGTGCGCGCCGCCGCCGTCACGCCCGTTGTGCTCGATCGCCTCGAGCCGCGCGAGGTACGCCTCCGGCAGGCCGAGGGCGCGCGCGCCTCGGAGGATCGTGTCGCGGTAGGCCGGGGATGGGAGGAAGCCCGCGGGCTCGGGCGTCACGACCTGGTAGGTGCGACAGCGGACCCGGTCGCCAGCCGGCGTCGTCACCTCCACCGTGAGACGGCGGTACGCCGGTGGGTCGCGGAACACGCCCTCCTGCTCGTCGAGGGCGCGCGAGTGCTCGGCGTTGACGACCCAGAGGGCGCCCCACACCTCGCTCGCATGACTCGCCTCCACGGGCGTCGCGCGCACGATGTCGCCCACCCCGCCGAGCCATGACCGCTTCGACTCGATGCTGAACGCCAGCCGGTAGCCTTCCAGCCGCGCGATCGAGACGAGCCGCGCGGAGGGCGCGTGCATGTGCAGTCGCGCCTCGTCCAGGTTGGAGCCGTAGGCGAAGTAGAGGAACGGGCCCGCGGGCTCCTCGGGCGGCGGGTACTCGCCCGCCCCGTCGAGGGCGTCAGGCATCGACGGCGGCCCCGCGCGTGGACGCGCCCTCCCGGCACGCTGCGACGAAGCCCTCGAACAGCGCGGTCGAGGCGTGCTGGAGGGCGAGGTCGGCGGTCATCTCCGGCCGCTCCGGGTGCCACTGCACCCCGAGCGCCCACGGGTGGCCGGGCACCTCGATCGCCTCGATCACCCCGTCCGACGCGATGCCCGTCGCGAGCACGTCCGGCGCGAGCCCGGAGGCGAGCACGGCCTGGTGGTGCCGCGAGTTCACGCGCACCTCATCCGCTCCGGTGAGCTCCGCGAGGATCGAGCGCCCGCGCACGGTCACGTCGTGCCAGCCCGACTCGATCGTCACGCCGTCCTCACCGCGCCGCGCCCGGTGCGGCTCGCGCTCCTCGAGGTGCTGGAGCAGCGACCCACCCCGTACGACGTTCAGCAGCTGAAACCCGCGACAGATGCAGAACAGCGGCCGCCCGGAGGCCAGCGCATGCTCGATGAGGACCCCCTCCACCGCATCACGGTCCGGGTCCACCTCGGTCACGCGGTCACTCTGCACCTGCCGGTACAGCGACGGGGTGACATCGATCCCCGCGGTCACCAGGATGCCGTCGTGGGCCGGCAGATCCTCCACCCCCGTGAACGCCCGACAGTCCAGCGCCACCGCCGAGCCCCCCGCCCGCTCCACGCAGCGTGCGTAGTCCTCCCAGTCCTCGCCCACCACCTCCTCGGCGCGGCTGATCAGGATGACCGGTCGGTACGACTCATCAGGGTTGCCATAGTTTGGGGTGTCGTCCGGCATGAGGGGATCGTACCCCCGTGCCCGTCCCGTCCTACAGTCGAAGAAGTGGAGTCACGGTGCGGAGGTGTGAGATGAAGCGACGAGGCTGGGACGATCTCTCCAGGCAGCAAAAGCGCGGCATCGGCCTCCTCGGCCTGGTCCAGTTCGCGCTCCTCCTCTTCGCCCTCCAGGACTGGATCCGCCGCCCCGACGACCAGATCCGAGGCCGCAAGAAGCTGTGGTTCCCCGCGCTGTTCGTGAACTTCGTTGGGCCGGTCGCCTACCTCGTAGTGGGGCGGCGGCGGTAGCCGCAGCCGAATCGCCCTCGGGACGCGAGCCGATGGTCGGCTGTCATTTGTTCGGGCATTCGTTCGGGAGACTCAGGGCCGCCAGCAGGCCGACCCCGATTCCGATGCCGCCGAACCAGAGCCCGAACCAGGACAACCCAACGAGAGGCACCGTGATCAACAGGGTTCGTGCACCTCTCCACGGAAGGAGACGGAACGCGAGAAAGCTCAGGACGAAGGGTGCTGCGAAGTAGACCAGCAGCGCATCAAGATGGAAGTGTTCCGTTGTCAGGCTCAGCAGCACGACGAGCATGACGGGAGCGACGAGGCCAAGTAGTGTCCAGCGATTCAGGACTCGACGGGCCATCGGCGCCCTCGTGGCTCACAAGCCGAGGTCAATCTGTCCCCGTTAGAGTCTGAGGAAGACAACCCGGGAAGCGGTGGTCGGGGTGCCCAGATTTGAACTGGGGACCTCTTCGTCCCGAACGAAGCGCTCTGCCAAGCTGAGCTACACCCCGAGGCATCCGGGCGGCATCGCGCGTGCGCGAGCGGCCGGGCTTCGGAGCGTAGCACTGCGTTCCGTGATGATCGAGGTGCCCGCGAGGGTGTCGAGGCGGACCGGGCGGGGGAGTTGGCGGGCGGGTCGCACTGTCGGGGGAGGATGCCTATCCTCGGCACTGGCGGGGAGAGAGGCTTGTGGCGGTGCCGCGTATCTCGCCGCGCGTCGGCTCTCGGCTCACTGCATCTCGGGTCGTGGGGTCTCGGCTGACTGCGTTCGCCCGCTCCCGTCGAGGGGTGGCGGCGGGGCTGCTCGCGGCGCTCGCCCTCGGCGTGTTCGCGATCGACGGGGATCCGGCGGCGTCGCAGGCGCTGAACCTCGGCGACGAGAACTCCTGGATCCGCATCCAGAACGTCGGCACTGAGCCTTCCAACGTCGAGATCGACTTCTTCAACAACCTCGGCGCGCGGGTCGCCTCGGACACCTGTCCGAAAGCGGGGGCGTGCGAGGCGATCCAGCCGGGCTTCGGGCGCTCCTTCTTCCAGCAGACGCTGACCGAGCTGCCGGACGGCTACCGCGGCTCCGCCTACGTCGCTGCCGACCAGCCGTTCGTCGCGATGCTGGCGCGCGATGTCCTCCGCACGGACGGGGAGTTCCAGATCGGCGGGGACGCGCTGCGGCTGGGGCCGGGGGCGTCCTCGCATGTGCTGCCGTGGGTCGTGAACTCGGTGGGGTACTCCTCGCGCATCGTCGTGCAGAACACGAACCCGGACGCGGGGACGTGTGTGCAGATCTCTTACTACGACAGCGGCCAGTCACAGGCCTCGGCGGTGGATCCGAGGACGCCGTCCACGCAGTGCCCGAGCGGCGGACAGTACCTGGCGCCGAACGCCTCCTGGGTGCGCGACGAGACCTCGACGCCGCTCCGCATCGGGTTCGATGGGAGCGCCCTCGTGCAGACGCGCCCCGTGTCGGGTGGGGCGAGTAACGGCAGCGTGCAGGCGGTGGTGGACACGCGCGACCGCGCAGGCTCCGGCCTCGCGACCTCGCGGTCGGTCGCGGCGGACGAGACGAGCCGCGTGGTGCTGCTGCCGCTGGTGGACCGCAACCACTCCGAGGGCCAGTCCACGTTCAGCACGCGTTTCCGCATCGCGAGCGCGAACCCGGCCATCCCCAACGACGTCACCCTCCGCTTCACGGGCGTCACGGACTCCGGCGAGGAGTTCGAGGTGGAATACACGGTCACGGTGTACGGCAATCGCACCTGCGATCAGCGCTCCAGCGGCGCGACCGCGTGCCTGCCGGACGGGGTCTCGCTGCCTGACCGGTACGCCGGCACCGTGCGCATGCAGTCCGTGGAGCCGATCGCCGTGATCGCCCAGCGTGTCGCCGCGGACAACTCCCTCGGCGACTACCGCGGGTTCACCTCCGAGGAGGCGTCGACGCAGGTGGTGCTCCCGGTGGTGAACAAGAACTACGGTCCGTTCGGCGGGAGCCAGGGCTGGAACTCGTGGTTCCGCATCCTGACCTTCGACGGCTCCACCGCGCGGGTCACTGTCATCTACTACTCGAAGCAGTTCCCGGACGGCCTCTATCCTCCGTTGCCGCTGACCGTGGAGGGCCAGCGGACCTTCCGCCAGTGGGAGGACGGAAACTTGCCGAACGGCTGGGTGGGAAGCGCGGTGATCGTGTCGGACAAGCCCGTGGTGGTCGTCACCAACCTCGAGAGCGACGTGTTCGAGGGCGATCCCGTCATGCTCTACAACGGTGTCACGCTGGAATAGCGGCGGGGGTCGGGGAGGTCGCAGCAGCGACCCCTCGCGCCGCCCGTCGCCGGTCCACACGTCCTACCGCCGCCCCGGCGGCTCCTCGTCCGGTTCGGGCCGTGCGAGTGCCCTCACCGTCGCGCAGGTCCTCGAGCGGTACTCCGCCGGGCCGCAGTCAGGCGTCTTCACGGACGGCTCCTGCTCCGGCAACCCCGGACCCGGTGGCTGGGGCGTCGTCTACGTCCTCGACGGCCGCATCCTCGCCTCCGAGCACGGCGCCGACCCGGCGACGACGAACAACCGCATGGAGTTCACGGCGATGATCCACGGCCTGGAGATGCTCGGGCCCGAGGAGGAGATGGACGTCTACACGGACTCCCAGCTCGTCGTGAACACGCTGACGCAGTGGGCGGCCGGCTGGAAGCGTAACGGCTGGAAGCGACGCGACGGCGAGGTAAAGAACCTGGACCTGGTCCGGCTCGCCTACGAGCTCTTCCTGGAGCGTCCGAAGGTCCGCATCCGCTGGATCAAGGCCCACGACGGTTCCCTCTGGAACGAGTACGCGGACGCCCTCTCCACGGCCTACCTCCGCTCCGAGGTCTGACCTCCGCCCTCCGTCACGAAGCACTCGCCCGTCTGTCTTCCGGTCCCCCTCGCAGGGGAGGGGGCCGGAAGGCGGAGGGCGGAGCCTGAGGGCTACGCGCCGCCGGGGAGGACCGCCTCGATGGCGGTGGAGAGCTCGTCGAGGTCGGTGACGCCCTCGAGCTTGGTGCGGACGATGCCTTCGCTGTCGATGACGAAGATGAAGGGCTCGGAGCGGAGGCCCCACTCTTCCACGGCGGGGACGGGCTCCAGGACGGCCTCAGCGCGCGCCTTCGGGACGTCGTACGGCTCGATGTGGACGAACTCCACGCGGTCGCCGTACTCGTCGAAGGCGGGCTGGACCACCTTGTCCATGATCGGGCCGCAGAAGCGTGAGACGCAGAAGGCCGGCGTGACGAAGGCGACGACCACCGGCTTCCCAGTGTCGAGGGCTTCCGCGACGGTCTCGTCGAGCATCTCGAGGGTGGGCTCGGCCTCGCTGCTGATGGTGGCGGGATCGTCCACGTCAGCGAGGGTCGCCTGCTCCGAGCGCGGGGCGGGGGAGCCGATGGCGATCTCCGGGGTCTGCTCCATCACCCAGAACTTCATCCTCGGCCGGTAGGTCTCCCCGTCCACGTCGATGTTCAGCGAGACGCCCCAGAAGCCGGACGCGTCGAACTCCGGGTTGGTCGAGTAGACCGTGGTGAGGTCGGCATCGCTGGCCTCGCCCTCGCCGGCGACGGCGCGGAGGTCGAGGACACGCGGGTGCGCATCCAGGCTCGCGACTTCCTCGGCGGAGGTGGGGTCAGCGTCCGGGTCGGCGGGGAGGCGGTAGTAGGTCGCCGTGATCTCGGCGCCGGAGACCAGGGTGCCCGCGTCGCGGTCGATGAGGGCGAAGAGCATGCGGCTCGGCCCGACGCCGAGGCTGGTCGGCAGGATCGTCGGGACGAAGGGGGCGCCGCCCTCGGACTCGCTCAGGCTCTGGGCGTCCCAGGCGAGCGACCCGCCGGAGGCAGCGGGCGTGCTGTTGCCCTCGTTCCCCTCGCTGTCGTCCCCGCCGCCGCACGCGACACCGAGCGAGACGGCGAGGACACCGGCCATGATGAAGGCGGCGCAGCGCCGCACGGATAGACGAGTCACGAGGCCTCCAACCGGTGCGATCGAGGTGGGCGGGGGTGAGCGGGTGTCCTTACAGGATCGGCCCGCTTCGGGCCTCGGACAACCGCGCTAGTGATCCGTTCGTGATCCATCCGAAGCGATCGTCGCGGCGACCACCGCGCCGGCGGCGCCCGGCTGCGGCGCCGCCACCTTCGCGCGTCGGTTCAGGAACAGCATTCCGCCGATCACCAGCGCCATGCCGGGGATAAGCGCCAGGCCGGGCACCTCGGACAGGACGAGCCAGCCCCAGAACTGCGCGGTGACGGGGGCGAGGTAGGTGACGAACGAGGCCTGCGTCGCCTCCACGTTGGCGATGAGCCAGTAGTAGAGCGGGATCGCCGCCCCCTGCGCGAGCACCGAGGTCGCGATCGCAGCCACGATCGTGTCGCCCTCCAGGCTCCCGAAGTCGGGCACCTCGCCGGCGCCGAGGACCAACGGCGTCACCATGAGGAACGCGACCCAGTCCTGCGCGCACGCGAGGAACCACGGACTCGTGCCCAGCAGGAACCGCCGGAGGTACACCGCGCCCGCGGCGTACGCGAGCGCCGCGAGGATGATCGCGAACTGTCCCCGCGTGCTGCCCGAGCCGAAGTCGAAGGCGTCCAGGCCGATGATGATCGCGAGCCCCGCGAAGCCGAGGCCCACGCCGATCCCCTTGTTCCTCGTCAGGCGCTCCGCGGGCAGGAACAGCGTCGAGAGGATCGCGACCCAGAACGGCATCGCGCCATTGAGGACGGCGGCGAGGTTCGAGGGGATCTGCGCTGTCCCCCAGGGGATCAGGACGTAGGGGATCGCCGTCCCGATCGCACCGACGACCACGACGTGCGCCCACGTCCGTGCGTCCCTCGGGATCTGCGGGCGCATCGCGATCATCACGCCGGTGATCACGACCCCGCCGCCGCCGAGGCGGATCCAGGCGATCGCGAGGGGCGTGACCTCCTCGTTCATCACCTTGATCAGCATGAAGCTCGCGCCCCAGATCGCGGCGACGGTGAAGAGGACGGCGAGGTGGATCGGGCGCATGCGCTGCCTCACACGTTCGAGAGAAGCGGGACGATACGCCTCGGGGCGCTGAGTGCCAGAGGGCTCTGGCGCCCGCATCCGCTGGTCGACACGCGGCCGGACCCCGGTCGCCACCAGGCGAAGCGCGCTCCGGTACACTCGGATGACCACCCTGACCCGAGGTACGCCATGGCGCAGCCGGCTGAATCCCCACAGT
>JALOAM010000107.1 GCA_023228765.1 Dehalococcoidia bacterium
ACGTTGGAATACGAGCTCACACCGCTCGGCGAGACGCTGCTGGAGGCGGTGTGCGCGCTGTTCAACTGGTCAGAGGAGCACCGTGCCGACATCGACGCCGCACGCATCCGCTACGACGAACGCGAGTCGGTGTACGTCCCGGAGTAGGGCGCTACTTCAGCCAGGGCGTCGGTGGCGCCTCGAGCCGCTCGAGGGGTGACGCGACGGTCGGGAAGCGGCCGTCGTCCTGCTGCCAGCTCTCGGTCGCGGCGTCGATCTCCTCGCGCGTGCGTCCGACGAAGTTCCACCACATGAGGATGGGCGCCTCGAACGGCACGCCGCCGAGGAGCACCAGCCGGGTGGGCTCCTGCGCGGAGAGCGTCAGCGTCTCGCGGTCCTCGCCGAGGTAGGCGAGGTGTCCCGGCGTGACGACCTCCGAGTCCACGCCGACCGCGCCATCGAGCACGACGATCGCGTACTCGTAATCCGGCCGCAGCGGCAGGGTGGTCTGACCATCGAGCGCCACGTCGATCCCCACATGGTCCGTGTCGCGCCGCGCCGGCGACTCGACGCCACCGAACGCACCGATGAGCACGGTCACGTGTGCGTCCTCGATGTCCACCTGCGGCAGCGAGGCGTGGTGCTCGAAGGCGGGCGCGCCGTGGCGGGTGGCCTCCGGCTGCGCCACCCAGAACTGGATGCCGTGCAGCTCACCGGAGGCGCCCGTGTTCTCCTCGGAGTGGGCGACGCCGTTGCCGGCGGTCATCAGGTTGAGCTGCCCCGGGCGGATGACCTGCTCGGAGCCGAGGCTGTCGCGATGGAGCACCTCGCCGGAGAGCAGCCACGTGACGGTCTGCAGCCCGATGTGCGGGTGCGGTCCGATGTCGAGGCCGGTCGCTCCGTCCATCGGCGAGGGGCCGATGTGGTCGGCGAAGCACCACGCGCCCACGGTGCGCCGCCCGCGCTGCGGCAGTGCTCGGCGGACCGACTGCCCGTCGATGACGGCTTCGCGACTCGGGCTGATCTCGATGCACGGGACGAGGGAGGCCTGCGCGAGCGTCGCAACCGCGTCGGCGTCCTCGGTTTGGATAGGGCCACTCATGCATCGAGTATCGCCCGACGGTCAACTCTCGTGAGCCAACGACTGTGCGACCCTCGCGGAGGCTTACGCCTGTCGCCGGAACGTCACCCGCCAGGTGCCATCCTCGTCCGCGGCGCCCTCATGCGTGTACCCGCGCGCGCCCATCGCCTCGTAGAGCGGCACCGGCTCGAACGGCACCACCAGCTCGAGGTCCTCGTCGGCTCCGAGATCCTTTACGACCGCCATGATGCGTGCGAACGGCTCGCGCCCCGCGGCAATGTCTTCCCGAACGTCAACGAGCACCATGCTCCACTACCTATCCCGATACCAGCAGCTCGATCACCCTCCACCCTACCCACCCCGCGCATGGCGGAGCAGGGACTGAGGTCCCTCCTGGCACGGGCCGGTCCGGGGAGCAGATCGCGGAGCTGCGCGCGAGGTCTGTATTCGAGTGGCCCGTCCCCAGGTGCAGCCTCCGACTAACTAGATTCTCGGAGGATCGCAGTGCCCTCGATGTCCCTGAATCGAACAAGTGTTCTGATACCATCCTCCCCCACCTGAGCAGGGGGACGAGATGTCCACACCTCTACCTGACCCCTCGCGCACCGTGGCCTGCCTCGCGATCCCGTCGCTGGCATTCCAGTGCGAACTCGCGGAGCGGCCCGGACTCCTCGGAAGCCCCGTCGTGTTGAGCGACGTGGCGCGCGCGCGCGTGGTCAAGGCGACGCTCGAGGCTCGACGCGATGGCGTACGGGTGGGGATGACGTTGCGTGACGCGGTCGCACGGAGCCCGTTGCTCACGATCCTGGAGCCGCGGCCGGCGCTGGTGGCGCGGTACGCCGAGAGCATGGTGGAGGCAATGGCGGGGGTGAGTCCCCTGGTGGAGGAGTCGGAGACGGGGATCGTGTTCGCGGACCTGCGTGGGACCGAGGCGCTGTACCCCGGGATCGAGGACGTGCGGAGCGCGGTGTTCTCCGGAGTGTCCCCGCAGTTGCAGCCACAGCTCGGGGTGGCGGGTCACCGGCTGACGGCGTACCTCGCGGCGCTGCGGGCGCGACCCTCGACGGTGGTGCACGTGCCGGAGGCCGAGGCGGCGACGTTCCTGGCGCAGGAGCCGGTGCGGCACCTGCCCCTGCCGCCGGAGGACATCGAGCGGCTGCACCTCCTCGGCATCGATACCTGCGGACAGTTCGCAGGACTGCCTCGGTCGGCGGTGGAGGCACAGTTCGGGTTCGCGGGAGGCATCGCGTGGCTGGCAGCGCGCGGCGAGGATCCGTGCCCCGTGCGTCCGAAGCCGTGGGAGCGTGAGCGCGTCATCGAGCATGTCCAGGCGGAGCCTCCGCTCGTGAGTCGCGAGGCGATCTTGCATGGACTGGAGCAGATGCTCGGCCGGGCGTTGCGGCATCCTCGGGCGCGGAACCGCTTCGTGCGGTTGGTCCGGCTGCGCGCGGAGACCGAGCGCGGCGACCTCTGGGAGCACGACCAGGTGCTGCGCGAGCCGCTGGGTGACCGGGGGCGGCTGTGGACGCTGGTGCGATCGCTGGTGGAGTACGCGGAGCTTCCGGGACCGTTCTCGTTTATCACGCTGGAGCTCAGCGGACTGACGAAGGAGAGCGGCCGTCAGCAGAGCCTGTTCTCGGAGCAGACGCGCCGGCAGGAACAGCTCGACGAGATGGTGCGCCACCTGAAGGTGCGTTTCGGCGAGTCGCCGGTGGCGCGCGTGGTGGACGTGGAGCCGTGGCACCGGCTGCCGGAGCGGCGCTACGCGCTGCTGGAGTACGACCCGTGAGGTCCCCCGCACGATCGAGTGCGACCTCTCTGCGTCCGATCGGGCTGCCGCGCGCCCTCGTCGTGCGCGAGGACGGGTACGCGATGCCGCTCGCCGTGGCCCGCACGGACGCGCGCGGCCGTCGAGGCCCGGAGTCGTGCGTCGAGAGCATCGAGGAGCAGTGGCGACTGGCGGAGGCGTGGTGGCGTGATGCCCCGCAACGCCGCACGTACTACCGCGTGGTGCTGGAGGGCGGGCGCCCGCTCACGCTCTACCGCGACGACGTGACCGGCGCCTGGTACGAGCAGCCGTACACCGAGTCACCGGATTCGTCGCCGCATGGGCGGTCGGGAGCGCGGCGATGAGCCCGCTGAAGCACTCGCCGTATGACTACTCGTGGGAGGCGTTCGAAGCTCGGCGTCGGGCGGTCGACCGGCAGGTCGAGTCGGACACGCCACGCTCGATGGCGCCTCGCGGCGTGGCGGCGCCCGTGCCGCTCTCCGTCCTGGACGACGTCCCCTATGTCGAGCTCCACATGCATTCCAACTACTCGCTGCTGGAGGGGGCGTCCTCGATCGATGAGCTGCTGGTCGCGGCGGCGTACCAGGGGCACCGTGCGCTGGCGCTCACGGATCACGAGGGCATGTACGGGGCGATGGAGTTCGCCCGCTCCGCGAAGGAGGGTGTGACCATCAAGGTGGACGGGCAGGACGTGGAGGTCAGGTTCCGTCCGATCACCGGCCTTGAGCTGACCCTCGTGGAAGCGGACGGCGCGCGGCATCACGTCACGTTGCTGGCCGAACGCCGCGAGGGCTACGCGAACCTCTGTCGGCTCTCCAGCGAGGCGTTCGGGCTGCACCAGGAGGAGCAGGACGGCCGCGAGACGCGCCGCCTGGACCCCGTGCTGCCGGTTGCGTTCCTCGAAGGGCACACGGACGGGCTGATCCTGCTCACCGGCTGTCGCGAGGGCCTCGTGACGCGGTTGGTCCACGAGGGACGCCTCGCGGAGGCGAAGGGCGCACTGGCGCGCTGGGTGGAGTGGTTCGGGCGCGAGGACGTGTACGTCGAGCTGGTCGACAACCTGGTCTTCGGTGACCGGCCTCGCAACCGCGCCCTCGTCAGCCTCGCCGAGCGCATGGGCCTCCCGGTGGTGGGGACGGGCGATGTCCACTACCACGAGCCGGACCGAGCACGGCTGCAGGACGTGCTCGTCTCCATCAAGCACCGCCGGACCCTGGACGGGACACATCGCGAGCGGCGTCCGAACGGGGAGTTCTACCTCCGCCCGCCGGAGGAGCAGGCTCGGCGCTTCGAGGCGTACCACCCGGAGGCTGCCGCCAACTCCGTGCGTATCGCTCGGCGCTGCACCTTCGACCTGACGCAGGACCTGGGATACCGCTTGCCGGAGCCGGCCAACGAGAGCGGCCTGTCACCGATCGAGGAGTTGCGCCGCGTCTGCATGGAACGACTCGTCCAGAAGTATGTGCTCCACGAACGTCAGCCCGCCCTCGACCGGTTGGAGAAGGAACTCGGGCTGATCGAGCGCAATGGCCTCGCCGGGTTCTTCCTCGTCTACCACGAGGTGATGAAGCTGGCGGTGCAGGTGGCGGCACAGGTGCGCGGCCCGAGTCGGGCGCGGAGCGTGACCGAACTGCCTCCCGGCCGCGGCCGCGGGTCCTCGGTCTCCTCGCTGGTCTGTTACCTCATCGGCCTCTCGCACATCGACCCGATCCGGAACCGGCTGTCGGTCGACCGCTTCCTCAACGATGCGCTGCTCTCCCTGCCCGATATCGACCTCGACTTCCCGCGTGACATCCGGGAGGTCCTCATCGAGCGCGTGTACGAGGTGTGGGGGAAGGACCATGCGGCCCTCGTCGCGATCTTCCCGACCTACCGGATCCGCAGCGCGGTCCGTGACATCGGCCGGGCGTTCGGCCTCCCGGAGGCCGAGGTCGACCGGCTGTCGAAGCGGGCCAAGCCGTACGACCGCGCCACGCAGATGGCGGAGGAGGTGCGCCGGCAGCGTGGTGTGACGGAGACGCCCGAGGTGTTCGAGAGCCAGGAGGACCGTGCCTGGCGGTACCTCTCGGAGATGGCGCACCAGCTCTCCGGGTTCCCGCGCCACCTCTCGCAGCATGTCGGGGGGATGGTGATCTCCTCGGACCCGCTCATCGACTGCGTCCCGTGCCAGCCGGCGAGGTGGCCCAACCGCTATATCGCCCACTGGGACAAGGACAGCATCGACGACGCGCGCATGGTGAAGATCGACTTCCTCGGCCTCGGGATGCTCTCGGTCGTCGAGGAATGCCTCGACCTGATCGAGCGAGAGCACCACGAGGTCGTCGACCTCTCCCGGATCGACATGAACGACGAGGCGGTCTTCGAGGAGATCCGCAACGGCGACACGGTGGGCGTCTTCCAGATCGAATCGCGCGCGCAGATCGCCATGCTGCCTCGGACGCGGCCGGAGGACCTCGACGACCTCACGGTCCAGGTCTCCATCGTGCGCCCGGGGCCGATCGTCGGCGGTGCGGTGAACCCGTACGTCCGGCGGCGCGAGGCGCGGCGGAAGGACCCGAACTACCCGATCTCGGTGCCCAAATGCGTCCGCGAGGTCCTCGACGACACGCTCGGAGTCGTGCTCTTCCAGGAGCAGGTCATCGATGTCGCGAAACTGATGGGTGGGTTCACCGCTGGCGAAGCGGAGACCTTCCGCCGCGCGATGAGCCGCAAGCGCTCGCTCCCGATCATGGAGTCCTACCGCCAGAAGTTCATGACGGGCGCCCTGGAGCATCCCGACGTGACCGAGGCCGAAGCGGCGAAGATGTTCGAGAACCTGCTGGGCTTCGCGGAGTTCGGGTTTCCTCGCTCACATGGCGCGGCCTTCGGACTCCTCGCGTACCAGTCGACGTGGCTCAAGCACTACTACCCGTCCGAGTACCTCTGCGCGCTCCTCAACGAGCAGCCGATGGGCTTCTACCCGCCACACGTCCTGACGAACGACGCCCAGCGCCACGGCGTCGCCGTCCATCGCCCGGACGTGAACCTGAGCGATGCGAAATGCACGGTGGATGCACTGCTGCCGGAGGACACCGGCAGCGACCTGCGTCCCACCGTCATGCGCGGGGCGGTCCGCATCGGCCTGGGATACGTGAAGGGGGTGGGCGACGCTGCCGCCGCGCGTGTGGAGGAGGAACGACGCCGCGAGGGCCCGTACCGGTCGCTGTTCGACTTCGTGCAGCGGACGGGCCTCTCGAAGGCGATGACGACGAACCTCATCCGCATCGGCGCGTTCGACAGCCTGGGGCTCAACCGCCGCGAATTGATCTGGCAGCTCGGCCTCTTCGTCAGCGGGTTCGAGCAGGCGGACCTGCGCCGTCCTCGCGACCGTCAGTTACGCCTTGACCTGCCGGTGGAGCAGGACTCGGTGCGCCTGGCGGACTTCGGCGCGTACGAGCGCATGGCTGGTGACTATGACGTGTTGCGCCTCTCGCCGGACAGCCACCCGATGCGATTCCTCCGCCCCGCCCTCGGCGAGGGTGTCGTCTCCAGCCATCACCTGCGCTCGATGTCCGCCGGCACGCGTGTCGACGTCGCCGGCCTCGTGGTGTGCCGCCAGCAGCCGCTCACGGCGAAGGGCATCATCTTCCTGCTGCTGGAGGACGAATACGGCATGGTGAACGCCCTCATCAGCCGCGAACTCGTGGAGGCCCACCGCGACGTCGTCCGGACGGCTCCCTTTATCCGCGTCTCCGGCCTCCTGGAGGAACGCGCCGGCGAGCAACGCACCCTGATCGCGGAGTCCGTGCAGCAGTTCTTCCCCGCGGAAGCGCTGGCGATGCCTGCCGGCAAGAGCTGGGGATGATCCTGCGCATGCCACCTCAGGATGTCGGGGCAGGCCGATCTCGCTCGACGGGGAAGCCGACGATCGAACCCCACTCGGTCCACGAGCCGTCGTAGACACGGACGTTCTGCCACCCGAGCAGGCGCGTGGCGGCGAACCACCCGAGGGAGGCCCGGTGGGAGAGGCGGCAGTAGGTCACGACGTCCGCCTCCGGGGTCGCGCCGGCAGCGCGGAGGTGTTCGTCGATCGGTCCGGCATCGAGGAACCGACCGTCGGGCTGGAGCAACTGCTCGAAGTAGAGGTGGCGGGCGCCCGGGATGCGCCCCGCCCGTTCCGCGCCGTGGTCGACCGAGAAGCTGGCGGGAGATACGCGCTCCCCGCCGTACTCCTCGGGTGAGCGCATGTCGATCAGGACGCGTTCGGGGTCATCGAGGTGTGCGCGTACGTTATCGCGCCCGACGCGAGGCGATCCCGTCACCGCTCGCGGCGAGAGATCGCCCGGCGTCGCGGGCGGAGGTGCCTCGAGCGTGAGCGGTAGCCCTCGCGCGGCCCAGTGCGCCCGGCCTCCATCGAGGATGCTCGCGACGTGGTCGAGGCCGGAGAGCGCGAGCGTCCAGTAGAGGTAGGTCGCGTACTGGATGGGGTCGCCGACGAGGACGAGTCGGGAGCCCTCCGAGACACCCAGCGCACGGAGGCGTCCGGCCAGGACGTCCGGAGGAGGGAACTCACGGTCCGCCTCGTCCCAGCAGAGCGCCTTCCACCAGGCGAACCGCGAGCCGGGGATGTGCCCGTCACGGGAGTACCGTGCGGTCGCCTCCTGCTCCGAGGACACCTCGACGGCCACGACCGTCGGGTCGTCGAGGTGCTCGTGCAGCCAGTCGGTTGTGACGAGTGGTTCCACCGCGGCCTCCCCGCCTGCGCTCTCACGAATGACCGGACGACTGTAGCGATCCGTGCGCCGTCCGAGGTCCGGTGCGGCGTGTCTCGGCTTCCTCCCATCGCAGGCGCGGCACTTGGCGTTCCGTGCCACCGGTGTGAGACTGCGGTCGGTGCGAGTGGGGACGCGCGACTCTCCGATGGCGCCGGAGGTGCCGAGGTTGTCAGTTCAGTCACAGGCAGACGCCAGCTCATTGTCGCGTAACCGCGGCGTCCTGGTGGCGAGCCTGTCGAAGCCGGTCCGGGACTTCCTCAACACGGAGTCCGGCAGCGCTGGGATCCTCCTCGGTGTGGCGGTGGTGGCGCTTCTCTGGGCGAACTCGCCCTGGTCGGCGTCGTACGAAGACCTGTGGAGCACCGTGATCTCGGTCGAGGTGGGCTCGCGCTCGCTGTCGATGGATCTCACCCACTGGATCAACGACGGCCTGATGGTGCTCTTCTTCTTCGTGATTGGCCTCGAGCTCCGTCACGAGATCTCGGTCGGGGACCTCCGCGAGAAGCGACGCCTTATCGCCCCGTTCGTCGCGGGGCTGGGCGGGCTTGTTGTCCCGGCGCTGTTCTACCTGCTCATCAGTCCGTCCGGTGACGCCGCACGGGGTTGGGGCATCGTGATCGGCACGGACACCGCGTTCCTCCTCGGCGCGCTCGCGCTCGTCGGGCCGAAGGCATCGACGCAGCTCCGCGTCTTCCTCCTCTCGATGACGATCGCGGACGACCTGATGGCCGTGACCGTCATCGGCGTCGTCTATTCCGACTCCATCAACATGACCGCGGTTGTCATCGCTGCCCTCTGCCTCGGCACGATCGGCCTCCTCGGTCGGCTCGGCGCATGGCAGACGCTGGCCTACGGGCTGGCGGGCTTCGGCGCCTGGCTCGCAACGATCGAGTCGGGGCTCCACCCCTCGATCACGGGCATGCTGGCCGGGCTGCTCGTCGTCTCCCGACCGCCGAAGCGTGACGCCATTGACCAGGCGGCGCGGTTGTTCACCGCGTTCCGGCAATCCCCGCTGCCGGAGGTCGGATACCGGGCCCGCCGGAGCATCCAGCGTGTCGTCTCCGTCAACGAGCGCTTCCAGAGGCTATTGCACCCCTGGACGAGCTACCTCATCGTCCCCGTCTTCGCGCTCGCGAACGCCGGCGTGGACCTGCGGGGCGGGCTCCTCGGGGAGGCGCTCACCTCGCCGGTGATGTGGGGCGTGCTCGTCGGCCTCGTGGTGGGCAAGCCCATCGGTGTCGGGGTGTTCGCCCTCGGCGTCACGGCCCTGCGGATCGGCACGCTGCCGAAGGGCCTGGGGCCGGGCTACATCATCGGCGGCGGCGCGCTCTCCGGGATGGGCTTCAGCGTCTCGCTCCTCATCGTCCACCTGGCGTTCGACTCGCAGCAGCTCCGCGACGAGGCGACGGTGGGGGTGCTGGCCGCGTGTGCGCTTTCCGTGGTCACCGGGTGGATCATCTTCCGCCTGTCCGCCCGGATGGGCGCGGCGCCCCTCGAGCGTGCGGCCGCCCTCGCCGAACCCGTGGACCCGGACCGCGACCACATCCGAGGGCCGGTCGATGCGCCGCTGACACTGGTGGAGTACGGCGACTTCGAGTGCCCGTTCTGCGGCCAGACGACCGATGTCACCCGCTCGCTACGGGAGCGCTACGGCGACCAGCTCCGCTACGTCTTCCGCCACCTGCCGCTGGCGGACGTGCACCCGCACGCCGAGCTCGCCGCCGAGGCCGCGGAGGCCGCCGCCGCGCAGGGCCGCTTCTGGGAGATGCATGATCTGCTCTTCCGCCACCAGGACGAGCTCGAGTTCGAGGACCTCGTGGGGTACGCGGGCGACCTCGGGCTGGACGTGGAGCAGTTCACACGCGATCTGACGGAGGAAAGCCACGGCGACCGCATCCGTGAGGACGTAGCCAGCGCGGAGGCCGGCGGCGCCCGAGGCACCCCGACGTTCTTCGTCGCGGGCACACGCCACCGCGGACCGTGGGATGCAGAGAGCTTGTCCCGCGCCCTGGACGCTGCCTACGCGAGATGCACCGAGGTGACCGGGCGCTAGCGGTTCGTCCTCGCTCGTTTCGGACGCTTCGGTGGAGTGTGGTTGCCGGGGCGTGGCCCCTTCGGCCGGTCCTTGTCGCGGGCGGGGGTGACGTGGGCCTCGCGTCCGTGGAACACGAGGTACTCGGCGCGCTCGAGGACTTGCGCCGCTGCCCGGCGCTCGACCTCGACGAGGGTGAAGTCGCCGTACATGTCGATCGCGCCGATCGCTTGCGGTGAGATGCCGGCCTCGGCGGTGAAGGCGTCCACCACGTCCTTCGGCCGCACTCCGTAGCGCCGGCCCGTGTCCATGTAGAGGCGGGTCATCCCGTCCTCGCCGTCCGGCACGTCCGGAGGGGGCGCGGCGGTGAACTCCTCGTGCCGTCCGGTGGCGCCCCCGTTCGCGAGGTAGATCGCGGCGGCGACCAGCTCCAGCGGGTCGTGCTGGTCCGCGAGCTCCTTCACCAGCGGCGCGTACGGCCTCGCCGCGCCCGATTCGACGACCTCGACCAGGGAGGTAAGGAGTGCCTCCCGGCGTCGCGCGAAGATGTCGCTCGGGGTGGGGATGCGGATCTGGCGGAGCTTCTTGCGGATCGCACGCTCGATGTACTGGAGCTGCCGTGTCTCGCGAGGGGTGACGAAGGTGACGGCATCGCCCTTGCGCCCCATGCGTCCCGTCCGGCCGATGCGGTGGACGTAGGCATCAGCGTCGTCCGGGATGTCGAAGTTGAAGACGTGGGTCACATCCGGGATGTCC
>JALOAM010000152.1 GCA_023228765.1 Dehalococcoidia bacterium
ACTTCATGAAGTCCCCGCCCCGCCAGATGCTGGACGAGGACGCCCGCGACGGCGTGGAGGCGTTCATCAAGGGCTAACCCAGTCCCCCCGCAACTCGTGGGTCGGCAACGTCCACGGGGGAAGAGCGCCGGTAGCGGCGCTCTTCCTTGCGTTTCGGGATCGAATCACCGGCAACGGTTCACGACGGATGAGCGTTCCGGGTAGTCTCTACCTCGCGTGTGCCGCGGGGGTGCACGCAGGACTGACGGAGGCGGCCCTGGCGCTCTTCCTTGCGTTCCGCTTCGCGATCTTCCTCACCCGGATGGTGCCGCTCCGCGTCTCCTACGGCCTCGCGAGGGCGGTCGGGGTCGCGGCGTTCTACGCTTGGCCGGGCGGGCGGCGGCGGAGCATCCAGAACCTGCGGCGGGTGCTGGGCGGCGACCCTCGGGAGGCACGACGCTGCGCCCGCCGCTCGTTCGGCAACTACCTCGTCTACCTCGTGGACTTCTTCCGCTTCCTCGGCACCGACGCTGACGAGATCCGCCGCCGGGTAGTGGTGGAGGAGTCGCTGTGGGAGCGCCTCCGCGAGAAGCGCTCCAGCAACGGCACCGTCTTCCTGACGATGCACTTCGGGAACTGGGACCTGGGCGCCGCGATCCTCGCACTGAACGGGTTTGCGCTTTCGGCCATCGCCGACGAGTTCCCCAACGAGCGGGTGAACCGCCTGGTGATCAGCTCACGGAAACACCTCGGGATGAACATCATCCCGGTCGGCCGCATGGGCCCCGGCATCCTGAGGGCGCTCCGCAACAACGATGTCGTCGCGCTCCTCGTGGACGTGCCGCAGGCCACCGGCGGCGTGGACGTTGAGTTCTTCGGCGCCACGATCCGCGTCTCTGACGGCCCCGCGAGGATCGCGCTGCGCGCCGGCTCCCCGGTCGTCGCGGCCACGCTTCCGCGCCTCGACCGCTGGAGCGACACCGTAGGCGCGGAGATCGCCCCCGTGGCGTTCGACGCCACCGGCGACGCCGAGGCGGACGTGCGAGGCCTGACGCAGGCGGTGTTCACGAACCTCGAAGGGCTCGTCCGGCGCTACCCGGAGCAGTGGTACATCTTCCGTAACCTGTGGCTGGACGACCGCGCTCCCGTCCGAGCCTCGGTGAAGGCCTGACGGCCAACCGCATGTACTACTGGTTCCTCTGGACGCTGGTGAACGTGGGCGGCCGCCTGCCGGGGCGGTTCCAGTACACGATGGGCTGGCTGGGCGGGATGCTCGCCTGGTACGTCTCCCGCCGCGTGCGCCACGCGACGCTCGACCACGCCCGCCACGTCCTGGGCCCGGACGCGCCGCAGTCAGAGGTCGCGCGAGTCGCCCGCTCCAGCACGCGCACCAACCTCTACTACTACGCCGACTTCGCTCGCTTCGGCGTGCACCAGCCCGCGTTCGTCTTCGACCTCTTCGACCACATCGAGGGCGTCGAGCATCTCGTGAACGCCCTCGAGGAGGGCCGTGGCGCCGTCCTCGTGGGTGCGCACCTGGGCAACAGCGAGGTGATCGCGCAGGCCGCCGCGCCGTTCGACGTCTGCCTCGCGATCCTCACCGAGCCCCTGAACGACCGTCGCGTGCACGAGTTCATCCACCGCGTGCGAAGCACGCGCGGTGTGCGGTTCCTCCCGGCGAACTCGCACGGCCTCCGCCAGTCGATCGGCCACCTGAAGGCGGGAGGCGCCCTCGGCCTCCTCGTGGACCGCGACGTGCTGGGTACGGCCAAGCTCCGCCCGTTCTTCGGCGAGCCCGCCCCCATCCCTTCCGGCGCCGTGGACCTCGCCGTGAGGATGGGCGCACCGATGTTCGCCGTGTGGACGCCGCGCACCTCCTGGGGCCGGTACGCGCTCTACGTGGAGCGCGTCCCCATGCCTCAGCCGAGCGGCGACCGTGAGCGGGACGTGGAACGCGGGATGGAGGCCATGGTGGCGGCGCTGGAGGCGGGCATCCGCCGCTGGCCGGGGCAGTGGTTCCCCATCTCACCCGTGTGGCCTCGCCGGCCGCACTGAAGAATGAGGGGTCGGTGCGGGCGCCTCGACGGGCCGGACTGAACGAGTGAGCGAGTCCCCCACTGCACCCTCTACCGCAGGGGACGACAGGCGTTTCGTTAACATCCTCACGGTGGCGCGCACGCGTGGAGGGCTATGATCGGGGCGATGGCTGAGTCGCCCACCCCCGCCCGTCCCCTCACCCTCTTCGGACGAGCCGACCTGCAGATCCACACCTCGTTCGGCGACGGGATGGACGACGCCCTCACGATCTTCGAACGGGTGGAGCGCGACGCGTTCCTCGACGTCATCGCCATCACGGACCACGACGACGTGGGCGGGGCGCTGCTCGCGCGCGAGACCTTCGAGGCGACGCGAGAGCGATGGGGTTTCGAGCTGGTGACGGGGATCGAGGTCACGACACTGCACGGGCACCTGCTCGCGCTGTGGGTGGACCAGCCGATCCCGTCGTTCAAGCCGCTGGAGCGCACCATCGCAACGATCCACGAGGCGGGCGGCGTCGCCGTCCTCCCGCACCCGTTCTCGCTCCTCACCCGGTCCGTGGGTCGGCGCACGCTGGAGCGCGTGCTCGCCCTGCCCAAGGAACAGCGTCCCGACGGCCTTGAGGTGGCGAGTCCCCTCGCGAAGGGGTGGGATGCCGGGGCGCGCGGGCGCCGCGCGAACGCAGAGCGATGGCACCTGGCGGAGACAGGCGGCAGCGACTCGCACTTCGTCGAGACCGTCGGCCTCGCATACACGCGCTTCCGAGGGCGCACCTCGGACGCCCTGCGCACCGCGATCGACGCGCGCGCGACCGAGGGGGTGCTGCAAGGCGGCACGCCGTACCGGGCGATCGGCCTGAAGCGCCTCGCGGAGCAGCAGGTGCGCGGGCTCTCGGTGACGCCTCGGAAGGTGCTGGGCCCGAAGGTACAGGCGCTGGCGCACTACGCCCGCGAACGGATCGCGGCACGATGAAGATCGGACTCGTCTCGCCCTACGACTGGCGGCACCCCGGCGGGGTGAACACGCACCTGAAGGTCCTCGCGCGTGAGTTGCGCGACCGGGGGCACGAGGTCCGCATCCTCGCGCCGGCCTCGGGCGCCGTCCGCGACGAGGGCGTCATCACCATGGGGCGCCCCTACCCCGTGGCGACGGCAAGCACGGTGGTCCGCATCTCACTCAACCCGCGCCTCGGACGGCGCGTGACGGAGACCCTGGAGCGCGAGCAGTTCGACATCATCCACGTCCACGAGCCGATGATGCCCGTGCTGCCGATGCACGTGCTGCGCCATGCGCGGAACGTGCTGCCGGACGTGGTGATCGTGGGGACGTTCCACGCCACGCGGGACGGCGGCAACCGGCTCTACTCGTACAGCCGGAGGATCCTCAAGCGCTGGTTCCGCCAGATCGACGGCAAGATCGCCGTGTCGCCCCCGGCGGCGCAGTACGTGAGCCAGTACTTCCCGGGCTTCTACAACATCATCCCCAACGGCATCGACATCGAGCACTGGGACCGGCCCGACCTCGCTCCCCTCGCGGAGTTCGAGGACACGACGAACATCCTGTACGTCGGACGCGCGGAGAAGCGGAAGGGCCTCGGTGTCCTGATCCGCGCGTTCGGCATGGTGAACGCGCGCGACCCTGACACGCGGCTCATCGTCGTCGGCCCGGACTCCCGCTCGCGGCGGCGCTTCGAGAACTCGGTCGCCAGCGACGGCCGGCGCGGCATCGTCTTCGTGCACGGTGGCGAGAACGGCGTCCCCTACGAGGAGCTCCCCCGCTACCACCAGACCGCGGACATCTTCTGCTCACCGGCCACCGGCCATGAGTCACAGGGTTATGTCTTGTTGGAGGCGATGGCCGCCGGGATCCCGGTGGTTGCCTCCAACATCGACGGATACGCCTCGGTGATCACGCACGGCGCGGACGGCGTGCTGGTGCGACCGAAGGACCCGTACGACCTCGCCGCGGCGCTCACGGAACTCGTGCGGAACCCGGAGCGCCGAGCTGCGCTCGCGGCGGAGGGCCGCGCGCACGTGGAGGAGTACGGGTGGCCGCGCATCACCCAGCAGGTACTGTCCTACTACGAGCGGTTGCTGGACACTCGCCGAGGCGTCCAGCGCGCCCAGCAACGAGGGCAACGACGACGGTTGGTGGCTACCGAGTGAACTCCATCCTCCCTCGCCGCGCGCCCGCTGCCGTCCTCACCCCGATCGTGGACGTGCTCGCCGCCGTCGGCGTGACGCCGACGATGCTGACCACGGTCGGGTTCCTCGGGAACGTGCTGGCGGCGTTCTTCGTCGTGCAAGGATGGCTGCTCGCGGGCGGTGTCGCCGTGCTGTTCTTCAGCGCGCTCGACCTGCTGGACGGCGCCCTCGCCCGCTCGACGGGGACCGCCTCCCGGTTCGGCGCCCTGTACGACTCCACGCTCGACCGGCTGTCCGAGGCAGCCGTGCTGTTCGGCATCTTCTGGTACTCGATCGACCTCGGGAACCGCGAGGAAGCGCTCCTCGCCTTCCTCGCCCTGACCGGCTCGATCATGGTCTCCTACGTCCGAGCGCGTTCCGAGGGCCTCGGGATGCCGCTGAAGGACGGGCTGTTCACGCGCTCGGAACGCGTCGTGCTGACGGGGACACTCCTGCTCTTCGGCTGGGTGCGCGTCCTCCTCTGGCTCCTCGCCGTCCTCACGCTGTTCACCGCGGCCCAGCGCACATGGATCGCCGGCCGCCTCCTCATCGAGGCCGACCGCGACGAGGGCAGTCACGGCGGGACCAGTCACGAGGCTGGCCGCTAGTGCCCGCGATCCCGGAGGGTCCGCTGGGCCGTCAGCAGGCGCAGCAGGTCGCCGGGCTGCTCCAGCAACGCCTCCTGCGGCAGGTCGCCCTGGAGGTGTGGACTCGCAAGCCCCAGGCGATCTTCACCGGCGAGCGCGACGACGGCCGCCACGGGCAGGCGGCGCTCGACCTGGTCCGCCAGCTCAAGACGCTCCACCCGATGCTCACCCTCACCCCGTACGACCTCGATACGCACGAGCGCACCGCGGCGGAGCGGGGTATCGAGCACTCCCCTACCGTGACGATGCGCTGCGGCGGCCGAGGACTGCGGACCGTGGGCCTGTTCTTCGGGCCGTTCTTCCAGGCGTTCCTGGACGCCCTCGGCATCGTGTCCACCGGACAGTCCCAGCTCTCGCGGGAGACGCGAGCGCGACTCGCCACGATCGAGGACGAAGTCACGGTCGAGGCGTTCCTCAGCCCGTTCGACCCGATCTCCGTGCAGATGATCCCGCTCCTTGCGGCGTTCGCCGTGGAGGGGAAGCGCGTCCGCGTCACGCTGTACGAGGCGTCACAGTTCCCGGTGCTCGCCGGGAAGCGGATGCTGACGCAGGTACCGCTGATCACGATCGACGGGAAGCGCTTCGTCGGCGCCTACCGCGAGACGGAGCTCTGCGAGCAGATCGCCCGCGTCGTCGAGGGCAACGAGGAGCCGGTCGTCCGCGACCGCGTGTACGCCACCCCGTACGTCAGCGAAGACGACGCCCGCCGTATCGGCGAGGAACGCGCGAGGGCGGCACAGGCGGGGCAGCCCGGCTCGGGCACCCAGCCTCCGTCAGGCGGTCAGCCATCGAGCGGGCTGTACGTCCCCGGCCGCTAGCGGACTAGCTTGAAGCAGGGCCCGAGGGCTTCGAGCGCAGCATCCGGAGCCCGACGAACCCGAGCCCTCCGGCCAGCGCGATCGTGACCACGCCGATGATCGCCGCGGTCATCGCGTTGCTGTTGCCGCCATCCCCGGCGGTCGCGTCCACCGAGTCCCCGCTGCCACCGCCCTCGGAGGTGCCGGTGCTACCCCCGGAGGTGGAGCCGCCCGCGGCGACCGAGGTGGGGAGCGTGAGCGGGGCGCGCGTGCCCTCGGGCCGGGCGGTCGTGGTGGCCTCGGCGACGGGTTCGTACTCGATCGGCTGGAGACCCTTGGAGACACGCCACTCGTTGTAGAGGCCGTCCTGGTCGAAGCCATAGACCTCGTTGAGGGCCTGGTCGGTGGTGTTGCCTTCCTTGATGGTGGCCAGCAGGTCCGCCATCTTCTCCGCGCCGTAGGTGTCGATGAGGTACTCCACCGTGGACCAGGACTGTCCGTAGAAGAGCTCGATGAGCTCGGCGCGATTGGTGGGGGCGGTCAGGTTCCTCAGGCGCAGCGTGTCGTCGCGCTGGATCGCGGACTCCACCGCGTTCACCCTCGTGCCCTTGTTGGCCTGCGCGTACGTCGCGAGGCCCTCGTCCAGCCACGAGGGGATCGAGGTGAACGCACCGTCGCCCGCCGCCGACGTGACGACGTGGGTGATCTCGTGGCGCGTGATGTCCTCCCAGCCGAGGCCGAGGCTGTCGTAGACATGCACGAGGTCCGGCGCGACGCGGGTGCCACCCGTGCGCGACATCTCGTCGTAGACGCCGCCTCGCGGCCGTTGCGCGGGGATGCCGTCGTCGCCTCCCGCGTACAGCACGACCGTGATCGGGAAGTCGATGTCGACATCGAGGAGGGACGCCATGTCCTCCACGGCACCTGCCGAGGCGCCCAGTACGCTCTGCGCGAGGGCCGCATCGGCGTACCAGTAGACGGTGACGTCGCCCTCCTGCAGCGTCTGCCACTGGAAGCGACCGTCGAGGAAGACGACCTCCTCCGGCTCCGTCTGCACGGTATCGCCGTCCTCGGTGCGCAGGGTCCACGAGTACGTGAAGCGCGTGCCGACGGGGATGTACGTGGTGCCGTTGTTCGTCGGGAGTTCCGCGACCACCTCGCCCGTGCCGCGGGAGGGCACCTGCGCGACCACGGAGCCGCCGATGTTCCCCTCCGGGTTGAACCGCTGGTAGTTGAGCGTGGCCTCCGAGATCGGGTCACCCGAGACCTGCACCCGGAACGTGATCGAGGACGGGTCCGCCGAGGAAACGGACGCCCCGCTGACCTCCTGCGCGGCGACCGGAGACACGAGGGCGAACGCACCGCCGAGGACGGTGACGACGGCGAGCGCCGCGATCGCCGTGTGAGCCGCTCGTCGGGATCGAGTCATGCGGCGCCCTCCTCGGTGCCGACCTGCGCGCGCAGGTAGGCATTGATGAAGTCATCGATCTTGCCGTCCAGGACGGCGCCGGTGTCGGAGGTCTCGACCTCGGTGCGGAGGTCCTTCACCATCTTGTAGGGGTGCAGGACGTAGGAGCGGATCTGGTTGCCCCAGCCGGCCTCCACGTGCTCGCCCTTGATGCGGGCGCGCTCCGCCTCCACGCGCTCGATCTCACGCTCAAGGAGCCGGGACTTCAGGACGACCATCGCCTGCTCGCGGTTCTGGAGCTGGGAGCGCTCGTTCTGACAGGTTACGACGATCCCGGAGGGGATGTGGGTGATGCGGACGGCGGTGTCGTTCTTCTG
>JALOAM010000279.1 GCA_023228765.1 Dehalococcoidia bacterium
CTGGACGTTCTGCCCACCGTGCCCACCCGCGCGATACGTGTCGATGCGCAGGTCGTCGGGGTTGATCTCGATCTGCACGTCCTCGTCCGCCTCGGGCACCACCTCCACCAGCGCGAACGTAGTCTGGCGCGTGTTGGCCGAGTTGAACGGCGACAACCGCACCAGGCGGTGCACCCCGCGCTCGGAGCGCAGCAGCCCGTACGCGAAGTCCCCCGCGATGCGCACCTCGACGGACTTGATGCCGACCTCGTCGCCGGAGGAGACCGAGAGGATCTCGGTGCTCATCTTCCGCGCCTCCGCCCAGCGGAGGTACATGCGCAGCAGCATCTCCGACCAGTCGTTGGCCTCGGTGCCGCCGGCGCCTGCGTGGATCGAGAGGATCGCGTTCTTCTCGTCGTACTCGCCGCTCAGCGTGAGGCTCACCTCGAGCGCCGCGTAGTCGCGTTCGAGCGCGTCGAGTTCCTCGGACGCCTCCGCGAGCAGCGACTCCCGCTCCGCCTCGTCGCCCTCGGCGGCGAGCTCGAGCATCGCGCCGATATCCTCGGCGCCCGCCTCGAGGCGCGACCATGTAGCGAGGAGGCCCTCGATGCGCGACACGGAGCGCATCACGCCCTGCGCGCGCTTTGGGTCGTCCCAGAGGTCGGGGGCCTGTGACTCCTCGCGGAGTCGGGCTAGCTCAAACTCACGTGCAGGGAGGTCAAAGTCGCACCTGCACATCCCGCACCCGTGCGAGCAGCTCTGCGACGCGCGCCTTCAGCTCTTCCATGCGCAGATGTTCTCACGCGCAGCCCTCAGGCGCGCGTGGTCAGCTACTCCGCAGCCAGCCGCTTTGCCGCCACCAGCGTGTTCACCAGCAGCATCGCGCGCGTCATCGGGCCGACGCCGCCGGGGACGGGGGTGATGGCGCCCGCGACCTCGAGGGCGGGCTGGTAGTCCACGTCGCCGCTGAGGAGGGCGCGGCCCTTCGGCGTGGTGCCGACCTGCGTCGTGCCAACGTCAATGACGGTCGCGCCGGGGCGGATCATGTCAGCGGTGATCGCCCTGGGGACGCCCATCGCGGCAACGAGGATGTCCGCGGTGCGCGTGACCGCGCCGAGGTCCCTCGTGCCGGTGTGGGCGACCGTGACGGTCGCGTTCACCGAGCGGTCGGACATGAGCAGGGCGAGCGGACGGCCGACGAGCAGCGAGCGTCCCACGATCACGACGTGCGCCCCGCGCGTCTCGATCCCCTCGCGCCGGAGCATCTCGACGACGCCGGTGGGGGTGGCGGGGGTGTGGACCGGCTTCCCCTGTACGAGAAGCCCGAGGCTGGCGGCAGTGAGGCCGTCGACGTCCTTCAGCGGGTTGATCGCCTCGATGATCTCGTTCTCGTCGACCTGGTCGGGGACGGGGAGCTGCATGAACAGGCCTGACACGCCCGGGTCGTCGTTCAGGCGACGCAAGTGCGCGAGGACCTCGGCGTGCGGGGTGTCCGAGGGCAGACGGACGGCCTCCGACTGCATCCCGACGGCCTGCGCGTCGCGCTCCTTCATGCGCACGTAGACGTGGGAGGCGGGGTCGTCCCCGACGAGGATGACCGCGAGCTTCGGCGCGGCGCGTCCGGCCGCCACGATCTCCGCGACCTCGCGCGCTACGTCGGCGCGGACGGCCTCGGCGATGGCGTTGCCGTCGATGATGCGTGCGGTCATGGATCCCCCGTCGCGTGCAGCGCTCGATGCCGGCCTTCACTCGATGCTGGCTCTCGCCCGAGTATGGCATCGCTCCGTGCTAGATTCGCTCGCAGCACCCCTGCCATAGCCCTCGGACGGTCGGGCCTCGGAAGGTCGCCTGTGAGCACGCACGCCGTCGGCGTCGACGTCATCGAAACGCAGCGCGTGGGCGGCGTGCTGGCGAAGCACCCGGAGCGCTTCCTCCGCCGCGTCTACACCCCCGCCGAGGTGGGATTCTGCCGTGGGAGGGTGCCCGAGCTGGCCGCCCGCTTTGCCGCGAAGGAAGCCGTGATGAAGACGCTCGGCACGGGGGCGCGCTCCGTCGCCTGGCGCGACATCGAGGTCCTCCCGGACCGCCGAGGCAAGCCGCTGGTCTACCTGTACGGGGGCGCGAAGCGCCGTGCGGAGGTCATCGGCCTCGAAGCGATCGATATCTCCCTCACCCACCTCGAAGGCATCGCGATGGCGGTCGTCGTCGCCACCGCCACCCGCCCCGAGTTCACCCACGAGGAGTCGAGGGCGCGCCTGGTCCAGTTCCTCCAGGCCCGGGGCCTCATGGGCGAGGACAAGCAGAACTGATGGAGGCGTTCACGGGGCGCCGCTACGCCGCGGCTACCTCGGACGGCCGTCCGCAGGACGTCCCCTGCTGCGCGCCTGCTGACCGGAGCACCCCATGACCAAACTCGTGACCACTGAGCAGATGCGCACCCTCGAACGCGCGGCCACCGAGGCTGGCACCCCGGAGCGTGAGCTGATGCAGCGCGCCGGCCTCGCAGTCGCCCAGGAGGCGTGGCTCTCACTCGGGATGAACGAGGGCGCGCCGATCCTCGTCGTCTGCGGGCCGGGCAACAACGGCGGGGGCGGCCTCGTTGCCGCCCGCGAACTGGTGACGTGGGGCGCCTCCGTGGCGGTCTACCTCACCCGCTCCCGAGGCGAGGACGACGCCGAACTGGCCGCGGTGCGCGAAGCAGAGATCCCCGTTGCTACCGCCGAGGACGATCAAGCGTTCGAGGAGCTCGAACGATGGCTGGCACAGGCGGCGCTCATCGTCGATGCCGTGTTCGGCATCGGCCTCCGCCCCGGCGAGCGCTCCCTCGAGGGCGTGCCGCGCGAGGTCCTGCTCCGGATGGGGGCGGCACGTGAGCGGATCGCGCCGCCGCAGGTGATGGCGGTGGACATGCCCTCCGGCGTGGACGCGGACACCGGCGCGGCGGACGAGGTGGC
>JALOAM010000002.1 GCA_023228765.1 Dehalococcoidia bacterium
CATGCCGGACGAGGAGCCGTTCGCCCTCATCAACCCCGAGGTGATCGAGCGCTCCGGTGAGCGCCGCCTGGACGAGGGCTGCCTGTCCGTCCCCGGCTACCGCGGGACGGTCACGCGTTCCGTGAAGGTGACCGTGAAGGCGCTGGACGCGCGCGGCAAAGAGATCCGCGTGAAGGCGGAGGACAGCCTGCTGGCGCAGTGCCTGGAGCACGAGACGGACCACGTGAACGGCACCCTATACGTGGACCACCTGGACGCGAAGAAGGACCTGGTGAAGATCGAGCCCGTCTCCGTCGCTGCGGAGGACGGCCAGTAATGGATGTCGCGCTCGCCCTCCTCGCGGTCCTCGGGGCCTTCTACTTCATCCTCCTGCGGCCGGTGATCAACCAGCAGAAGAAGCAGCGCCAGGACATCTCCTCCCTGGAGGTCGGCGACGAGGTCCTGACCACCGCCGGGTTCTACGCCACCATCGTCGAGATCAACACGTACGAGGATCGCCCGATGGAGATCCTGCTGGAGGTCGCCCCGGGCGTGGTGCTGCGTGGCACCACGCTGGCCGTGCAGGAGATCTCCCGCCGCGCCGATCCCGACGACGACGACTTCGAGGATGACGAGTTCGATGAGGATGACGGCGACGAGGTCGACGAGCCCGAGCCCGGCGACCCGAACGACCGTGCTGACGATGATCGTTCCAGTAGCGCACGCGCCGGCTAGAGACCGGCATGCAGACAGTCGGAAACGGACGGAGACCCTTTCCATGAGCATCGCCGCCCCCACCCACCCCGCTTCGGGTCAGCCTGCCATCGAGGACGCGCTCCTCGATGAGGTGGCGGATCTCCTCGATCCTCGCGATGCCCTCGAGGTCGCCGAGCGCCGGATCGCCCCCGGCATCTCCGTGATCGAGGCGCGTCGCACGCTCTCCGACGAAGAGCCGGACGACGATGATGATGACGACTTCGAGAACGACGAGGACGAGGAAGACGACTGGGACGACGAAGACGAAGACGACGACGATTGGGATGACGACGAAGAAGACGACGACGATGACGATGACGAGGACGACGACTGGGACGAAGACGACGATGAGGACGAAGACGACTGGGACGACGACGACGAGGACGAAGACGACTGGGATGATGACGACGAGGACTAGCCGTCAGCCTCGCTGAGGTCCTCAAGACGGTCAGGAACGGTCAGGCGCAGGGGATCGCGCCTGACCGGACGCGGCGCTAGCCTGACCACTCGGCTCGTATGACGGACACCGGTCTCAACCCCTCCACGCGAGGGCGGCGCCGGTCTGAACACCACATCGAAGGCGCCCTCTTTGCTGCGTAAGTTCCTGCCCATCACCGGCATTCTGCTGCTCACGGCGGCGGCGCTGTACATCATCTGGCCCTCGGAACCGGGCGAGTTCCTGCCCAACGGCGTCCCGTGGCCGGAGGGCCAGGGCATCGCGATCGGCAGCTTCGAGCGCCGCGACATGCGCCTGGGCCTGGACCTGCAGGGTGGCACTCGCCTGCTGCTCCGCGCCGAGGTCCCCGAGAACTTCGAGGGCGACCTGGACTCCGCGCTGGAGGGCACGACGCGGGTGCTGCGACGCCGCGTGGACGCTTCGGGCGTGTCGGAGGCGCAGATCACGCGCCAGGGTGAGAGCAACATCTCCGTCCAGCTCCCCGGCCTGACACCGGAGGAAGCGCGCTCCCTGCTCGGACGGACCGCGCAACTGCGCTTCTGTGAGGCCGTGCCCTTCGGCGGGGCGCCCACCAGCGAGCCGTGTGACACCGCCGGCCAGTGGCAGCTCGCCACCGGGCAGGTGGACGGCCAGGTCCTCGGCCTGACGGGCCAGTACCTGAAGTCGAACTCCTACGTCGGCTTCGACGCCGTAGGGAACCCGTTTGTCGGCTTCGAGTTCCAGGACACGGGCGGCAGGCTGTTCGAGCAGATCACGGGTCGTCACGTCGGTGAGCAGATCGCGATCTTCCTGGACCAGGAGCAGCTCTCGGCGCCGGTCGTGAACCAGGTCATCTCGGACCAGGGTTCGATCTCGGGGCTCTCGCTGGACCGCGCGCGTGAGCTCGTGGTGCAGCTGAACGCGGGTGCGCTACCCCTGGAACTGACGGTGCTGCAAGAGCAGACCGTGGACGCGACGCTGGGCGACGACTCCGTACGCCAGTCCGTCCTCGCCGGCGAGATCGGCCTGATGCTCGTCGCGCTGTTCATGATCCTCTACTACCGGCTGCCCGGCGCGATGGCCGCGATCGCGCTCACGATCTACGCCATCCTCACCATGGCGGTGTTCAAGCTCGTGCCTGTCACGCTCACGCTCGCGGGCATCGGCGCGTTCGTGCTCTCCGTCGGCATGGCCGTGGACGCGAACATCCTGATCTTCGAGCGACTGAAAGAGGAGATGCGCGCCGGCCGCTCCTACGCCGCGGCGCTCGATGCCGGCTTCGCCCGCGCATGGCCCTCGATCCGTGACTCCAACGTCACCACGCTCATCACCTGCCTGATCCTCTACGTCCTCGGCGGTGGCGTGGAGATGCCGTTCCTCGGCTCGTTCGACGCGCCGCTGGTGCAGGGCTTCGCCCTGACGCTGGCCGCCGGCGTGTTCGTCTCGATGTTCTCCGCGATCACGGTGACCCGGACGTTGATGCGCCTGCTCATCGGCACGCGGATCGCCCGGAACCGCGAGTGGTTCGTGGACGCTCCCGCTCCCGAGGGCGCGACGGAGGCCGCTTCGTGAAGCACGTCGACCTGATCGGGACGCGCCACTACTCGTTCATCTTCTCCGGCGCCACCACGGTGCTGGCGCTGCTGCTGCTCGTCGTCCTGGGCCTGAAGCCTGGCATCGAGTTCACCTCCGGCACCACGGCGCTCATCGCCTTCGACAGCACCGTCAGCCAGGAGGATCTCCGCGCCGTCTACGCCGACCTCGGCCACGAAGAGGCGCAGATCCAGTCGACGGACCCCAACGAGTACCTCATCCGCACGCGCGAGCTGGAGGTGCCCCCGGGCTCCTTCACCGAGTTCGAGCCGGAGGCGACCCCGGATGCGGGCGGGGGCATGGGCCCGGCGCCGCTCGCCGAGGTCGGGACGGTCGCCCTCGGGGCGGAGGGCGCGACCGAGGACGTCGACATGTTCGAGGCGTCCGCGGGTGACGTCTGTGCGTTCGGGGAGGTGGCGGACACGCAGCCCGCGGGGTCGCGCGTCAGTGTGAACGAGGTCATCACCAGCTGCGCTGGCGGCACGATCTACCGCGTAACCACCTCGGACGGGTCGCTCGGCCTCGTCGAGGAGACGCAGACGCACGACTTCGTCGAGGCGGGCGCGGAGGAGGAGACTCCGACCGAGTCGCCGGTGTCTCAGAACGCGGGTGAGCGCACCGAGATCGAGCAGCGGCTGTTCGACGAGTTCGGCAACTTCGAGGTACGCGAGTTCGCCTCAGTGTCCGCGGTCGTCTCCGGCGTCGCCGTCCGCAACACGGCCGTGGCCGTCGTCGTCGCCTCGCTGTTCATCATGGCCTACGTGGCCTTCGCCTTCTCCAGCCTCCCGCGGCCGTTCCGCTACGCCACCTGCGCGATCGTCGCGCTGGTGCACGACGTGATCTTCGTGCTCGGCGCGTTCGCGCTCTTCGGGGCGTTGTTCGGCACGGAGATCAACCTGATGTTCGTGACGGGACTGCTGACCGTGATCGGGTTCTCCGTCCATGACACGATCGTGGTGTTCGACCGCATCCGGGAGAACATCAAGGTCGCGCCCAGCGCGAGCCTGCACGAGAACGTGAACTCTGCGCTGCTCCAGACCATGGCGCGCTCGGTGAACACGTCCGTCACGATCCTCCTGACGGCAGCCGCGATGCTCGCCCTCGGCGGGGTCACGATCCGAGAGTTCCTGCTGGTGATCCTGGTCGGAGTCCTGATCGGGACGTACTCCAGTGTCGGAATTGCCGCACAGCTCCTCGTGGCGTGGGAGGACGGTGACCTCCACCGCTTCTTCCGCCGCGGGCGCCGCGTGGAGCAGGCCGCCTAGGCGCTCGGGATCCTTCCACTGCCCGAGCCCGGAGCATGGAGCGCATGAGGCGCTGCCACAGGTTTGTCACAGGCGTTCTGGGCCTGTGAGCCCATTTCATCGGAGACCTCCGTATCCTTCACTAAGAAGGTCAGGAGGCAATCCACATGGTTTCCAAAGCTCCCGCACGTCGGAACGCATCGAAGGCGAAGCAATCCGATCCCGTCATCGACACACTGAACGCCCGGCTTGCCGACCTCGTCGACCTGCATGGACAGATCAAGCAGGCGCACTGGAACGTCACCGGGATGGACTTCATCGCGATCCACCTGCTGTTCGACGAGCAGGCGACGATGGCGCGTGACATGGCCGACACCGTCGCCGAGCGCGCACGAGCCCTGCAGGGAGCGGCCGACGGCACGATCCGCCTCGCGGTGGAACGCTCCACCATCGATGAGTTCCCGCACGGGCTGATCGACTCGAAGAAGGCGATCGCGGAGCTCGTCGACCGGTACGAGCAGCTCTCCGAGTCGTTCTCGAACGCCTCCGACGAGGCCGCCGACGCCGAGGACAAGGCGACCGAGGACGTCTACGTGGAGTTGATCCGGACGATCGACAAGCAGGCGTACTTCCTTCGCGCGCACCTGAAGTAGGCGCCGTCCCCGCGACGCCTTCGCATCTCGGCGCACCCTCCCGCGTCGGGTCGCGACAACAACGAGGCGGGCCGCCAGGTCCGCCTCGTTTGTTACCCGTGATCGACGCTTCCACCCTCTGACTCCGCCTCCGACCCCCTTCGCCCGCGAAGCGGGAGAGGGCTGGGGTGAGGGTCTGCTCCGCTCCCTGCCCGAGCGCGTCAGTCCTCTAGCACGCGATCCGCGGCGAGGCTCTCCTGGCCGCAGGTCGGGCACCGGTCCGGTGCGCTCTCACGAGGGATCGAGGTGTCTCGACTGCCGGAGACGCCGATCCAGATGTCGTCGCGGAGGCGGTCCGCCAGCCCTCGCTGGGTGCGGGGTCCCGGAGCCTCCGGGCGCATCTCCTCCTCCATGCGGCGGCGGACCTGCTCCGGGGTGAGGGGCGCGACGATCCGGACGAGGACTTCGCGACCGCAGCGGGTGCATCGGTAGACCTGGGTCGCCATCGGGCGCTCCGGGATCGCTAGACGCCAGTCTCCGGTTCCGGGTCGGGGAGGAGGTCAACGAAGACCTCGTTCGCGAGCAGCAGGCCGCGCTCCGTGAGCCGCAGGTGTCCGTCCGCGCGCTCGAGGAGTCCGAGGCCTTCGTGCCGCTTGAGGGCGTCCGCGAACGCGTCGTCCACGGAGACGCCGAAGCGGGTGCGGAACGCCTCCATGTCCACACCCTCGAGCAACCGCAGTCCGAGGATCATCGCGTCCGCGCGCTGGGTTGCCTCGTCGGGGACCTCGCCGCCCGCGACCTGTCGGAGCTCGGCGCGACCGCTGGCGGAGGCCTGTCGCTCCTCGTAGGAGGCATTGACTGCCTCGACATAACGGGTGGGCGAGTCCAGGTTGGCCATGCGCCGCCCGATGAAGAACGAGTGCGCTCCGGCGCCCATGCCGAGGTAGGGCTCGGCGTGCCAGTAGACCAGGTTGTGGCGGCAGGCCTGCCCGGGCTTCGACCAGTTGGAGATCTCGTACTGCCCGTAGCCCGCGGCGGCCAGGCGCTCGCGCGTCCAGTCGTACTGGTCGGCGGCCAGGTCGGCGTCGGGTTCCTCCAGGAGCCCCTTCTGTACGCGGTAGTAGAGGGCCGTCCCGGGCTCCACGGTGAGGGCGTAGCAGGAGAGATGCTCGGGCTGGAACGCCAGCACCTGCTCCAGCGTGGACTGCCAGCGCTCCAGCGAGTGCCCGATCAGCCCAAAGATCAGGTCCAGGTTCAGGTTCTCGAACCCGGCGGCGCGTGCGTCCTCCACGGCCTGCGCGACGCGCTCGGGCGTGTGCTGCCGCTCGAGGAGCTCCAGCTCGTCGGCGTGCATCGACTGCACGCCCATCGACAGGCGGTTCACGCCGATGCCACGCAGGCCCTCGAGGTGTTCGCGCGTCAGCTCGGTCTGGTTCGCCTCGAGCGTCCACTCGACGTCAGGCGATAGGTCGTACTGCTCGCGCAGCGCGTCCGCGAGCACCTGCATGTCCGCGATCGAGGTCAGCGAGGGCGTCCCGCCGCCGAAGAAGATGGTGTCGACGCGGTACTTCCGCGCGGCCGGCGCCCACAACTCCATCTCCCGCACCAGGGCGGGCGTGTAGTCCGGGACCACGTGGTCCAGGCCCTCGTAGGAGTTGAAATCGCAGTACCCGCACTTGCTCGTGCAGAACGGGATGTGCAGGTACAGCGCCAGCGAGGGCTTGCCCTCGGCCGCTGCGTTCGAGGCAGGCGCGGTCTCAGTCGTCATTCGAGGGAGGTTACACCGAAGGGGTGGTACAGGGCGTGCCCGAGAAGTAACTGAAGCGTGACTGGGCCGTGACGAGGATGGCGTTTGGTGGGGGGAGCCCTCGGACGGCCGGGCTTCGGTATCTCGGCTGAGGCCCGACGTGCCGGGCGGACAATGCGTCGACGCCCCGGGCGACACGCTTCGCTCTACTATCCGCCCATGAAGCTACGTGATCTGGATGCGCTTCTTTCCAGGTGGCAATCGCACGGCCTGCTCTCCGAGGAGCAGGCCGGTGCGATCCGGGCGTTCGAGGTGGAGGACGACGAGGACACCCTCATCGAGCGCGACGAGGGCGCGGACTTCGACCTGGGTGCGTTGCTCTCGTACGGCGGAGCGCTGGTGGCGCTGGGGGCCGTGATCGGGCTGTACGCGACGCTGTTCGACGACATCGGGCACAGCGGACGCATTCCGGTGACGTGGGGCGTCGCGGTCGGTGCGGGCGTGCTGGCCTGGGTGTTCTCGCGCGCCCGAGGTGGCGGCGCGGCGGCGGATGCCACCGGCTTCGCGACGACGATCCTCGTCGCGTGGGCCGTCATCGAGCTGTTCGACGCAGCCGGGTGGTTCGAGAGCCGCGCGTTCGAGGGTGAAGCGGGGTATCACCGCGACCTCGCCGAGATGCGCGTCGCATGGATCGTGATGAGCATGGTCGTGGCCGGGACGGGGTACGCGCTCGCGAGGTACCTCCCCGCGCCGATGGCGGCACTGTCCGCGAGCGTGGCGCTCGCGTGGGCGGCGGCGATCCTCGGCGGGTGGATCGGCGATCCGAGCAGCGAGGGGCCGGGCACCGTGGGGTCCCAGTTCGCTGTGATCGTCGGCATCGTCCTCGCCGCTGTCGCGCTCCTCGACCGGCTCGCGCTCGATGACCGCGCGACGCTGTGGTGGCTGATCGGGGCGCTCGGGACGATGAACGTGGGGGCGGTCTTCCTCAGCGGGGACGAGGGCGGCGCTTACGAGGCGCTCCTGCTCGCCTACGCGATCGGGCTCGGGCTGGCCGCGATCTTCGCGCGCCGGAAGGTCGTGCTCGTCTTCGCCGCGCTGTTCCTGTACGAGTGGGTCGGCTTCGTCGTCTTCCGCACGTTCGAGGGCGCCGTTGCCGCGATCATCGTGACTGCGCTCGTCGGCCTCGGGACGGCCGTGGGAGGCATCGCAGTGCAGCGCGGCCTGATGGAGCGCCTCTGGGCCCGCCGAGGCCGGAGCACGCCCGCGGCGTAGCCACGCTCGCGGCCGGAAGGTATGCCGGTGGCGCGGCCGCCGCATGAGGAGGGGACGATGGCACTCACGGACGAGCAAAAGCAGTTCCTCGCGGATCACGACCTCGCGGTCCTCGGGACCGGGAAACGCGATGGCTCGCCGCAGCTCTCGACGGTCTACTACGACTGGGACGGCGAGCGGGTCTACATCTCGGTCACCTCGGACCGTGCCAAGTGGAAGAACGCGATGCGCCAGCCCGCGGTCTCCCTCCTCGTGCCGGACGGCCGGAAGCAGCTCGTCGTGTACGGCACCGCCGAGGGCATCACGGATCCGGACGAGCGCGACGAGCGCGTGGTCGCCCTCCGTGCCCGCCGCGGCGTCGAGGTGACAGACCGCGCCGCCCTCCGCAGGGAGCAGGACGAGGCGAACCGCGTGATCCTCGCGATCCGCCCGGAGCGCGCGTTCAAGAACGACTGACCGGCGAAGGAGAATCCCGGCAAATCGGCTTTGTCATAGCGTCATGCTGGACTTTGATGGTACTTCGTTGACGTTGTAGGTAGAACGAAGGCATCTATGACAGAGCGACCCTCCACCTTCCTGGCACGCGTGACCTCGCGCCGGCGCTTCCTCGCTGGGGCGGGGGCCGGCGCCGTCGGCCTGTTCCTCGCGGCATGCTCGGGTGACGGGGACGACTCGGACGGCGACGCAACCGCGACCTCCACGTCCGAGGCCACGCCGACGGGGACCGCCACGACCGAGGCGACGACCGCCGCCACCGAGTCCGCCGGAGGCTATCCGCGGACGATCACGCACGCCTTCGGCGACCTCACGCTCGACGCGCGGCCGGAGCGCATCGTGCTGCTCTCGGACGCCGAGCCGCTCGACAGCCTGCTCCAGCTGGGCGGCACTCCCGTCTCGTTCGTGTTCTCCGGGGGCTACATCGGGCGTCTTCCCGAGTGGGTCGCGGACCTGGTCCCGGCGGACGTCCCGCAGCACGAGGACCTGGGCTTCGGGGTCTACGACCTCGAGCGGATCGTGACGGAACAGCCGGACCTGATCCTCGGCGTGTGGATGGGCGAGGAGGGCTACGACGCGCTCTCGAAGATCGCTCCCACGGTCAGCCTCAAGGAGGTCGAGGAGACGACCTGGCAGGAGATCCACCAGATGATGGGCGCGATCCTCGGCGAGGAGGAACTCGCCGACCAGCAGATCGCCGCTGTCGAGGGGCTGTTCGACACGGAAGCGGCGCGCGTCGCCGACTACCAGGACCGCTCCGTCGCCGTCGCCTACGAGTTCAGCGAGCAGCTGAACATCCACGGTGAGCGCGCCCAGATCGCGAAGCTCGTGAAGGGCCTCGGCTTCGAGGTCGTCGCGCCCGGCCCGGACATCACCGTCACCGCCATCGAGCGGTGGAGTGACGTGGCGGACGCCGACATCCTCCTCTCGCCGTCCTTCTCGGAGGAGCGGATGGACGCGCAGCTCTCGAACCCGGTGTTCAGCGGCCTGCCCGCCGTCCAGAACGGCTCGTGGATCGTCCTCGGGCCGGAGCTGGCGCAGGCCGGCTACCTCGAGAGCGCGCTGAGCACGGAGTGGCTGATCCCGCGCATCGCCGACGCGATCATCGAGGCCGCCGAGGGGCGAGGCGAGCCGGCGGCCTAGCCGCCCTCGTCCTCCGCGGGCGCCGCCCGGCGCGTGGCTCCTCGCGTAGACTGCCCCGCGAGGAGCCACCATGCCTGCCGACATCACCCCGGAACACGCCGCCTACCTCCGCGAGCGCCAGATCGGCATCCTCGCGACGTCGAGGAAGGACGGCTCGCCGCAGCAGTCGATGATCACGTACCTGTTCGATGGCGAGCACATCGTGATCTCGACGCTGAAGACGTCGGCGAAGTGCCGGAACATCCGGCGTCAGCCTCTGGTGTCGCTGCTCGTCCCGGACGGGAAGCAGCAGGCGATCGTGTACGGCACCGCCGAGGTCATCGAGGGCCGCGAGCGCGACCGCTACATCATGGCGATCCGGGAGCACCAGGGCGATCCGCTCCCCGCGGACTATGACCTCGACCGGTTCAGCGAGCGGCTGGATGAGCTGGGACGCATCATCATCCGCATCAGGCCGGAGCGCGTCCTCGGCTAGCGTCTTCCGTTCGCCACGGGTTCTCCACGAGAGCAGCGCCTATCGCAGCCGCCGTCTCGGGTACGGTGGAAGCATGCCCTGGGTACCGAATCCTCTGTATCTCCTGGTCGGCGAGTGGCTCCTCCGCAACGGGATGCCGGTCGTCCTCCGGCGGCTCACGAAGACGCCGCCCGTCGCGATCATCCTGTTCGAGGGCGAGGCGAAGCTGGAGCACGGCCCGGAGAACGTGGTCGGCCTCCTCTCCGTGACGCCCTCGACGCTCGTGTTCGCCCCTCGGGCGCTCCGCACGCGCGGGACCGCGGCGGTGATCCCGCTCACGGAGGTGGAGGACATCGCCGCGACGAGGGGCCGACTGTTCGGCCTCATCCCGTTCTGGAACAACGGCATCAAGGTCCGCACGAAGCGCGGCATCTTCCGCTTCCGTGTCGACTCCGCCGATCGCCCCACCTGGATGCGCGAACTCCACGCCGCCTGGGCGAACGCCCAGCGCGCCGCCGCGGACGCACCCGCGGAGGGGTAGCCGCCCTCGAACCTCCCGGGGGGGCGTGCGACACTCGCTCGACCGGCGCGGGGAGGCCTCGCGTCCTGTTCGAGGGAGATCCGAGTGCTGAAGTCCATCGGCTGCGGTGAGGTGCGTGCGGAGCACGCCGGGGCGCAGGTGACGCTCGCCGGCTGGGTGCACCGACGGCGCGATCACGGCGGGCTGATCTTCCTCGACCTGCGCGATTCCACCGGCCTCGTGCAGGTGGTGGCCTTCCCGGAGGATGCTGGGTTCGCCACGGCGGAGTCCGTGCGCTCCGAGTACGTCGTGCAGGTGCAGGGTGAGGTGGCCCGCCGCAAGGAAGGTACCGAGAACGCCGACCTGCCGACCGGTGAGATCGAGGTGCGCGTCGCCTCGCTGCGCGTCCTGAACGAGGCGGAGACGCCGCCGTTCCCGGTGAACCAGGACACGGAGGTCGCCGAGTCGACCCGCCTGCGCTACCGCTACCTGGACCTGCGCCGCGAGCGCATGCAGCGCAACATCCGCCTGCGCCACCGGGTGGTGCATCTGATCCGCAACTTCATGAGCAGCCGCGACTTCATCGAGGTCGAGACGCCGGTCCTCGGCCTCGCGACGCCGGAGGGCGCACGCGACTACCTCGTGCCCTCCCGGGTGCACCCGGGGTCGTTCTACGCGCTGCCGCAGTCGCCGCAGCAGTGGAAGCAGCTGCTGATGGTGGCGGGCGTGGACCGCTACTTCCAGATCGCCCGCTGCTACCGCGACGAGGACCTGCGCGCGGACCGGCAGCCGGAGTTCACCCAGCTCGACCTGGAGATGGCGTTCGTGGAGCAGGAGGACATCCTGCGCCTGACGGAGGACCTCTACCAGCACTTGGCCGCCGAGGTTGGTGGGTTCACGGTGCCCGCGGAGTTCCCCCGCCTGACCTACGCCGAGTGCATGGAGCGCTTCGGCTCCGACAAGCCGGACCTGCGCTACGGCATGGAGATCACCGACCTCACGAACGACGTGCGCGGCACCGAGTTCCAGGTGTTCACCCGCGTGATCGAGGATGGCGGGCGCATCCGTGCCATCGCCGTACAGGGTGGCGCTGACATCTCCCGCCGAGGGCTGGACGCCCTGACCGAGGTCGCGCGCGAGAACGGCGCGAGTGGCCTCGTGTGGGTGCAGTTTACCGGGGAGGGCCCACTCGACGGCATCACCGCCGATGACATCAAGACGCCGGTCTCCCGCTTCTTCTCGCCGGAGGACCTCGCGGGCCTCGGGGCGGCGTGTGGCGCGAAGCGGGGCGACCTGCTGCTCATCGCCGCGGGCGCCGACGCGATGACCTCGCGCGTGCTGGACGTGCTGCGCCGCCAGCTCGCCGAGGAGCGCGGGCTCGCGGACCCGGACACGCTCTCCTTCCTGTTCGTCACCGAGTTCCCGATGTTCGAGTACGACGAGGACCACGAGCGCTGGAGCGCCGTGCACCACCTGTTCACCTCGCCGTTCACGGACGACCTCGGGATCGTGGAGAGCGACCCGGGGGCGGTGAGGTCCCACGCATACGACCTGGTCTGCAACGGGCAGGAGGTCGCCTCGGGCTCCATCCGTATCCACTCGCGCGACGTGCAGATGTCGGTGCTCCGCGCCCTCGGCCTGTCGATGGATGAGGCGATGCTCAAGTTCGGGCACATGCTGGAGGCCTTCACGTACGGCGCGCCGCCGCACGGCGGCATCGCGCCGGGCATCGACCGGACGGTGGCCCTCTTCGCCCGCGAGCGCGACATCCGCGAGGTCATCGCCTTCCCGAAGACCAAGACCGCGAGCGACCTGCTGATGGGCGCGCCGGCGGCGGTCACGGCCGAACAGCTCAAGGAGGTCCACGTCGACCTCAACGCTGCCGCGCGGGAGCACCTCGCGAAGCAGGCGAGCGAGGACGAGGTCGAGGCGTAGCGTCTGATCCGACCCCCTCTCCCGGTTTCGGGAGAGGGTTGGGGTGAGGGGCGCCTGCGCCTGTCACGAGGAGGCGGAGCTTGACCGGCTCACTTCACCTCTGGGGGACTGCGATATGCTGTCGGCCTCCCGCTCACGGACCCGGTGAGATGAGCGTTCCATGAGTCAGAACCGCCTCCTGGCGATCCTGTTGTCCGTCCTCGCAGTCCTGGTGCTCGTCGTGGGCGGGCTCTCTGCCATCCTGCTGCTGTCCGGCGGTGACGACGACAACGGCGGAACGGCCTCGAGCGGCGGGGGCGGGACGACCACGGAGACGGGCGGGGGTGGCGGCAACCTCGCCGAGCCGTCCAGCGGACGCATCCGGCTCGCCTCCAGCGACCCGATCACGCTCGACCCGCACCTCGCGGGGGACGCGACTTCCGCCGAGTACATCGTCGAGATTTTTGGCGGCCTGCTGACGCTCGACCAGGACCTGAACATCGTCCCGGACCTCGCCGAGTCGTTCGAGGTCAGCGCGGACGGCCTCACCTACACGTTCACGCTCCGCGAGGACGCCGTGTTCCACGATGGTCGCTCCGTGACCGCCGAGGACGTCGCGTACTCGCTCAACCGAGCGGCCTCGCGCGAGCTGTCCTCGCCGACGGCGCTCGCCTACCTCGGCGACATCGTGGGGATGCGGGAGTACTTCTTCGGCCTCGCGGACTCCATCCCGGGGATCCAGGTGGTGGACGATCGCACGATCCAGCTCACGATCGACGCGCCGAAGCCGTACTTCCTCGCGAAGCTCACGTACCCGACGGCGTTCGTCGTGGACCGGCAGCAGGTGGAGAGCAACCGCAACTGGACGCGGCGCCCGAACGGCACCGGCCCGTACAAGCTCACCGAGTGGCGACTCGGCGAGCGCCTCGTGCTGGAGGCGAATCAGTCCTACCACCTCGGCCAGCCCTCGCTGCGGGAGGCGGTGTACCTGCTGTCGGGCGGCTCCGCCCTCACCCGCTGGGAGAACGACGAGCTGGACGTGGCGCCGATCTCCGTGAACGACATCGACCGGGCCCGGGACCCGAACTCTGACCTGGGGCCGTACTACGAGGCGTTCCCGCAGTTCACGATCTCCTACCTGGCGTTCAACGTGAACCAGCCGCCGTTCGACGACCCCCACGTCCGGCGCGCCCTGGGCATGTCGATCGACCGCGAGCGGATCGCCAACGTCACGTTCGACGGGATGCTGCAGAAGGCCACCGGCATCCTCATGCCGGGGATGCCCGGCTTCGTGGACGACGACCTGTCGCTCCCCTTCGACCCGGAAGCCGCGCGCGCCGAGCTCGCCCAGTCCCAGTACGCGGACAACATGCCGGTCATCCAGATCACGGAGGTCGGCGCGGGCGCCGAGGCCAGCGTGGACATGCAGGCGTTCATCGAGCAGTGGCGCGAGCACCTGGGCGTCGAGGTGCAAGTGCGCCAGAGCGACTTCGCCTCGTTCCTCTCCGCGCAGGACCAGCAGCAGCTACAGGCGTTCAGCGCCGCGTGGATCATGGACTACCCGGACCCGGAGGACGTCATCGACCTCCTCCATCACTCCGGCTCGCAGCTCAACGCCACGGGCTATTCCAACCCCGAGTTCGACGCGCTCGTGGAGCAGGCCCGCGTCGAGCAGGACCCGACGACGCGCCTCGACCTCTACCGGCAGGCCGAGGTGGTCCTCCTCGAGGACGCGCCATGGGTGCCGCTCTACTTCGGCGTGAGCCACGTCGTGGTGAAGGACCAGGTGCAGGGCTGGTTCGAGCCGCCGATGGTGGTGCCGCGGCTGCGCTACATCACGGTCAACCGCTAGGCGTCACCGGAGCGTCGCGAGCGGGGCGCGGGAGGGCGACACATGGGCGCGTACGTCATCCGTCGCCTCGCGTGGCTGCCGCTCATCCTGTTCATCGTCTCGTTCGCCACGTTCGCCCTCGCCCGGTTCGGGCCGGGCGATCCCGTCACGGTGGCCGCCGGTCAGATCCGCGACCCGGAGGTGCTCGCCCAGATCCGCCAGGACAAGGGCCTCGACGACCCGATCCCCGTGCAGTACGCGCGCTGGTTGGGCGACGCCGTGCGCGGGGACTTCGGCGAGTCCTTCATCCAGCGAGGGTTCACCGTCTCTGAGCTGATCTTCCCGAAGATGTGGGTGTCCGCGCAGCTCGGGTTCCTCGCGCTGGTGATGATCTTCGTGGTGGGGATCCCCCTCGGACTCCTCGCGGCGAGGCTGGCCGGGACGTGGGTGGACCCGGCGATCATCGGGACGCTGCTCTTCCTGCAGGCGATCCCGGTCCTGGTGCTGATCCCGCCGCTGCTCTGGCTGTTCGCGTTGCAGTTCAACATCCTTCCGGTGGGAGGGTGGGACGGAATCTTCGAGATCTGGTGGATCGCCGGCGTGATCGCCGTCCCGATCCCGGACCCCCACCTCTACCTCCCGCTGCTCGCGTTCACCCTCCCCGGGTTCGTCGGCGTCGCCCGCCTCGTTCGGATCTCCGCGCTCGAGGTGAACACGCTCGACTACGTGCGGACGGCGCGGGCGAAGGGACTGTCCGAGGCGAACGTGCAGTGGCGGCACGTCTTCCCGAACTCGCTGCTGCCCGTGATCACCGTGTTCGGCCTCGCGCTCTCCGGCATCATCGAGGGCGCGCTGTTCATCGAGGTGCTGCTCGGCATCCCGGGGATCGGGAGCTTCCTGTTCGAGGCGGTCACGAGCCGCGACTACGACGTGATCATGGCCGCGACCGTCATCTTCGCCACGGCGTTCGTCCTCACGAACCTGCTCGCCGAGATCATCTACGGCCTGGTGGATCCGCGCGTCCGCCTCGGTGCGTCGAGGAACTGAGCCACGATGGGAGCGCGCTCATGGCAATGACCGCGACCCAGGAGGTGTACGTCGACGAGTCGAGCGTCGGCGAGAGCGCGTGGCGGCAGGTCTGGGGGCGGCTACGCCGCAAGAAGCTCGCGATGATCTCGCTGCTCATCGTCGTCGCGATCTACCTCGGCGGGATCTTCGCGCCGCTGATCGCGCCCTATGGGTACAACACACAGGACCTCGACCGCGGCCTGGAGGGCCCCAGCGCCGACCACTGGCTCGGCACGGACCGCCTCGGACGGGACATGCTCAGCCGGACGCTCTACTCCGCACGGACCACCGTCGTCGTCACGACAGCGGTCGTGCTCTCCGGCTCGCTGTTCATCGGCACCACGCTCGGCCTCATCGCCGGCTACCGAGGTGGCTGGGTGGACAACCTGATCATGCGCGTCGGCGACATCTTCGCCGGCCTGCCCGCGATCATCATGCTCATCCTCATCAACGCCAGTCTCGGACGCCGGGTCGAGGACGCCGCGAGGTGGGTGGAGGACCACACCTTCCTCGACGGGCTCGTGTCGAGCGGGTTCCACTCGTACCTGCTGGTCTTCGGGGCCCTCTCGCTCTTCTTCTGGGTGGGCTCCGCCCGCGTGATCCGCGCCCAGGTCCTGCAACTTCGCGAGAACGACTTCATCCTCGCGGCGGAGTCCCTCGGTGGTTCGTCAGCGCGGGTGATCCGCTCCCACATCTTGCCGAACGTGTCGTTCCTCATTGTCCTCGGCATCTCGGCGAGCCTCGGCGGGATCGCGGGGTCGGAGATCCTCCTGACGTGGTTCGGGGTCGGCGTGCAGAACGCTCCCTCCTTCGGCGGCATGATCTACGAGGGATCCGGTGCGCGGACCTTCCAGTCTCATCCGCACCTGCTCCTCGTCCCCGGCGCGGTGGTGACGGCGCTGTTGTTCGCGTTCAACCTCTTCGGGGACGCGCTGAACGACGCGATGCGGGGGCGGTAGGCCCCGGGCGGATCCGCGGTCTTCCCGGCTCCCACCGCTCGAGGCGTCGCTCTCGTGAGGACACACCCCAGATGCGGCTGCTCGGGAGACGCTGTTACACTCCTTCGACGTATCGACAGCGCCTCGGGAGCTGCTAGATCGCGCCGCTGAGTCGGCGCGAGCGCTTCTGGGGCCCCATCTCTGACGAGGCTCCGTCTTTGGCAATCACCACCGAACGTCTCCCCGGCGCACGTGTCTCCATGCAGATCGAGGTCGATCCCGACCTGGTCGAGAAGCACATGGAGAAGGCGGTCAACCGCATCTCCAAGCAGGTGAAGATCCCCGGCTTCCGGCCGGGGAAGGCCAACCGCAAGGTCATCGAGCAGCGCTTCGGCAGCGCGGCGATCCTGCAGGAGGCGCTCGAGGAGCTGGTGCCGGAGGTCTACAACGAGGCCCTGGAGACCGAGCAGATCGACGCGATCGACCAGCCCGAGTTCGACCTGGAGTCGACCGAGCCGCTGGTGGTGAAGGCGATCGTGCCCGTGCGACCCGAGGTCGACCTGGGCGAGTACCAGGCGCTCCGCGTGCCTCGCGAAGAGGTCACCGTCACGCAGGAGCACATCGACGAGGCGATCGAGGCGATCCGGCGGCAGTTCGCCGTCCTCGAACCCGTCGAGCGCGCCGTCGAGTGGAACGACCACATCCGCGCTGACGTGAAGGTGGAGGTCCAGGACCACGCCGACGTGCACGAGGAGGAGGACGCCGAGTTCCCCGTGCGCGAGGGCCAGGTGGTCTCGCTCCCCGGCTTCGTCGAGCGTCTCGTGGGCCTCGAGGTCGGCGAGCACACGATCGAGTTCGACCTGGACACGGAGATCCCGAGCGAGGAGCTCGCCGGGAAGCACGTGGTCTACACCGTCAACCTGAAGGAAGTGAAGCGGGAGATCCTCCCGGACCTGGACGACGAGTTCGTCGCCTCCCTCGATGAGGAGGGTGTCGAGACCGTCGACCAGCTCATCGAGCGGGTCACGTCCGACCTGAAGACGCAGTTCGAGCGCCAGACGGAAGAGACGTACCACAACGAGGTCATCGACCTCCTGATCGCCCGCGCTGAGATCGACTACCCCGAGGTCCTGGTGAACCGCGAGGTCGATCGCGAGATCGACCGCCAGTCGAACCACGCCTCCCACACGCCGGAGGGCCTGCAGAACTGGCTCAACGCCATCGGCCGGTCCGAGGACGAAGTCCGCGATGAGCTGCGCGAGTCCGCCGACCTGACGGTGCGTCGCGCCCTCGTGCTGGGCGAGCTCATCGACGCTGAGTCGATCGAGGTCACGGCCGAGGACATCGACGCCGAGATCGACAGCCTCGTGGGCCAGATGGGCGTGCCCGGGCAGGGCGCGAACCTCGACGCGATCCGCAACCTGTTCGACACCCCGGATGGGCGCACCTCGATCCAGAACCAGCTCCTCACCCGCAAGGCGGTCGAGCGCATCGCCGAGATCGCGGCGCAGGAGGGCGACGAGGAGGCCTCGGACGCTCCGCGCGCCAGCCGGCGGCGCCGTCGTGGCGCCACCGCGGATGCGGCGGCGGACGCGGCCTCCGAGGGCGACGAGTTGACCGAGGAGGGCACGGCAGCAGCCGAGGCCGCGTCCGAGGCGGACACCCAGCCCGCGACCGAGGAGCCGGCGGCCGAGGAGCAGACGGACGCGTAGGTTCCGTCAGACTCACGATCAGCAAGCAAGACGACAACGTCCGGTTCACCTCTGTGAGGCCGGGACGAGGGAGACTGGTCGTCAGGGAAAACCCTGAACCGGCCACGGTGATGATCGGCCGCTTCGCGGTACGATCAGTGCAGCAGAACCCGGCCGGCGTCACCCGGCCGTAAGCGAAGAGGGAACCGATGACCTACCGAGCACCGCGGCCACAGGACTTCTCCGAGGGCTTCCTTAAGCCGGAGAACATTGTGCCGATGGTTGTAGAGACGACGGCGCGCGGCGAGCGTGCCTACGACATCTACTCGCTCCTCCTCAAGGAAAGGATCGTCTTCCTCGGCACGGGGATCGACGACCAGGTCGCGAACTCGATCGTGGCGCAGCTCCTCTTCCTCGACCGCGAGGACCCGGAGCGCGACATCTCGATCTACGTGAACTCCCCTGGCGGCATGATCTACGCGGGGCTGGCGATTTTCGACACGATGAACCTGATCCGGGCGGACGTCAGCACGATCGCTGTGGGCGTCACCGCCTCGATGGGTACGGTGCTGCTCTCGGCCGGCGAGAAGGGCAAGCGCTTCGCGCTGCCGAACGCCACGATCCACATGCACCAGGCGCTGGGCGGTGGTTCCGGCCAGGCCTCCGACGTGGAGATCGCGGCCCGCGAGCTGCTCCGCAACAACGAGAAGATCCGCAAGATCCTCTCCGACGCGACCGGCCAGACCATGGACCGCATCAAGCACGACACCGACCGCGACGTCTACATGACCGCGGAAGAGGCAAAGGAGTACGGTCTCGTCGACGAACTCCTGGCGAAGCCCGAGAAGTAACTGGACTGAGGCGCGCGGCGCCGATGCGGCGCCAATAGCCAGTGCAGGGCCAATAGCCAGTGCGGGGCTAGAGCAGAGGAAGCGACATGGCCGGCAGCACCACGCGCGGCAGTCGGGTGCAGTACAACTGCTCCTTCTGCGGCAAGAACCAGGACCAGGTCAAGCGGCTGATTGCCGGGCCGGGTGCTGTCTACATCTGCGACGAGTGCGTCGAGCTCTGCCAGGAGATCATCAACGAAGAGGCCCAGAGCGGGGGCAAGGCGGCGAAGGCCGCCGGCAAGGCCCGCCAGCGGACTCCCCAGGAGATCGTCGCCCAGCTGGACGAGTACATCGTCGGCCAGGACCGCACGAAGCGGACCCTGGCCGTCGCCGTCTACAACCACTTCAAGCGCGTCGACGCGCCGGTCCAGGCGGACCTGGAGCTCGACAAGTCCAACATCCTCCTCATCGGCTCGACGGGGACCGGCAAGACCGAGTTCGCCCGCTCCCTGGCGAGGATGCTCGACGTCCCGTTCTCGATCGCGGACGCGACCGCCCTCACGGAGGCCGGGTACGTGGGCGAGGACGTCGAGAACATCCTCCTGCACCTCATCCAGTCCGCCGACTTCGACATCCAGAAGGCGGAGCGCGGCATCGTCTACATCGACGAGATCGACAAGATCGCGCGCAAGGGCGACAACCCGTCGATCACGCGCGACGTGTCCGGCGAGGGCGTCCAGCAGGCGCTACTGAAGATCATCGAGGGCACGGTTGCCTCGGTGCCGCCGCAGGGTGGCCGGAAGCACCCACACCAGGACTTCATCCAGATCAACACCTCGAACATCCTCTTCATCTGCGGGGGAGCGTTCGAAGGCCTCGAGAAGGTGGTCGCGCGCCGCACTGGCGTCGGCGTCCGCAACCTCGGCTTCAACTCCGACATCCGCCCCGCGCACGAGTTGGAGCAGGAGCGCGCCCGCATCCTGCAGCACGTCACCCACGACGACCTCCTGCAGTTCGGACTCATCCCGGAGTTCGTCGGCCGCCTGCCCGTGGTCTCCACGCTCGACCCGCTCGACGTGGAGATGATGGTCAGCATCCTGACCCAGCCGAAGAATGCCGTCGTCCGCCAGTTCGAGCGGCTGTTCGCCCTCGACGACTGCGAGCTGTCGTTCACGGACGAGGCGCTCGTCGCCATCGCCGAGCGCGCCATCGCCCAGAAGACCGGCGCCCGAGGCCTCCGCACGGTGATGGAGGAGACGCTCCTCGACGTGATGTACGAGATCCCCTCGCGGGATGACATCCAGAAGTGCGTCGTGTCCGCGGAGACCGTCCTCAACCGCCAGCGGCCACTCCTGCTGACCGCCTCTGGTCGGGCCATCGACTACGAAGGCATCCGAGGCCGGAGCCGCGAGGAAGAAGCGCAGTCCGCCTGACACTGGCGGACGCCTCGCCTTGCCCATGCCGCGTGTATCCTCGACGCTCATCCCTGAGCGATCGAACATAACGACACGCGCATGAACCAGACCACTACCAGCACCCCGAAGAAGAAGGCCCCGCGCCAGCGGCTCGACCAGGCGATGGTGGAGCGCGGCCTCGCGTCCGGGCGCGACCGCGCCCGCGCGCTCGTCATGGCGCGCGAGGTGCTCGTCGACGGGCAGGTGGCGCACCGGCCCGCGGCCCCGGTCGCCGAGGATGCGGTGATCGAGGTGAAGACGCCGCCGCGGTTCGTGAGCCGGGGCGGGGAGAAGCTCGCGCACGCCCTCGAACGCTCCGGGATCGACCCGACCGGCCTGCGCTGCCTCGATGTGGGCGCGTCCACCGGAGGCTTCACGGACTGCCTCCTCCAGGCCGGCGCGCGCGAGGTGGTTGCGGTGGACGTGGCCTACGGGGAGATCGCCCAGAAGCTGCGCGACGACCCGCGCGTCGAGGTCCGCGAGCGCATCAACGCGCGCGACCTCGAACCCATCGACCCGCCCGCCGACCTGCTGGTGATGGACGTCTCGTTCATCTCGGCCGCTACCGTGCTCGCGGCCGTGACGCCCTCCGTGCGTCCGGGCGGCGAGATGCTGGTGCTGGTCAAGCCGCAGTTCGAGGCGGGCCGGGAGCAGGTGGAGAAGGGTGGCGTCGTGCGTGACCCGGTGGTGCATGCCTCCTGCATCGCAAAGGTCGCCCTCGCCGCGATGGACCGGGGGCTGCGCGTCCGCGGCGTGATCCGGTCGCCCCTCCTCGGACCCGCCGGCAACCGCGAGTTCTTCCTCCGTCTCTACCGCCCCGCCGAGGGGGGGAGCGCCTGATGGGCCAGTTCCAGCCCTCGGACGCCGTCGCCGTCCTCTACCACCCCGCCGTCCGAGGCGCTGAAGAGGTCGCGGCCACCCTCGGGCGGCAGGCCACCGACCGCGGGCTCTACGCCTGCGTCGAGACCCTGCCGGAGCTGGCCGACGAGCTGCCTGAGTCACTGAAGGACGTCGGCCTCTTCGTCTGCGTCGGCGGCGACGGCACCGTCCTCCACGCCTCCTCGTTCGCGGCACGCGCTGGTATCCCCGTCTTCGGCGTGCGGATGGGCCGCCTCGGGTTCCTCACTGAGTCCACCCAGGAGCGTGCGGCGGACGACTTCGTGCGTGTCCTGGACGGCAACGCCCGGCTGGAGGAGCGCGCGCTGGTGCAGGCACGTGTCGGCGAATCCGGCGAGGCGCTCCACGCGCTGAACGATGTCGTGATCGGTCGTGCCACCCTCGGCCGCACCGTCTCGGTCGTAGCGCAGGTCGACAGCGTCACGCTCGCCGAGTACCGCGCGGACGCCCTCGTCATCTCGACGGCAACGGGCTCCACGGGCTACGCGCTCTCCGTGGGTGGGCCGATCCTCCACCCGGAGTCGAAGGAGATGGTCCTCGTCCCCGTCGCCCCCCACCTCACCAGGGCGAACGCCCTCGTGCTCCCCTCCACGACGACGCTCCGCCTCACGGTGCAACGCTCCTTCGAGGCGATGATGAGCGTGGATGGCGTCCACCACCGACAACTGGAGTCCGGGACCGTCGTCGAGATCACGCGGTCGCCTCGGACGGTCTCGTTCGTCCGCCTCGGCGGCGAGCACGAGTTCTACAACAGCCTCGCGAGCCGCCTCGGCTGGCTGCGCGCCGACCACGTCATCGACGAGATGGGTTCCCACCTCGACGGGGCGTCGGACACGACCGAGGGTTAGTCCGGCGACGGTGCTGCGCGTGGGTGAGAGGCGAGGTTGCGAATGACCAACGAGCAGCCCGGAGATGGCGGGACGAAGGCGCCGACGGGTGTCGGGGTGGGTGTCGGTATCGCAGTCGGCGTCGCCCTCGGTGCGGCATTCGACAATGTCGCGATGGGGATGGTGATCGGAGTGGCGCTGGGGGCGCTGTTCGACTGGCAGAACCGCTAGCAGTGCGGCAGGGGCTGTCGCCCGTCATGCACCATCCTCGTGGGGTTCGTATGCTGATCACCTATGGCTGACACCTCGACCCCCACGGGTGCGAGCATTCGCGTGGAGCGGGCCACCGTCCGGGACGGGGAGGGCATCGCGCGGCTCGTCAACTACTGGGCGGCGCAGGGGCAGATGTTGCCCCGGACCGTTGGGGAGACGTACGAGAACCTGCGCGACTTCTTCGTCGTCCGCGACGCCGAGGACGGCCACGTGCTGGGGTGCGCGGCGCTGCACATCACCTGGTCTGACCTCGCCGAGCTGAAGTCGCTGGCGGTGGAGGAGTCCACGCACTCGCGAGGCCTCGGCGCCGCCCTGGTGCGGGCATGCGTGGAGGAGGGGCGGGCGCTGGGCCTGACCCGCATCTTCGCGCTGACCTACCGGCCGGGCTTCTTCGAGCAGCTCGGATGGGATCAGGCGGAGGTGATGAACCTCCCCCGCAAGGTCTGGAACGAATGCTATCGCTGCCCCAAGTTCCCGGGCTGCGACGAGATCGCCATGGTGCTCGACCTCGTACCCGCCGAGGCTCCTGCCGTTCCCGCCGAGGTTGGCGCGTGACGGGCGAGCTGCCCTCGCTGGTCGGTTCGGAGCCGCTCGGCGCGGCGGGATACCTGACCTTCCGACGCGACACGATCCGCTTCCCGGACGGGCACGAGGCAGAGCGTGCGATCGTCGGGCACCCCGGGGCGGTCGCCATCATCGCCGTCGACGGGGACGGGAAGTGGCTCCTGGTGCGGCAGTACCGCCACGCCGCGCGGCGCGAGCTGCTAGAGATCCCCGCGGGGACGCGAGACGAGGGTGAGGCGCCGGAGGCGACCGCCGCCCGCGAGGTGCGCGAGGAGATCGGCTACGCCGCGGGCAACCTCGTGCGGGTCGGTGGTTCCTACATGGTCCCGGGGTGGGGCGAGGAGTACATCGACTTCTTCCTCGCCACGGAGCTGGAAGCCTCACCGCTGCCGCAGGACGACGACGAGTACCTCTCAGACCCGATCCGCCTGACGCTGGACGAGGTCTATGCGGCGGTGGACTCCGGCGAGATCGAGGACGCGAAGACCGTTGCGGCGCTCGCCTTCTACCAGCGTCACCTCGCGCGAGCCGCGAAGGCGTAGTTGGCTCAATGCCCGACTCGATCCCGTTGCTGAAGGCGTGCCTGAACGGCGCGCGTGTCGCCGGCGGGGTCGTCGGCCTTCCCGTGACGCCCTCGGAGGTCGCGCTCGATGCCATCGCCGTCCGCGAGGCTGGAGCCGGTGCGGTGCACGTGCACCCGCGTGACGCCGAGGGCCGTGAGCGGCTCGACGCCGCGACGATTGGTGCGACGGTCTCGGCCGTCCGCGCTGCCGCGCCGGGCCTCCCGGTCGGTGTGAGCACCGGTGACTGGATCGAGCCTGACCCTCGAGTGCGGTTGGACCTCATCCGGTCCTGGACGGTGCGCCCCGACTTCGCGTCCGTGAACCTTCACGAGGATGGCGCGGTCGCCGTCGCCGAGCTCCTCATCGAGCGCGGGGTCGGGGTGGAGGCCGGGATCTGGACCGCGGACGCTGCGGAGACTTTCGTGGGCAGCTCCATTGCCCCTCGCTGCCTGCGCATCCTCATCGAGCCGAGGCCGACCGACCCCGCCGAGGCCCTCCGTACGGCCGAGGAGATCGCCGTCGTGCTCGATCGGGCACACCACCCGGCACCGCGGCTCCTTCACGGGACGCGGGAGGCGACCTGGGGTGTGCTGCGCGCGGCCCTCGGCGCCGGGCTCGACCTGCGGATTGGTCTCGAAGACACGACGATGCTGCCGGATGGGAGCGAGGCGCGATCGAATGCCGAACTCGTGAGGGCGGCGGCGCGCCTCATCGAGGCCGCGCGCGGACGGTAGTCGTCCACTCGCGGCAAGTCGAGCACAGCGGTAGGGTACGCATGAGCGTCGCCCACCTTCGCCGGGGATTGCGAAGGGTTCGGACGGGCGCCCGGAGGTGTCACTCTCATGGTGCAGGCACGACCGCAGTCCACCGTGGAGGCGGCGGTCAGGCCGATCCGGAAGCGACCGAGGCCGCTCCCATGGCCGTTGAGCCTCTATCAGGCGTACGTCGGCAAGAAGTGGGTCATGGCGATCACCGGGGTGATCGGCCTCGTCTTCATCGCCGGGCACATGTTCGGCAACCTGAAGCTGTACATGGGCGCCGAGGAGATCAACCACTACGCGGAGGGCTTGCGCACCGTCGCCTACCCGCTGGTGCCGGAGAAGTTCCTCCTCTGGGTCATGCGGGTGGGCCTGATCGTGGCATTCGTGCTGCACGTCCACGCCGCGTACTCGATCTGGAGCCACAACCGGAAGGCGCGGCCCACGTCCTACGCCTCGAAGCGTGACTACATCGCGGCGGACTGGGCGTCCCGCACGATGCTGTGGACCGGCCCGATCATCCTGCTGTTCATCGGCTTCCACCTGGCCGACCTGACGTGGGGCGTGAACGCGGTCAACCCGGACTTCGTGCACGGTGAGGTCTACGACAATGTTGTCTTCTCGCTGTCGCGCTGGCCGGTCGCCACGATCTACGTGGTCGCCAACCTCGCGCTGGGGATCCACATCTACCACGGCGCGTGGAGCCTGTTTCAGTCGCTCGGCGTGAACAACCCGCAGATCAACCAGGGCCGGCGCATCTTCGCGGCCCTGTTCGCCCTCGCGATCGTCGCGGGGAACATCTCGTTCCCGCTCGCCGTCATGTTGGGCATCGTCGAGTAGGCATCGGGAGAGAGGGCGGCGACCATGGTGACACTCGACTCGAACATCCCCGAGGGCCCGGTCGACGAGAAGTGGGCCAACCACCAGTTCCACATGCGGCTGGTGAACCCCGCGAACAAGCGGCGTTTCACCGTCATCGTCGTCGGCACGGGCCTCGCCGGGGCATCGGCGGCAGCCACGCTCGCGGAGCTCGGCTACAACGTGAAGGCGTTCACCTTCCACGACTCGCCGAGGCGCGCGCACTCGATCGCCGCGCAGGGTGGTATCAACGCCGCGAAGAACTACCAGAACGACGGCGACTCCGCCCAGCGGCTGTTCTACGACACCGTGAAGGGCGGCGACTTCCGCTCCCGCGAGGCGAACGTGTACCGCCTGGCGCAGCTCAGCGTGAACATCATCGACCAGTGCGTCGCACAGGGTGTCCCGTTCGCCCGCGAGTACTCCGGCCTGCTGGAGAACCGCTCCTTCGGCGGCGTGCAGGTCTCGAGGACGTTCTACGCCCGAGGTCAGACCGGGCAGCAGTTGCTCCTCGGCGCGTACTCCGCGCTGATGCGACAGGTCGCGCTGGGCGCGGTGGAACTCCACCCGCGCACGGAGATGCTGGACCTGGTGGTGGAGGACGGCCGCGCCGTCGGCATCATCACGCGCGACCTGATCACGGGTGAGGTCGCCTCGCACGCCGGTCACGCCGTGATCCTGGCGACCGGCGGGTACGGGAACGTCTACTACCTGTCGACGAACGCGAAGAAGAGCAACACGACCGCGATCTGGCGCGCGCATAAGCGCGGCGCGCTGTTCGCCAACCCCTGCTATACGCAGATCCACCCGACCTGCATCCCCGCCGGGGACGAGTTCCAGTCCAAGCTCACCCTGATGTCCGAGTCGCTCCGCAACGACGGCCGCATCTGGGTGCCGAAGGATCAGAACGACACGCGCCCTGCGCACCAGATCCCCGAGGAGGACCGCGACTACTACCTCGAGCGGCGCTATCCCTCATACGGGAACCTCGTGCCGCGTGACGTCGCGTCGCGCGCCGCGAAGCGCGAGGTGGACGAGGGTCGCGGGGTGGGGCCGAAGAAGAACGGCGTCTACCTGGACTTCACGGACGCCATCAACCGCCTGGGTCGCGACGTCATCGAGGAGCGCTACGGCAACCTCTTCGAGATGTACGAGCGCATCACGGGCGACGACCCGTACGAGATGCCGATGCGCATCTACCCCGCCATCCACTACACGATGGGTGGCCTGTGGGTGGACTACAATCTGCAGAGCAACATCGCCGGCCTGTTCGTGGGCGGCGAGGCGAACTTCTCCGACCACGGCGCGAACCGCCTGGGCGCCTCCGCGCTCATGCAGGGCCTCGCGGACGGCTACTTCGTGCTCCCGGCCACCGTCGGCGACTACCTCGCCGGGCAGCTCGGGAAGCCGCTGACCTCGACCGACAGCGAGTGCTTCCAGTCTGCGCGCGCGAGCGTGGAGGAGCAGACGCGCCGGTTCCTCGCCATCGGCGGGACGCGGTCGCCGGACGACTTCCACCGCGAGCTGGGCAAGATCGTGTGGGACCACATCGGCATGGAGCGCGATGCCGCGGGCCTCGAGCATGCCATCTCCGAGATCCGCGCCCTGCGCGAGGAGTACTACCGCGACCTCCGCGTGCTGGGGACCGGCGACACGCTGAACGACTCGCTGGAGAAGGCCTTCCGCGTGGCGGACTTCTTCGAACTCGCGGAGTTGATGGCGCGTGACGCCCTCCACCGGGAGGAGTCCTGCGGCGGCCACTTCCGCGTGGAGCACCAGACCCCGGACGGCGAGGCCGCCCGTGACGACGAGCACTTCTCCTACGTGGGTGCGTGGGAGTGGAACGGCCCGGACGCGCCTCAGACGCTCCACAAGGAGGAGCTGACCTTCGAGAACGTCCACCTCGCGACGAGGAGCTACGCCTGATGAAGTTCACGCTGAAGGTCTGGCGCCAGGAAGGCCCCACCGCCAAGGGGCGGTTCGAGACCTACGAGGCGCCCAACATCTCCGAGGAGATGTCGTTCCTCGAAGTCCTCGACGTCGTGAACGAGTCCCTGATCCGCGAGGGCAAGGAACCGGTCCACTTCGACCACGACTGCCGCGAGGGGATCTGTGGCTCCTGCGGCATGATGATCAACGGCCAGGCCCACGGCCCCCAGCGCGGCACGGCGACCTGCCAGTTGCACATGCGTAAGTTCGACGATGGCGCGACGATCGTCGTCGAGCCGTGGCGGGCGGCCTCGTTCCCCATCGTGCGCGACCTCGTCGTGAACCGCTCGGCGTTCGATCGCATCATCGAGGCGGGTGGGTTCGTCTCCGTGAACACGGGCTCCGCGCCCGAGGCGAACATGCTCCCGGTGCCGAAGCAGGTCGCGGACGCCGCGATGGACGCCGCACAGTGCATCGGTTGTGGCGCCTGTGTCGCCGCCTGCCCGAACGGCGCCGCGCAGCTCTTCACCTCGGCGAAGCTCCAGCACCTCAACCTGCTCCCGCAGGGCCAGTCCGAGCGCTGGCAGCGCACGGAGTCGATGGTGGAGACGATGGAGGAATACTTCGGCACCTGCACGAACCACGGCGAGTGCGAGACGGCCTGCCCGAAGAACATCTCGATCGACTTCATCGCCTACATGAACCGCGACTACATCAAGGCGAAGACCGTGAACCGCAAGCTGTCCGGACAGGGGCTCGGTTAGCGTTTACCCATCGAGGGCGATACTAGACACCAACGGCGCGTTCCCATTCGCAGGGACGCGCCGTTGTTCGATCTCCACGCTTCTTCTGCCATGCTGACCGAGCGGAACACGCAGGAGGTGCTTCATGACCAGTGCGACCGGCAGCTTCACCGTGAACTCGTGGGATGAGGTCGGCTACGAGGAGCTCGAGGGTGGGGCGAAGCTCACTGAGGCGAACGTCACCCAGACGTTCGAGGGCGCGCTCGTGGGGCAGGGGCGCGTGCGCTGGCTGATGTCCTACCGTCCGGACGGGACCGCACAGTACGTGGGCCTCCAGCGGTTCGAGGGCACGCTGGACGGGCGGCGCGGCTCGTTCGTCGCGGAGACCTCCGGCGGCTTCGACAATGAGCGCGCCCGCTGGACGCTCACCGTGATCCCGGGGACCGGCACCGATGAGCTCGCGGGCCTCGAGGGCTCCGGAACGTTCGAGGCGCCCCACGGTGGGAGCGCCTCGTTCGACTTCGACTACCAGTTGGGCTGACGCCCGAGACTCTCTCGGACGGGGGTTACTCGGACGGCTGGGTCATCTCGTCCGGCTTCACCCACTCGTCGAACTGCTCGTTGGTGAGCAGGCCGAGCGCGAGGGCAGACTCGCGGAGGGTGGTGCCCTCGGCGTGGGCCTTCTTCGCGATCTTCGCGGCGTTGTCGTAGCCGATGTGCGGGTTGAGCGCCGTGACCAGCATCAGGGAGGACTCCAGGAGCTCCCGGATGCGGGCCATGTTCGGCTGGATGCCCACCACGCAGTTGTCGGTGAACGAACGGGCCGCGTCGCCCAGCAGGCGGATGCTCTGCAGGTTGTTGTAGGCGATGACCGGCTTGAACACGTTCAGCTCGAAGTGGCCGGTGGCACCGCCCACGCTGACCGAGACGGCGTTGCCCATGACCTGTGCGCAGACCATGGTCACGGCCTCGGACTGCGTCGGGTTCACCTTGCCCGGCATGATCGAGGATCCCGGCTCGTTCTCCGGCAGCAGGAGCTCGCCGATGCCCGCGCGCGGGCCGGAGCCCAGCAGGCGGACGTCGTTCGCGATCTTCATCATCGACGCGGCGATGGTGTTGAGCTGGCCCGCCAGCTCAACCTGCGCGTCGTGTGCCGCGAGTGCCTCGAACTTGTTCGGGGCGCTGACGAACGGCAGGCCCGTGAACGCTGCGATGCGCTCAGCCACCCGAGGTGCGTACTCCGGGTGGCTGTTGAGACCGGTCCCGACGGCCGTGCCGCCGAGCGCGAGCTCGTAGAGGCGGGGGAGGGTGCCCTCCACGCGCTGGATGCCGTAGGTGAGCTGCTGGACGTATCCCGAGAACTCCTGCCCGAGGGTGAGCGGGACGGCGTCCATCAGGTGCGTCCGGCCGATCTTCGTGATCGAGTCGAACTCCTCCACCTTCGCCTGCAGGGCGTCGCGGAGGTAGGTGAGGGCGGGCACCAGGTGGTGCACCACCTGCTCCGCCGTCGCGATGCTCATGGCGCCGGGGAACGTGTCGTTGGAGGACTGCGACATGTTCACGTGGTCGTTGGGGTGGATGGGCTTCTTGGAGCCCATCTCGCCCCCGGCCATCTCGATCCCGCGGTTGGAGATGACCTCGTTCACATTCATGTTGGTCTGCGTGCCGGAGCCCGTCTGCCAGATCACGAGCGGGAAGTGGTCATCGAGCGAACCGTCGATGACCTCCTGCGCCGCGGCCTTGATCGTGCCGGCGAGGTCGGCGGGCAGCTTGCCCAGCGCCTCGTTCACCTCCGCGGAGGCGTACTTCACGATGCCGAACCCGCGGATCAGCGGGCGCGGCATGTGCTCGATGCCGATCTTGAAGTTCTCCAGCGACCGCTGGGTCTGAGCGCCCCAGTAGCGGCTGGCGTCGACCTCGATCGGGCCGAAGGTGTCGGTCTCGGTGCGGGTGCCCAGGTTCGAGGAGTCGAGCACGAGTCTCAGCCCTTCGGGGTGGCGGCGACGAGTTCCTTGACGGCCTCGCCGGCCACCTTCATCGCGGCCGTCTCGTCCTCGGACAGCGCGATCTCGAAGATCTCCTGGATGCCGCCCGCGCCGAGGCGCAGCGGGACGCCGACGTAGCCGCCGTCCACGCCGTACTGGCCCTCCAGGTACGCCGCGCAGGGGAGGATGCGCCGCTCGTCGAGGAGGATGGCCTCCACCATCTCGATGGTGGCGACCGCCGGGGCGACGAACGCGGAGCCGGTCTTGAGCAGGTCCACGATCTCAGCACCGCCGCGCTGCGCGCGGGCAACGACGACCTTCACCTTCTCCTCCGAGAGGAGCTGGGTGAGCGGTACCCCTCCGACGGTGGCGTTCGAGACGATCGGGACCATGGTGGCCTCCGTGTGGCCGCCGAGGACCCACGCGGAGACGTCCTTCACGGACGCGCCGGTCTCCATCGCGATGAAGGTGCGGTAGCGGGCCGTGTCCAGCATGCCGCCCTGGCCGACGACGCGCTCCTTCGGGAAGCCGGAGGCCTCCAGCGCTACGTGGCACATGGCGTCCATCGGGTTCGCGAAGATCACGAGGACGGCGTTCGGCGACCGCTTCGCGGCCTCCGACACCACGGCGCGAACGATGCCGGCGTTCGTGCCGAGCAGGTCCTCGCGCGTCATGCCGGGCTTGCGGGCGACGCCGGAGGTGATGACCACGACATCGGAGTCCGCGGTGTCATCCCAGTTGTTGGTGCCGGTGATGGTGGCCGAGGATCGCACCCACGGGAGCGACTCCGCCTGGTCCAGCGCCTTCCCCTGCGGGAGGCCCTCCACGATGTCGATGAGCGTCACGTCCGCGTGTCCGCGGCCGGCGAGGATCTGGGCCATGGTCGCGCCGGTGTTGCCGGCGCCGACGATCGTTACCTTCGAGCGAGCCAGGGGAGTATCCCTTCGTGCCGGGCCGGCGCACGGATTCCGCCCGCCACCGGCCCTTCCTGTGGTCGTCACGCTCGAAGGCGTCCGCAGCCCCTCATCCCGAACCGGTCGAGGAGCTGGCGGACGCCCTCGGACGGTGATTGCGCTAGCTGGCCATCTTCGCCTGCAGGTTCTCGTCCAGCGCGGCGAGGAACTGCTGCGTGGTGAGCCACGGCTGGTCCGGGCCGACGAGGATGGCGAGGTCCTTCGTCATCTGGCCGCCCTCGATCGTGGCGACGCAGACTTCCTCCAGGGCGGAGGCGAAGGTGGCGAGGTCCGAGTTGTCGTCCAGCTTCGCGCGGTGGGCGAGCCCTCGGGTCCACGCGAAGATCGAGGCGACCGGGTTGGTGGAGGTCTCCTGGCCGGCCTGGTGCTGGCGGTAGTGCCGCGTGACCGTGCCGTGGGCGGCCTCGGCCTCCACGGTGTCGCCGTCAGGCGTCATCAGGACGGAGGACATCATGCCCAGCGAGCCGAAGCCCTGCGCGACGATGTCCGACTGGACGTCGCCGTCGTAGTTCTTCGCGGCCCAGACGATGCCGCCGTTCCACTTGAGGACCTGCGCGACCAGGTCGTCGATCAGTCGGTGCTCGTAGGCGAGTCCGGCCTGGTCGAAGGTGGCCTTGAACTCCTGCTGGTAGACCTCTTCGAAGATGTCCTTGAAGCGGCCGTCGTAGGCCTTCAGGATCGTGTTCTTCGTGGAGAGGTAGAGCGGGTAGTTGCGGCCCACGGCGTAGTTGAAGCAGGCGCGGGCGAAGCCGTAGATGGACTCGTCCGTGTTGTACATGCCCATCGCGATGCCCGGGCCCTCGAAGTCCTGGACCTCGAAGTCCAGTCCCTCGCCACCGCCCTCGGGGGTCCAGGTCATCTTCAGCTTGCCGGCGCCGGGGACCAGGAAGTCGGTCGCACGGTACTGGTCACCGTGGGCGTGACGGCCGATGACGATCGGCTCGGTCCAGTTCGGGATGATGCGCGGGATGTTGGTGCAGATGATCGGCTCGCGGAAGACGGTGCCGCCCAGGATGTTGCGGATGGTCCCGTTGGGGGATTTCCACATCTTCTTAAGCTTGAACTCCTCCACGCGGGCTTCGTCCGGGGTAATGGTGGCGCACTTCACGCCCACCCCGTGCCGCTTGATCGCGTTCGCGGCGTCCACGGTGACCTGGTCGTCCGTAGCGTCGCGGTGCTCCATGCCCAGGTCGTAGTACTCGAGCTGGATGTCCAGGTACGGCAGGATCAGGCGTTCCTTGATGAACCCCCAGATGATGCGCGTCATCTCATCGCCGTCGAGCTCGACGACAGGGTTCTTCACCGGGATCTTCGCCATGGGTACTCCTCACACCGATCCGAGGTCGCCGTCGCGTGGAATCCGAGGCGGCCCGCAGGATGGCCCTCTGGTCGGCGCCCCGTCGGTCGGCCCTGTGGTCGGCGAGGGGGCGCTGAGGTCGGGGCCCCCTTCCCGCGACGCCTGGGAGTGGCCACGCATGGTGGCTGCTCGTCAGGCCCGTTGGGCCCGGGCGTAGGGCGTCCTCCCGACAGGCGGGCGGAGTATATCGCCAACGTGCCGTACCGCCGAGCCGCCGCGGACCTAGAGGGGGACGCGACCCGTTATTCCACGTCATTCCGCGTTATTCCTCGGGCGAGGGGATGAGCATCGGCCCGGCGAGGGTGGCGAGGGCCTCCAGCGCGGCGATCTGCTCCAGGGTGAGCGCCTGCGGCTCCGGCGAGGACATGACGAGCGAGGCGATCCGCTCGCGGCCGGAGCGCACGGGGACGAGCGCGAGACTCCGGACCGGCTGGTCGTACTCGACGGCGATGCGAGGCCCGACCACCGCCGAGGGGCGGACGTCGTCCTGGTAGACGGTGGTGTTCCGGTCCCACCGCCCGATCGCGTCGGGGCTGAGCGTGAAGCGGCGGGGGAGCGGGTCCGACTGGTGGCTCGAGACCGGGGAGAGCATCCCGTCGCTTCCGCGCCGCTCCATGAGCAGCGTGGAGGCGGGCGCAGGCACGATGGCGTCGACCACGGAGCGCATCCGCGCGGCGAGCTCCTCGCGGGGGAGTCGCACCCCGGCGATCTCGATCGCGAACCGCAGGAGGTGGCCCTCGTACGTGGAGTGGTCCTCGGCGCGCTCGAACGGGGTGCGGAAGCCGGTGGGAAGCAGCGCGCCGACACCGAGGACGCTCCAGCCCTCCGGGCTGGCCTCCAGCGGCATGTAGGACATCTGCAACCAGACCTCGCGGCCGTTCTCCGCCCGGAGGCCGATGGTGCGGTGGCGCTGCGGGATGCCCGTCCGGCGGACCACCTGGGCAGGGTGGTCGGAGCGCACCAGTTCGCGTCCCAGGTCGTCGAAGAAGCGCTGCCCGGCGACGAACTGGCGGCCCTCGGCGCCGGTCTCGTTCCCACCCCGCCCGAGGGAGCTCGCGATGACACTGGAGGTGGACTGGAAGACGCCGGAGCCGTCGCGGAGGGTGAGGACGAGTCCGGAGTTGAGGATCGCCTCCAGGACCGCGCGCCGCGGATCGTCAGGATCGGTCTGCTCGACGAGGTCGCTCAGCGAGGGCATGTGTGCGCTCCACGGCCGGGATCGTACGACACGGACGCGGGAAGCAACGCGGGCGAGCCTGTCGAGGTGAACAGGCTCGCCCGTGGTGTGACGCGTGATGTGTGTGTTTGCGTGGCTTCCTAGAGCGGGATGTTGCCGTGCTTCTTGGGCGGGACGGAGACCGACTTGGTCCGCAGCATTTCCAGCGCATGCGCGATCTTCACGCGCGTGTCGCGCGGGTCGATCACGTCGTCGATGTAGCCCTCCGCGGCCGCGATGTACGGGTGCTCCAGGCGCAGTCGGTAGTCTTCGATCTGGCGCTTGCGCTCGGCCTCGGGGTCGTCGGCGGCCTGGATCTCGCGGCGGCCGATGATGTTCACGGCCTGTGAGCCGGCCATGACGGCGATCGCCGCCGTGGGCCAGGCGTAGTTCACGTCCGCGCCCAGGTGCTTCGAGCCCATCGCGTCGTACGCGCCGCCGAAGGCCTTGCGCAGGATCACGGTCACCTTCGGCACGGTGGCGGCGGCGTAGGCGTACACGAGCTTCGCGCCGTGGGTGATGATGCCGCCGTACTCCTGCGACACCCCGGGGAGGAAGCCGGGCACGTCGACCAGCGTCACGATCGGGATGTTGAAGGAGTCACAGAACCGCACGAAGCGCGCGGCCTTCCTCGACGAGTCGATGTCGAGGACACCCGCGAGGTAGAGCGGCTGGTTGGCGACGACCCCAACGGGGTGGCCGGCGATGCGCCCCAGGCCGCACACGATGTTCGGTGCGAAGTACTCGTGGACCTCCATGAACTCGCCGTTGTCGACCACGCGTTCGATGACGTCGCGCACGTCGTACTGCTGGTCGGCCTCACCCGGCACCACGTTCAGGACGTCGTCCAGGCGGCGGTCCACCGGGTCACCCGTCTCCTCGAACGGCGGGTCGTCCATGTTGTTGGACGGGAGGTAGGAGAGGAGGCGCTTCACCTCCTCCAGGCAGTCCGTCTCGTTCGGCGAGGAGAAATGCGCCACGCCCGACTTCGAGACGTGCGAGGCGGCGCCGCCGAGTTCCTCCACGGTGGTGATCTCGCCGGTCACGGAGGCGATGACGTCCGGCCCCGTGAGGAACATCTGGGAGGTCTGCTCGACCATGAAGATGAAGTCCGTGAGGGCGGGCGAGTAGACCGCCCCACCCGCGCAGGGGCCCATGATCACGCTGATCTGCGGGATGACGCCGGAGGCCTGCACGTTCCGGAAGAAGATCTCCCCGTACCCGGCCAGGGCGTCGACGCCCTCCTGGATGCGGGCGCCTCCGGAGTCGTTCAGGCCGATGACCGGGACTCCGGTCTTGGTGGCGACGTCCATGAGCTTGGCGATCTTGATGCCGACGACGGCGCCGAGGGAGCCGCCGAAGACGGTGAAGTCCTGCGCGAAGACACAGACCGTCCGGCCGTCCATCTTGCCCCAGCCGGTGACCACGGCGTCGCCGTAGTACTGGACGCCGTCGTCCTCGTAGTCGTGGGCCAGGGCGTCCATCTCCTCGAAGGAGCCGGGATCGAGCAGCGCGTCGATGCGCTCACGGGCGGTGAGCTTGCCGCGCTGATGTTGAGCCTCGATGCGCTCTTCGCCACCACCCAGGGCGGCGCGCGCCTTCAGCGCCTGCAACTTCTCGAGGCTCTCCTCGATCGTCATGGACCACTCCTTCGTGCGCTCGGGCGACCGGACCCCGGCGCGCACCGAAGCGGCCGAGGGCGCTCCACAGTGCTCGCAAACGGGTGTCGACGCGGGACAACGATAAGGCTAGCGGTGTTCGGGGCTACTCGCGCGGGATGGAGCGAACGTCATCCGGACCGCTATCGCCGCCGACCGCGCCACTGACGGGGAGGCGGGCTACTGGGGTGTCGGGAGCTGGATCTCCTGGCCGATCTGCAGGTCGGTGATCTCGTCCTCGGTCATGCCGTTCGCCGCGGCGAGGGCTTCCACCGTGGTGTCGAACTCGAGCGCGATGCCGAAGGCGGTGTCACCCTCCTGGACGGTGTACGTGGTCCCGTCTTCGGACAGGCCGCCGCCCGGGGTCTCGTCATCGTCGTCGCCGCCGTTGTCCGCAGGAGGTGTCGGCGTCGCCGTCGCAGTGCTGCTGGTGCTCGGCGCTGAACCGCCACGCGGGATGAGCAGCGTCTGCCCGACGAAGATCTGGTCGCCCTCGATGTCGTTCGCCTCGCGGATGAGATCCGCGTCCACGCCGAACCGCGAGGAGATCGCACCGAGGCTGTCGCCGGCCTCGACGACGTACTCCGCGGCTTCCTCGGTGCCTCCGCCGCCCGGGAGGGCGCCACCGGTCACGATGATCGGGTCAGGGACCTCCGCGAGCGCGGTCGCCGTGGGGGCGGGGGTGTTGTCGGCTACCGCGGTGGAGCCAGCGGTCGGTGTGCCGTCGTCGCCACCGTTGCACGCGCCGAGGACCCCGATGGCGAGCAGGGAGCCGAGGGCGATCGAGAATGTGCGTAGGCGCATAGGCGATTCCACGATTACATCGTACGCGAGAGCGCGTCGGCGAAACAAGCGCCGAAACCGTCTCGGATCTCCTCAACCCTAACCGTCAACGCGCCAGCACATTCGCGTGTCGGTCCACGAGCGCGTCGAGGGCGGCATCTACTGCGGCGAGGAATCGCCCGACCGCACCCTCGTCGATGCGGTCCATGGTGTCCTGCGCGGTGTGGATCGCGCGGTCGTCGCCGGCGTTGAACGTGACGGAGGGGACGCCGACCGAGGCGAACGAGACGTGGTCAGAGGAGGCGTAGGGCGGGAACGCCCCGTTCTCGAACCCCTCGACGCCCGCGTTGTCGAGGGCGGCCAAGATCTCGTCGGTCAGGTCATCGTTGCCGACCACCACCGGGCCGTCCCAGCGGCCGGCCATGTCCACGTTCAGCATAAAGCGCCCGGTCCCGGCGAGGTGGTTCGCGACGTAATCCTGCGACCCAAACAGCCCGAGCTCCTCCGCGCCGAAGAGGACGACGCAGAGGCCGTCCACGGGGTTCGCGCGCGCGACCTCCAACGCCACGGCAGTGCCGCTGGCGTTGTCGTTCGCACCAGGACTGACGGTGACGCTGTCGTAGTGGGCGCCGAGGTAGGCGAAGCACCGGTCGCCGTGACGACCGACCACGTTCTGCGAGGTGGTGGTCTCGCGTCCGGCGTCCGCGATCGCCGAGATCCGCTCGCCGATCGCCTCCTCCAGCACGTCGCCATCCTCGCCCGCCACGCCGATGACGGGGATGGAGACCTCGGTGTCGTCGCCGAGGGAGCCGAGGAACAGACCGGGCTCGTCGTTCACGATGATGACACCGATGGCGCCGGCCGCCTCCGCGGCGCGCGCCTTGTCGCCGAAGGTGACGGTGCCGCGCTCGAAGATCACGACCTTGCCACGCAAGTCCCCGCCCGCGAGGTCCTCCGGCCGTCCGAGGCCGGCATGGACGGCCGTCCCGGCGGCCTCGCCGTTCGGGGAGCCCTGCATCGCGAGGCCGCGCAGGAGGACGCCTCCGGGTAGCTCGACGACGGAGTCGTCTCGCTCCGCCTCGAAGGTGAACTCCTCGATCTGGGTGTCGTAGCCGGCGGTATCGAGCTGCGTCGCGATGTAGTCCGCGGCCTCCCGCTCTTGCTCACTGCCCGCCGGGCGGGGTCCGATGCCCTCCGAGAGGTGGCGGATGTGCTCCATCGCACGGCCGGTATCCGGCGTGGCGACGGGGGCGGGTGGAGCGGCGCTGCTCTCGAGGGCTGCCGTCGCCGTCGGGGAGGGAGCGGCCGCCGTCGGTGTGCCGCTGTCCGAGGCAGGCGTCGCGGCGGTAGCGGTGCCGGGGGCATCGGAGCTGGCGGTCGCGGCGAAGGTGGACGGGGTGGCGGCGTCGCCGGCCTCGGTGGGACCGTCAGAGCAGGCGACAGTGGCCGCAAGGAGCGCGACCGTGGCGGCGAGCATGAGTGTGCGCGGCACGCTCGGCGGCGTGGGGGACAACGGCGACTCCGACTCCAGTGGGTGGGAGGGCGAGCGTATGGACTAGCGGCGGGCCCTCGAGGACCACCAGTGGCGGATGCGGTCAGGGAACGAACTGCCGGAGCGGTACTCGATCGTGCGGCCGCGCCAGCGCTGCGGGGCGGAGCCGCCACCTCGACCGCGCGGGCCGAAGAGCATGACGACGAAGGTGCTGACGAACAGGATCACGCCCCCGAGCAGGATCCAGGACGCGAAGGTGGGAGGCAGGCCGCGTCCGCGGAAGAAGAAGGCGAACAGGATCATGAGGAAGGACGCGAGCATGAGCTGGGACACGGAGATGTGGCCCATGCGCCGCGCGATGCCTCGCTGGATGTCGGCGATGCGGGACGTGACTCGGTTGACGCTCTTGCGGCGGTTGCGCTTCGCGCGACTCCCGGCGTCGGGGAACTGCTCGATATTGCCGAGGATCTCGTTGATCTCGCGCTCGAGCCGGTCGTTGTTCTTCGCCATGAGTGTCGTCCGCGAGTGGTGGTCGGGTCCGTGCCCGATGGTTCGAGTATAGCCACTTGGCGCGGGTACGCCTTGCAGGACTGTGGCGAATCCTCGCCGGGTGACGCTCTCCGACCTTACGGCACTGGGTTCGTCGGCGGCGTGGGTGCCCCTCGACGCCGGCGGCGGCCCCAGCCGCCGCCACCCGGCGTCTCGATGCGGACTCGGTCGCCCGGTCCTACCTCGACCTGCGCGCGGGCGCCGAGGTCTTCCGAGGCGCCGTCCGCGCGGATGACGGTGTTGCGTCCGGGGCGTCCGGGGGCCGCGCCGTGGAGGGCCCACGGTCCGCTCGCGCGGCGTTCGCTGACGATGGTGACGGTTGCGCGGTCGTGGAAGCGGTACTCCCGCACGAGGCCGTCGCCGCCGGAGTGCCACCCCGCACCGCCGGTGCCCCGACGCAACTCGTACCGCTCGACTGTGAACGGGTACGCGAGGGGGAGCGCCTCCACGGGGGTGTTCATGGTGTTCGTCATGTGCGTATGCACGCCGGAGCGGCCGTCGCGCGTCGGCCCGCCACCTGCGCCGCCGGCGATCGTCTCGTAGTAGGCGTACGGGCGGCCTCGCGCGGAGTCGTAGCCACCGATCGTGATGTTGTTCATCGTCCCCTGCGAGGCAGCCGGGATGCGCTCCGGGAGCGCCTGGGCGAGCGCGCCGAGGGCGACATCCACGATGCGCTGGCTCGTCTCCACGTTACCTGCGCTGACCGCCCTCGGCGGACCGGCGGCGACGAGCGAGCGCTCCGGGAGGGTGAAGCTGACCGGGCGGTAGCAACCCTCGTTCGCGGGGGCATCGCGGCCGGCGAGGCAGCGCACGGTGTAGTAGCAGGCGGAGCGGGTGACGGCGGCGACGGCGTTGAGGGAGGCGCGGTCCGTCTCCGGACTCGTCCCCGTGAAGTCGAAGTGCATCGTGTCGCCTTCGACGGTGAGCGTGAGGTGGATGACCGCGTGGAGAGGCGTCCAGCCGGCGTAGCCCTCCGGCAGGGCCCATGGGATCTCCAGCATGTCCTCGAACTCATACCGGCCGTCCGGGATCTCGGAGATGACCGCGCGGATCACCCGCTCCCCGTGGTCGAGGAGGGCGTCGAAGCGCTCGCGGAGGCCCTCGACGCCGAAGCGTGACGCCAGCGCCTCGAGGCGACGCGCCCCGAGGGCAGTCGCGGCGAGCTGGGCGCGGAGGTCGCCGCGCCGCTCCTCGGGTGCTCGGGAGTTGCGGACGATGAGGGCGATGGCCGCCTCGTTGGGCCGTCCGGCGTCCACGAGCCGGATCGGCGGCACGACGAGGCCTTCCTGTAGCAGCTCGGTCGCGACCGGCATCGATCCCGGCGCCATGCCGCCGATGTCGGCGTGGTGCGCCCTCGTCGCGACGAACGCGATCGGCTGGTCGCCTGGTGCGTGTGGGACGCCCTCGGCGAAGACGGGGGCGATCGTCGTGAGGTCGGGGAGGTGCGTACCGCCGAGGAACGGGTCGTTCAGTGCGAGCACGTCGCCCGGGGCGAACGGCGCGAGGTCGAGCACCTGCCGCACGGCCGCCGGCATCGCGCCGAGGTGCACGGGGATGTGGGCGGCCTGCGCCACCATCTCCCCGGCAGCGTTGAAGACGCCGCAGGAGTGATCACGCCGCTCCTTGATGTTGGGGGAGTAGGCGGTCCGCCCGAGGGCCTCGCCCATCTCCTCGGCGACCGAGGTGAGCGCGGCGTCCGCGATCGAGATGTCGGAGGCGGAGAGCGTCACGCGCGCGCCTCCTCGATCGTGCGTTCGAGGATGAGGTTCCCGTACGCGTCCGCGCGGGCGGTCCACCCGGGCTCGACGAGCGTGGTGGAGTCCAACTGCACGACGATCGCGGGCCCCTCGATGACATCGCCGGGCGCGAAGTCGTCGCGCTGGTACACCGCTGTCTCGTGCTCACGGCCCTCGACGACGACGCGGGTGGTGGCGACCACCCGAGCGCCAGAGCCCGGTGGTGGTACGGGGACCGGCCGCTCCGAGGGCACGCGCGCCACGGCGCGGACATTCACCGCCTCGACGAGCGCGCTTGCGTCGGCATGCGCGAAGCGCTGCTCGTGCGCCGCGTGGAAGGCGCCCGCCGCGTCGAGAGGGGATGCCGGGTCGGGGACCTCGATCGTCAGCTCGTAGGACTGGCCTGCGTACCGCAGGTCCAGCGCGTAGCGCACCTCGGCGCTCGGGTGGTCGAGGGCGGTCCGGGCCTCCTCGCCCACCTCGCGCAGCGCGGCAGCAAGGGCGTCACGGTGCGCCTCGGCGAGGGGCCGGAGCACGGATCGGGTGCGGGTCGCGGTGAGGTCACTCTGCACCGCGCCGAGCGCGGCGAGGACGCCGGGCATCGCGGGGACGAGGATGCGCGGCATTTCCAACGCATCGGCGAGCGCGCAGGCGTGGAGGGGCCCCGCGCCGCCGAACGGGATGAGCGTGAACTCTCGGGGGTCGTGGCCGCGTTGCACGGAGACCACCCGCAGGGCGCGCTCCATGTTCGCGGTCGCCACGCTGAGGACGGCCTCCGCCGCGGCGACTTCGTCGCCCCCGTCCGCGCCGAGGGCGTTTCGGAAGGGCACTGCCGCGGCCCGCGCGCGGTCGAGATCGAGGGTCATCGAGCCGGCGAGCGCGCCGTGTGCCCCCAGCCGGCCGAGGACGGCCTGCGCGTCGGTGACGGTGAAGTCCTCCCCCGTGCCGTAGCAGGCCGGTCCGGGGACGGCGCCCGCGGACTCGGGCCCGACACGCAGCGCGCCGCCGGCATCGAGGCGCGCGATCGAGCCGCCGCCCGCGCCGACGGTGTGCACGTCCACCACCGGGGTCCTCGCAGGGAAGTCGCCGACGACCACGTCCGCACGGGTGGGGACGGAGCCGTCGCAGAGGGCGACGTCGGTGGAGGTCCCGCCCATGTCGAAGGTGATGATCCGGTCGAATCCGGCCGCGCGGGCGACCTCGAACGCGCCGTGGACGCCCGCCGCGGGGCCGGACAGCAGCGTCGAGACCGGGCGCTCCGAGGCGCGCCCCGTGCTCGCGGCGCCGCCGTCGCTCTGCACGATGTGCAGCGTGCGGACGCCGCGCTCCGCGACGCCCTCGCCCAGGTGGCGCAGGTATTGCGACATCACCGGCCCGATGTAGGAGTTCAGCGCCGTCGTCGCCGTGCGCTCGACCTCCCGGTACTCCGGAGAGACCTCCGAGGAGAGCGAGAGGAAGAGCGCCGAGCCCGATGCTTCGTGCGCCTCCCGGAATGTCTGCTCGAGCGACGGGTCGAGGTAGGCGTAGAGCAGGGAGACGGCGACGGCCTCGGCGCCCGCGGCCTCCGCCTGTGCCAGGAGGGTGCGCGCTTCCTCGGCGCTCCAGGGCACCTCGATGGTGCCGTCCGGACGGAGGTGGCCCGTGCACTCGAAGGTGAGCGCGGGGTCGACGAGGGGCTCTGGCGTCTCGGGCTCGAGGTCGTAGATGTGCGGCCGGGTCTGCCGCCCGATCACCAGGAGGTCGCGGAAGCCCTCGGTGGTGACGAGCGCGGTGCGCGCTCCGCGCCGCTGGAGGACGGCATTCGTCGCGACGGTGGTGCCGTGCACGACGAGGTCCGGAGTCACGCCGAGGTGGTCGATCCCCTCGAGGACGGCGCGGCCGGGGTCGTCCGGCGTGGAGGGGCGCTTGTGGACGCGGACGCGGCCGTCCTCGGAGCCGTCGTCCTCCCAGAGCAGGAAGTCCGTGAACGTCCCGCCGACATCGACCCCCAGCAGTGTCCGGAGCGTAGTCACCGCCGCATCCTACCAGCGCTCCTCGGCCGCCTCGAAGCCCTCGACGAGTGCGGAATCGCGAGGTGGCACCGTCATGCCGTTGATACGGCGGGGCGGGGGTGGTTGCGCGGCAGTCACCCCCGTGCCCGGATGGTGGCTGCAACTACCCGAGCCCGCGAAAGGAGCGGACTTATGGCCCGTGCAGCAAGTGAGATCGTCGTCGAGGCACCCCTCCAGCAGGTCTACAACCAGTGGACGCAGTTCGAGGAGTTCCCTCAGTTCATGTCGAACGTCGAGCACGTGAAGCAGCTCGACGACCGGCGGCTCCACTGGAAGGCCAAGATCGGCGGCCAGGAGGTCGAGTGGGACGCGGAGATCGCGGAGCAGGTGCCAGACGACAAGATCGTCTGGAAGTCTGTCGGCGGCGCGATGAACTACGGCCTCGTGCGTTTCGATCCGGTTGGTGCGAACCAGACCCAGGTCCACGTGGAGTTGTCCTACGAGCCGGAGGGCGTCCTCCAGAAGGCCGGGGACGCCCTCGGTATGGTCGACCGGAACGTCGAGGAAGACCTGAAGAACTTCAAGCAGTTCATCGAGGAACGCGGCGCCGCCACCGGTGGCTGGCGCGGCGAGATCGAGAATCCCAAGGCCCCCGGTGGCCACACCGACGGGCAGGGGTCGATGGACGTGAAGGATGTCTGACGCCGCCTGATCGAGGTCTGACCTCCGAGGTCGGTCCCGAGCGTTGATCGTGATGGATGCCGTGGGTAACGTTAACGTTCGTTTCCTGCGGCATCCGTGTTGGGTGCTGACTCCTGATCTCCCGAGGACGCACCTTATGCCTGACGCTTACCAGGTCCAGCCCCGCACCGTCGTCGGAAAGGCCGTGAAGCGCCTTCGCCGTGACGGTGTCCTTCCTGCCTCGATCTACGGTCGCGGCATCGAGTCGGTCGCCGTGCAGCTGCCGTACGTGGTCGCCCGCGATCTGATGAACGCGCACGGATACAACGCGCTCATCACCATCCAGGTGGAGGGTGAGGGCAAGCCTCGCCCCGTGGTGGTGAAGCAGGTCGACCAGGACCCGGTTTCCCGCCAGCTGTGGCACGTGGACTTCTATCAGGTGGACCTGAGCCGCAAGATCTCGGGCCCCGTGCCGGTGCACTTCGTCGGTGAGTCGCCGGCCGTCCGTGACCTGGGCGGCGTCTTCGTGATGCACGCGGACAGCGTGGTCGTCGAGGCCCTGCCGGCCGACATGCCGATCGCGCTCGAGGTGTCCATGGACTCGCTGACCGAGTTCGACACCTACCTCTACGCGAAGGACGTCAAGACCGGCGCCGGCGTCGAGGTGGTCTCCGACCCGGACACGCTGCTCGCCGCCATCACCCGCCCGCGCCTGGCGCTGGACTCCTCCGACGAGGAGGGCATCGTCGAGGGCGAGCAGGCCGAGGGCGAAGCCGCGGCCGAGGGTGGCGAGGAAGCCCCCGCCGAGGAGGCCGCTGCCTCGGACGACTAGCGCATTACTCGCTGGGTTCAGACCTCTGGAACGCCGTCCCGCTCAACTCGAGCGGGGCGGCGTTCTGCTTCATGACGTCCGTGCGCAGCTGGCCGCAGGCGGCGGCGATCTCCTGGCCACGCTCGACGCGCACCGTGGCGTTCACGCCGTGCGCCTGCAGCTCGCGCTGGAAGGCGCGGACGCGCTCGCGGCTCGGCGGACGCAGGCCGGGGCCGGCCGTGGGGTTGTACGGGATCAGGTTCACGTGTGCCTGGATGCCGCGGATGCGGGCCGCGAGGGCGCGCGCCTGCTCCGGTGAGTCGTTCACGTGGTCCAGCAAGGCATACGCGAAGGTGACGCGCCGACCGCGCTTCGCGACGTAGCCCCGTGACGCCTCGATGAGCTCGTCGATGCTGGTGCCGCCCGCCGTGCGAATGAGCTGGCGACGGAGGTCGTCGTCGGGCGCGTGGAGGGAGACCGTGAGGCCGATCTGGAACCCCTCGTCACCGAGCCGGTCGATGGCCCTCACGAGGCCCACCGTGGAGACGGTGATGCCTCGCTGGCGCATGTCGAGGCCCTCCGGCCGCACCATCCAGCGGATCGCGGCGACAGTGGCGTCGTAGTTCGCCAGCGGCTCGCCCATGCCCATGAACACCACGTTGGTGACGCGCCGCTGGCGGGTGAAGTGCAACACCTGCGCAAGGATCTCGGCGGCGCTCAGGTTCCTCGTGAAGCCCTGCTGGCCCGTGGCGCAGAACGTGCAGCCCATGGCGCATCCCACCTGCGTGGAGACGCACACCGTCGTGCGGTCGGGGAGGGCGCCCGCCTCGGGATCTTCGTCGCCGCTCTCGTAGTCCATGCGGACCGCCTCGACGGCGTCGCTCTGCGTGCCAGTGGAGGGGCCGAGGTCCAGGAGCACCTTCGTCGTCGCCCCGTCGTCCGCCGTGCGCTCCGCGATGACCGGGAGCGTCGCGATCTCGAATGCCTCGGCGAGCCGGGCGCGGAGGGCAGCCGGGAGGTTCGTCATCTCCTCGAACGTGGTCGCGCCGTGCCGCAGCGCCCACTGCGCGATCTGCTTCGCGCGGAACGCCGGCTCACCCCACGAGGCGAGCTCCGCCTCGAGGTCTTCGAGCGACAGGTCCAGGAGATGTCGGGTCATCGATCCAGCGTACGTGCTTCCTGCCGATACGGGCGTGACGAGGCCTACCCGAGGCGGCTGCCGATCAGCTCCCGGTCCCCGTTGAGGTAGGCCTCGATCGGGGTGGGGCGCTTGCCGGGGCGTTGCACCTCCAGCAGCGCGAGGGCGCCCGTGCCGCAGGCGACGAGGGCGCGCGCGGTGCGGCCAGGGAGGAGCGGGGTGAGGTCCTCCCCGTCGCCGGGGAGGACGGTGCCGGGCGCGACGTCCGAGGTAAACGCGGCGGGGAGGTCGACCGGCCACGCCTGGTGGACGAGGAACGGTTCGCCTCGGTAGGTGGTGGTGGCGAGGGGCCAGGGGTGGAAGGCGCGGACGCGCCGCCAGATCGCCTCGGCGGGCTGCGACCAGTCGATCGTGCCGTCCGCCCTCGAGAGCTTGGGGGCAAACGTGGCCTCCGAGGCGTCCTGTGGGCGCTCCTCGACCTCGCCGGCGACCCAGCGGGGGAGGGTGTGGGCGAGGAGCTGCGCGCCGAGGTCGGCGATGCGATCCGTGAGCGTGCCGGCGGTGTCGAGCGGGTCGATGTGCGTCTCGACCTGCGCGAGGATCGGGCCCGCGTCCACCTCGCGGACGACGCGCATGATCGTCGCGCCGCTGCTGACGTCCCCCGCGAGGATCGCGCTCGCGACCGGCGACGCGCCGCGGTGGCGCGGCAGCAGCGAGGCGTGCACGTTCACGACCTGGTACGGGAAGGCCTCCAGCAGGTGGTTGGGCAGGATGTGGCCGGAGGCGGCCACGACGCCCACGTCCGGCGCCAGCGCGCGGAGCGCCTCGGTGGTGTCGCGGCGCACCTTCTCGGGCTGGAAGAACGTGGTGACGCCGGCGGCGACGGCCGCGAGTTTCACCGCCGTCATCTGTGGTGCGCCACTGCGGCCCCTCGGGCGGTCCGGCTGGGTGACCACGGCAACCACCGCGGCGTCCGGGAGGCCGAGGCAGGCGCGGAGGCTGGGGACGGCGTAGTCGGGGGAGCCGAAGAAGACGATGCGGGTCACCATCGCGTCACCATCAGTCTGCGATCCTCCAGCGGGTGATGTCCTGGAAACGGCTCGCCGGGTCGACGAGCAGCATCGGCTCGAACCCCGCGAGGCCTGAGGGGTGGACGTAGGTCATCGTCGGGTAGGCGATCACCACGCTCGCGCCGAGCTCCTCGAACCGCGCCTGGAAGAGACCGTACAGCTCGCGCCGCTCCGCGACGTCGAGCGAGGTACGGGCGGCCTCCATCAGCGCGTCCGCCTCCGGGTCGCTGAACGCGGCGACGTTCCCGAGGCCGATCTGCGAGGTATGCCACGCCGCGTAGGGGTCCGGGTCCGGAGGGGTCTCCCACCCGAACAGCGCGAGGTCGTAGTTGCCGGTGCGCAGGTACTCATTCACCACGCGCTGCGCAGGCGCTGTCACCAGTTCCACGGTGACACCCGCTTCCGCGAACTGGCGTACGAGGCCCTCCGCGAGCGCGGTGCGCGCGGGCTCGCCGTTTGTCACGAGCTCCAGTGTCAGCGGTTCGCCGTCGCGGATGCGCCGGCCCTCGGCGTCGCGTTCCCACTGGGCGGCGGCCCAGAGTGACTCCGCATCGGCGGGGGGCGGCTCGCCTCCCGCGTCGGCGTCCTCGGAGAGCACGTCGCCGGGCTCGGCGTGGAGGTAGGAGTCGGGCGGGACCACGCCGGCGCCCGGGACCTGTGGCGTCGCGCTGCCCTCGACGAGGGCGACCGTGTCCACCGAGGCGGCGAGCGCCGCGCGCGTCCGTGCGTCCGTGAGCGGACCGCGCTGGTTGTTGAAGTAGAGGATGGTCTGCGCGTCCGTGGTCAGGCGCGTCGCGGTCAGCGAGGAGCGCGTGGCGGTGACGCCCTCGATCGCCGCGGCCTCGACGAAGTCCGGGAGGAGGGCGGCGTCCACCTCGCCGGCCTCGATCCAATCGAGCTGTTCGGCCTCGGACTCCGCGAAGCGCAGGACGAGCTCGGTGATGGGGGGCGTCCCCCGGAAGTACGAGGTGTTGTGGCGCAGCCGCGCGCTGCCATCGCTCAGCGAGGTGAGGCGGTAGGGGCCGGTCCCCACCGGTTCGCGGTCGAACGGGCGGGTGTCGAAGCCCTGTCCTGCCTCCATCTGCTCACGGAGATGTTCCGGCAGGAGGCCGAGCGTGGCCCGCACGAGGAAGTCGGCCGCGGGCTCCGGCAGGCGGATGAGCACCGTGAGGGCGTCGTCCACGAAGACCTGGACGCCCTCCCACTCCGCCTTGAGCGCAGCCGGGCCGTTGAAGTCCTCCGCCTGGATGCGGCCGATGGTGTAGGCGACGTCCTGGGCGTCGAATGCCGCGCCGTCATGCCAGGTGACGTTGGGCCTCAGGTGGAAGGTGTAGGTGAGCCGGTCGTCCGTCACCTCCCAGCGCTCGGCGAGGTCGGGCTCCGGCGCGCCGTCCGCCCTCAGGCGGGTCAGGCCGCTGAAGATGAGGGCGGTGAGGTCGGCCTCCGCCTGGGTTGCGTGCTCCGCGAGGGGGTTGATGCGCGTCGGGGTGCCGAGGACGGCCTCGCGGTACACGGTCGTGGAGGAGCCAGCTGCCTCGTCCGCCGCGAGCCAGCCGATCGCGAGCGTCGCGACACCGACCGCGAGCAGGGCGGTGAGGGCACCTCGACGGTGGATGTTGGTGAGGAGGGTGGAGAGGGCCGGCGGCATCGGGCGCCCGGGCCGCGGCTAAGACGCCGCGACGCTCCAGGCGGAGATGCCGATGAAGACGATGACCACGAGGATCGTCAGCCGGTGCATGGACCGCTGCATCCCTCGGCGCGTCCGGAAGGAGGCATCCTGCCCGCCGAGCGCGGCGCCGAACCCCGTCCCGCGTACCTGCATCAGCACGAGCACGATGAGCAGGGTGGAGATCAGGATGGTGGCGATGGACAGGAAGTCGCGTAGTTCCATGGTCAGAGCAGGCTACGGCTCGCCACCATCAGCAGCAACTTGTTCCCGGCAACAGCCGGGGGTCGCCTCGGGGCAGGCTAGCCGGCGGCCACCTCGTCCTTCACTTCGTCCTTGAACGCCACGCTCACCTGCGCGCGCAGGTCGCGCTCGTAGTAGGCGCGCATCAGCGAGGAGGCGAGGCGTTCCGCGTCGTGGCGGTAGCGCTTCTCGGAGTCCACGAGGTCGGCGAGCACGAGGCGCGCTGCGCCGTAGTCCCCGTCGCCCGGCGCCACCACCGGCTGCGATTGCCACTCGGCAGGGAGGGGCCCGGCGGGCAGGTTGCTGTTCGCGAGCACCGCGTCACAGACATCGTCGCGGCCGAGGTGCCGGCGCAGCACCGCGAGGTGATCCGCGGCGTTGTAGTGGTCCGTCTCCCCGTGCTGCGTGGCGACGTTCGAGATGAACACGGTGTAGCCGTTGGACTCCTGCAGGGCGCGGTTGATCCCCCGCACCAGCAGGTTCGGCAGGATCGAGGTGTAGAGGCTGCCGGGCCCGATGATGATCAGGTCCGCGTTCCGGATCGCCGCGACGGCGAGCGGGTTCGCCTCGACCTCGCGGGGTTCGAGGCGAACCTCCTGCGGCGGGACGCCTCGCGACGGGACGTGGGACTCGCCGCGGACCTCCGTGCCGTCGTCCCAACGGGCGACGAGGGCGACGTCGCCGAGGCTCGAGGGGAGGATGCGGCCGCGGACGGCGAGCACGCGCGAGGTCTCCTCGATCGCGGTCTCGACGCTGCCCGTGACCTCTGCCATCGCGGCGATGAACAGGTTGCCGAACGAGTGGCCGGCGAGGCCGTCGCCCGCGCGCTCATCGAAGCGGTACTGGAAGAGCTCCGTGACGAGGGGTTCAGCCTCGGCGAGGGAGGCGATGCAGTTGCGGATGTCTCCCGGCGGGATCACCTTCAGGTTCTGCCGCAGCTTCCCGGAAGAACCACCGTCGTCCGCCACGGTCACGATCGCGGTGAGGTTGGCGGTGTATTCCTTCAGACCGCGCAACAGGTTCGAGAGGCCCGTCCCGCCGCCGATGGCGACGATCTTCGGCCCGCGCCCCCTCGTGCGGTTGCGGTAGACGGCGTCGAAGACGTCCGTCGGAGCACTGGAGGGCGGCATGACGGCGAGGGCGACCGACTGGTTCAGCTTCCATGCGGCGACCAGCGTGAGGGTGGCCGCACCCGAGATGAAGAGCAGACCACGCGCCCAGCGCGGGATGAACTGCAGCGTGACGTAGTACGCCCACTCCGGGAACGTGAAGGTCGTGTACGCCTCGCGGAGGAGGTACGCGAAGCCCAGCGCCATGATCGCGATGGCGACCAGCAGCAGCAGCAGCCACCGCTTGATGTGCAGTCCGAAGTACAGCCACTTCGTGAAATTGTCGCGACTCAAGCGAACCTCGATGTCGCCCGCCCCAGAGGAGAAGTAAAGGTCGGCCCGATCACGCGGTCAACCGCGGAACGTTGATGGCCGGTTACGAGTCCTTGGCAGGTGCCGCCTCGGGAGTAGGAACGTTGGGGGGTGTCAGGCGTTCGGTTACCTCAGGCGTCCAGGTGCTTCCGCAGGAGTTCCGACACGGTGTTGGCATCCGCGCGGCCCTTCGCTTCGCGCATCACCTGGCCCACGAGGAACCCGATCGCGCTCTGCTTTCCGGCGCGGTAGTCCTCCACCGGCTTCGGGTTCGCCTCGATCGCCGCGACCACGAGGGCGTCGATGGCGCCCTCGTCGCTGACGGCGCCCAGGCCCTGCGCCTCCACGATCGCCTTCGGCATCTGGCCGGACTCGAACGCGACGCCGAGGACCTCCTTCGCGGTGGTCGCCGTGATCGCCTTCGACTCCACGAGGGCGACGAGTTCCGCGACGTGCGCGGGGGTCACCGGTGTGTCAGACAGCTCGGCTTCCTGGCCGCGCTCGTTCAGGTGCCGCGCGACCTCCCCGATGAACCAGAGGGCGACCGGTCGTGCGAGGTCCCCGCCCGCGGCGCGGACGGCCTCCTCGAACGCCTCGGAGCGTTCGCGGGAGTCGGTGAGGGTGCGAGCTTCGTCGGCGGAGAGCCCGTACTCGGCCTCGAAGCGGGCGCGGCGGGCGTCCGGCAGCTCCGGCATCGCCGCGCGGACCTCGTCCAGGAGGGCAGCGTCGATCAGCATCGGGGGGAGATCCGGCTCCGGGAAGTACCGGTAGTCGTTGGCCTCCTCCTTGGAGCGCTGGGAGACGGTCTCGCCGGTGGCGTCCACGTAGCCGCGCGTCTCCTGCACGATGCGCTCGCCCGTGTCGAGGCAGCGCGACTGCCGCTCGATCTCGAACTCGATCGCCCGCTGCACGGAGCGGAACGAGTTCATGTTCTTCACCTCGACCTTGGTGCCGAGCGTGGTCTCACCTCGAGGACGGATCGAGACGTTGGCGTCGCAGCGGAGCTGCCCCTTCTCCATGTCCGCGTCCGCGATCTGCAGGTAGCGCATCGTCTGGCGCAGCTTCCGGAGGAACGCCGCTGCCTCCGCGCCGGAGTGCATGTCCGGCTTCGTGACTAGCTCCATCAGCGGCGAGCCGGAGCGGTTCACATCGATCAGCGAGTAGCCCTCGGCGCCATCGTCGCGGTGGAGGAGGCGCGCGGTGTCCTCCTCGAGGTGGATGCGCTCCAGGTGGACGACCTGCGGGACGCCGTCGACCTCGATCTCCAGTTCGCCGCCGAGGCAGAACGGCTGGTCGTACTGCGAGATCTGGTAGCCCTTCACGAGGTCGGGGTAGGGGTAGTTCTTGCGGTCGAACTTGGCGAAGTTCGGGATCTCACAGCCCAGCGCGAGCCCGGCCATGATCGTGTAGGTCACCGCCTGCTGGTTGATCACCGGCAGCATCCCCGGCATCCCGAGGCAGACCGAGCAGACGTGCGTGTTAGGCGCGGTGTCGAAGTATTCGCGGTCGCAGCCGCAGAACATCTTCGACTTCGTCTTGAGCTGGATGTGCACTTCCACGCCGATGACGGCTTCGTAGTCGGTCTTGATCTGCGTGGTCATGTGCTGCTCCGCTCCTGTCCTCAATCGTACCGTGCGGCATCGGCAGGGCCGAGGGCCCCACGAGCGCCCTCGGACGGCGGGCGTACAATCGGGACATGCCGCCTGAGCCCGAGCAACCGCTACTCCCGCCGCTGGACGACGCCGCGGCAGGGACGCCGATCCGCGTCCTCTCGACGAAGTACGACGGCTCGCCGCACTACGACTACTGGGCGCGCCTGATCGATCAGCACGGCAGCGTGATCCGCGTCGTGTCCGAGGCCGGCACGCCCACGAGCGGGTATCGCGGTAACGGTGTCTTGCGCAGCGGGATGACGCAGCTGTTCTTCACGGACCGCTGGTACAACGTCTTCCACAACTATGACCCGGTCGGCCGGCTGGGGATGCACTGGTACGCCAACATCGGCACCCCCGCACGGATCGAGGGCGACACCCTCCACTGGATCGACCTCGATCTTGACCTCATGTGCACGAACACGCTGAAGTCGCCGCTGGCGGGACAGCGTCGCTGGCACCGGCCCGGCGCGAACGGCGACGGGGACGCGTGGGTCTTCGTGGACGACGAGGACGAGTTCGCCGAGCACCGCGAGCAGATGGCCTACCCGCTGGACGTCGTGGAGCATGCGGAAGCAGCGCTCGAGGAGCTCTTGGCGCTATCGCATGACTTCGCGTTCCCGCTGGACCATGCCTCGCACCTCCCGCCGGAGGTGCTCTCGCGCGTGGCTCGGTCGCGCCGGGGCTGACGAGTCGCCGGAGTCCCCTCACAGGGTGGTCGCGGCCGTCGTTCGCGTAGACTCGACGGCATGCCGAAGCGTCGCGACGACCTGCCGCCCGGGGTGCAGAACGAGTTCTTCGAGAGCCCTCGACGGCCCGTGAGCGGCACCGTGCCGCTCGGCGCACCGCTGGCAGCGCGGATGCGTCCGCGCACGCTGGAGGAGTACGAGGGGCAGGAACACATCGTCGGCCCCGGCGGGCCGCTCCGGCGGTTCATCGAGGGCGACGAGTTGCCCTCGATCATCCTGTGGGGGCCGCCCGGGTGCGGGAAGACGACGCTCGCGAACATCATCGCGAACCACACGCAGCGCCACTTCGAGGAGCTCTCGGCCGTCACCAGCGGCATCGCGGACGTCCGGCGGGTGGTGAAGGAGGCGCAGGACCGCCTCAAGATCTCGGGGCGCCGCACGATCCTGTTCGTGGACGAGCTCCACCGCTTCAACCGCACCCAGCAGGATGGCCTGCTCCCCCACGTCGAGGCGGGCACGGTCACCCTCATCGGTGCGACTACGGAGAACCCGTCGTTCTACGTCGTCGCGCCGCTGCTCTCGCGCTGCCGGGTGTTCCGCCTGGAGCTGCTGTCTCCGTCCGTGATCGAGGGCCTGATGATGCAGGCGATCCGTGACGAGGAGCGCGGCCTCGGCGAGATGCGGCTGACGATCGACAGCGAAGCCCTCGATGCGATCTCACACGCTGCCGCGGGCGACGCCCGGTCCGCTTACAACATCCTGGAGGCTGCCGCGACGCTCGCGGTGCAGGAGCCGGATGACCAGGGGCGCCCCCACGTCACCCGCGACACGGTGGAGGCTGCCGCGCAGCACCGCACCCTCCTCTATGACCGCGAGGGCGACGCGCACTACGACACGATCTCCGCGTTCATCAAAAGCGTCCGCGGCTCCGACCCGGACGCCGCGCTCTACTGGCTCGCGCGGATGCTCGAGGCCGGCGAAGACCCGATGTTCGTCGCGCGTCGGATCGTGATCCTCGCGGCGGAGGACGTCGGCCTGGCAGCGCCGGGGGCGCTGCAGATGGCGATGGCAGCGCAGCAGGCGGTGCACTTCCTCGGCATGCCGGAGGGCCGCCTCCCGCTGGCGGAGGCGACCGTCTACCTGGCGATCGCACCGAAGTCGAACAGCGCGTACGCGGCCTATGACCGCGCGCTGAAGGACGCCCTGGCCACGCGAAACGAGCCGGTACCCCTCCATCTGCGGAATGCGGCGACACCGCTGATGAAGCAGTTCGGGTACGGCGACGGCTACCAGTACGCCCACGACTACGAGGGCCACGTGGCGCCGGACCAGAAGTACCGTCCGGATGCCGTGGAAGGCCATCGCTACTACTTCCCGGGCGACCTGGGGTACGAGGCGCGGGGACGCCAGCAGCAGGGGTAGGCCCGACCGAGGACCCAGCAGACGCGAAGCGGGCGGGCCACTGGCCCGCCCGCTTCACTCAGTCCGTCCATCCGGAGGCTCCGAGGTGCTCGCCCGGGTGCGAGCTGCCTCGGAGCCCGACGGCGGTGCCTGCTACTCGACGGTGAACGCGGTGTGCATGCCGCCCGCGTAGTGGCCGGCGATGTTGCAGATCAGGATGTAGTTGCCGGCCTCCAGGTCGAAGGTGCCCGAGGCGGTCTCGCCGGCCGGGAACTCGTTGATGGTGCCAACCACGTCCAGGCCGTCCATGTTGACCTGCGCGCCGTCCACGGGGAGGGCGTCAGCGGCCTCGTCGGAGCGGATGACGATGATCTCGTGCGGCAGCGCGCCGCCGTTGTCGGCCTCGAAGGTCACCTCACCGGCCGGAGCCGACTCGGCGTCGAGCGCGATCGCGAACTCGGAGAGCGCGGCGGCAACGGTCGTGCCCTCGCCCTCACCGGCTTCCTCGGTCGCCTCTTCGGTCGCGGTAGCTTCCTCGGTGGCCGCCTCGGTCGCGGTGGCCTCTTCCGTGGCCGTGCCTTCCTCGGTGGCGGTCGCGGTCGCAGTCGCGGTGCCGTCGTCCTCGAACTCGGGGTCGTCGTCCGAGCAGGCGGCGAGGAGCGCGAGCGCAAAGACGCTCAGGCCGATCAGGAGCGCCAGGCGCGTCCAGCGATTCTTATTCATCTGTCCCTCTTTTCTGTGTTTGAACACTCGCGGCCGGAGTCCGCGGCAACTCTGACCGTACCCCTTGCCGCGCTAGGGACAACACTTGTGTCATCTATCACAAAAGTGTTAACATATCCGACAGTCAGGCG
>JALOAM010000108.1 GCA_023228765.1 Dehalococcoidia bacterium
GAACCCGGGGAGCGAGCAGTAGATGAGGCGCGGATGCGCCTCGGTCATCGCGACAGCGCCGAGGCCGAGACGGTCCATGACGCCGGGGCGGAAGTTCTCGACCACCACGTCCGCGCTCGCGATCAGCGAGCGGGCGGTCTCACGGCCCTCCTCGGTCTTCAGGTCGAGGACGATCGAGCGCTTGCCGCGCTGCCAGGTGGCGTTCGCGGGCGTGTCCCACATCGGGCCGCCGGGCGGGTCGACGCGGACGACTTCAGCGCCCTGGTCCGCCAGCAGCTGGGCTGCCAGCGGCCCCGCCATGTACTGCCCGAAGTCGATGACGCGGATGCCCTCGAGTGCGCTCGCCATGTGGTCCTCCCGGACTCTGCCGTGGGTCCTTCCCGGACGGCGCGCGCAGTGTACCGCCGCACTCACAGGGTCTCGCAGGACTTCGTGGGAGCCCGGCTTCACGCGGCTTCACCGTTTCTCTACACGGTTCTACCTGCAACGACCTGTGACCCTCAGTCGCCCCTCCGTAACGTTCAGCGTGCAAGAAGGGCCACGCACATGTCCTCCACGATGTTCCCGAACAGCACGAGCACCAACGCCGAGCAGGTCGAGCTGCTACTGACCGGCTTCACCTCGTTCGCGGAGATCAACCTCGTGCGGAAGGCCATCTCGAAGCTGCCCGGCGTGTCCCAGGTGCAGGCCCGTCCGATATGCCCCGGCGCGATGTCCCTCTTCGTCACGTACGAGGGCATGGTGCCGTTCCAGGTGCACGTGAACGAGCTGCTCCGCTCCCGCGGGCGTGGGCGCGGCCTCCCGGCCGGCGTCGAGATCGCGACCGCGGAGCGGGTATCCTCCTAGCACCGGAAGCCCACCTTCCCCCAGGGCATACGATCCCGCTCCATCAGCCCCACGTCTCGTGGGGACCGGGAGCGGGAGGCATATGTGACGACGCGGGAAGAGTTCATCGCGGCGGTCCAGCAGGTCGACGAGCGCCTCGCGGCGCTGCGTGAGCAGATCGTCGCAGGCGGCGAGAAGCCACTGCAGGAGGGCACCTGGCGCGTCCGTGACGCCCTGAGCCACCTGGCCGCGCGCTCGAACGGCGTCGCGAGGGTCCTCGCGCGCGTCGAGGCTGCCGACAACCCCTCGGCGACGCCTCCGGCACCCCGCAACATCGACGAGATCAACGCCGGGCAGGTGGAGGAGCGCACCGACCGCTCCGTCGAGGAGCTCCTCGACGAGATCGCGGCGGGCCACGCCGCGGCGATCGAGGCGGCCCGAGGCCTGGACGACGAAACCCTCGCGCGGTCGCTACCCCTCGGCTTCCGGCCGGGCGATGCGACGGTGGCGGAGCTGCTGGCGATGGGCGGCCCGCGTCACGACGGGAACCACCTCGATCAGGTGGAGGCGGCCCTCAAGGCGTAGTCGGACACTCGAACGAGGAAGTGAGGCGCAAGGCGGGCGCTCGCGTTATTCGTTGCCGCCGGGGCCCGGAGGGCCGCTGGAGGACGGGGCCGCCCCGCTGCCCGAAGGCGGCGGAGCGGCGGTGTCCGACGTGGAGTCACAGAACACGAGGAGAGCGGAGACGCCGGTGAGCTCACCCACCTGGCTCACCCACGAGGCGTTGATGAACGACGGCCCGCCCGGGGTGTAGGCGATGAACAGGCCGTTCCGCACCGTGTAGACGGAGCGCAGGTTGCACCCCTGCGCGGAGGCCGTGGCCGCGAGCGAGTCCATGGAACCGCCGCCCCAGGCGATCATCCCGGCCTTGCCGGCGGGTGGCAGGCTACCGGTGATCGTCCCGAGGGCGGCCCCACCCGGCGTCGTCGTCGGTGTCGCGGTGGCGGTCGTGCTCGGCGTCGCCGTCGGCGAGCCCGAGGTCCCCAGCGGTTCGAGGTAGAGCGCGGCGACGTAGCCGATGGCGCCGTTCCACTCGATGTACTGCCACGTGTAGCCGTCCGCGCTGACCGGGGTGCCCTCGCGGATGGTCACGATCGAGCGGTCCGGGATACTCGCGATCACCGCGGCGCTCACGGTCGCCCCCGCGCGGAGGCGGAGCGAGTCGCCATCAGCGGCGACCCGCGCCTGGGAGCCGGGCGTGAACGTCTGCGCGGAGACGAGTTCCACCCGCAGGACAGCGAAGACGGCGAGCGCGAGCAGGACGGCGATGACGAGCGGTCCGGTGAGGTGCGCGCGGCGCAACGCGCGCGCAGGGGCATGGCGGGGCAAGGACAACGCTCCTACTCACCCGCCGCAGCTTCGACTCTACCCGAGGAGCAGCGGCGTGGGGAATGGCACGCGGCGCGGGTCCGCCGTGCGTTACCTGCTCAAACCGAGCCATTCGCGCAGCCGCGCCATGTCGAGGTGCGCCTCGACCACGTCCGCGAGCCGGTCGAACGCCGCCTCCCGTCCCGCCCTCGAGTCGGTCGCGCTCCCCTGCTGAGGCCGTCCCAGCCCATCGAGGAGCGACGCACGCCACTCATCGTTATGTAACAGACCGTGGAGGTACGTCCCCGCCACCCTGCCGTCCTCGGACACCGCGCCGTCGAGGTGGCTGGCGAGGTGGTCGCCGATCTCGAGCAACGAGTCCGCCTCGCCGGTCGTGCGGCCCATGTGGATCTCGTAGCCCTCCACGTCGAGGCCGGCAGCGCCCCAGCGAGCGTCGCGGGTGCGGCCTCGGACGCGGCGGGTGGCCTTCTCCGGCTCGAACACCGTGTGCACCGGCAGCAGGCCCAGGCCATCCTCCACCGTCCCGGACGAGGCCTCGACGCCGTCGGGATCCTCGAGCGTCGCGCCGAGCATCTGGTAGCCGCCGCAGATCCCGAGGACGCGTGCGCCCGCGTCGGCGCGCGCGAGCACGACACGGTCAAGGCCCCGCGAGCGCATCCAGCGGAGGTCGGCAATGGTCGCCTTCGTCCCCGGCAGGACGATCAGGTGCGGCAGCCCGAGGTCCTCGGCGGCTTCCACCCAGCGGACGCGGACGCCTTGCTCGCGTAACAACGGGTCGATGTCGTCGAAGTTGGCGATGCGGGGGAAGCGCACCACGGCCACGTCGAGGACGCCCGTCTCGACTGTCCCGCCGCGTACGCCCTCGGCGCGCTCGAGGGCGACCGCGTCCTCCTCGGCGACGCCGACCTCGTCGATCCAGGGGACGACCCCGATGACGGGGACGCCGCCGCGTTCCTCGACCACCTCGATCGCCGGCGCCAGCAGCGAGGCGTCGCCGCGGAAGCGGTTGATGACGAGGCCGCGGACCAGCGCGCGGTCCTCGGGTGGCATCAGGTCCAACGTGCCGAGGAAGTGCCCGAAGACGCCACCGCGGTCGATGTCACCGACGAGGAGGGTGACGGCACCGGCCTCGCGGGCGACGCGCATGTTCACCACCTCGGTGTCGTACAGGTTGGGCTCGGCGGCGCTCCCGGCGCCCTCCGCGACCACGAGGTCATACCCCTCCCGCAGCCGTCCGAGGGCGGCGGCGACGTGGGGCCAGAGGTCCCGCCGCCGTTCGAGGAACTCGCGCGAGTGGATCGTGCCCGCGGGCAGGCCGTTGAGGACGAGCTGTGAGGTGCGGTCGCCCTGCGGCTTCAGGAGCACCGGGTTCATGTCGACCTCGATCTCCACGCGCGCGGCAGCGGCCTGCTCCGCCTGCGCGCGCCCGATCTCGAGGCCGTCCGGGGTGACGTATGCGTTGTTGGACATGTTCTGCGCCTTGAACGGCGCCACGCGCACGCCGGCCCGCGCGAACGACCGACAGAGCGCCGTCACCAGCACCGACTTTCCCACCGAGGACGCCGTCCCGACCACCAGCAGCACCGGAGCCGTCATCTTGCGAGCACCTCCAGCAGCGCCGCCGTGACGCGCTCCTCATCCTCCGCGCGCGGAATGGCGACCCGGACCCACGAGGGCAACCCGAACGACGTGCAGTCCCGCACGAGGATGCCGTGCCGCAGCAATGCGAGCCGAGCCGCCGGGCCGTCGCCCGCCTCGACGAGGAGGAAGTTCGCCCTCGACGGGCCGAGACGCACACCAGCGTCCTCCAACGCCGCGCGCATCCGGTCGCGGCTCGCCCACACCCCGGCGAGGAGCGCGACGCGCGCCTCGTGCTCCGCGAGCGCCACGGGGCCGGCAGCCTGCGCTGCCGCGTCGAGACTCCACGAGTGCTGGAGAGCAGCGAGCCGTGCGATGACCTCGGGCGCTGCGACGACGTAACCGAGGCGGATGCCCGGGATCGCGTGCAGCTTCGTCATGGAGCGGAGCACGACGGCGTCCGCGCCGTCCCGCACGAGGTCGACCGCGTCCCACGCCCCCGGGACGAACGCCTCGTACGCGGCGTCGACGACGAGCGTCCGTCCCGGCCGGAGCCAGCGGTCGAGTTCGGCCCGTCCGAGGTGGGCGCCGGTGGGGTTGTTCGGGTTCGCCACGAAGACGAGGCGCGCGTCCACGACGCCGTCGGGGAGCACCTCGGGCGGCGCGAAGTCCGGGGCGAGGACGGTGACCTGCACGGTCTCCCCCCTGACGGTGCGGACGGCCGACTCGTACTCCCCGAACGTCGGGCCGACGACTGCGGCGCGCTCGCCCTCGCCGAGGAGCGCGCGGGCAACGAGGTGGATCGCGGCCGTCGCGCCGGGCGTCGGGAGCACCCACTCGGGCGGGACGCCCTCGTGCGCGGCGATCGCCTCGCGGAGGGGGGCCGCATCGGCGGGCGGGTAGCGGTCGAGCCGGGCGGATCGAGCGGCATCGAGGACGGCGGGCGACGGCCCGGCCGGGTGGAGGTTCGCCGACAGATCGAGGACACCCGCCGGGTCCACGCCAAGCGCACGCAGCTCGCGCTCGTCGAGGCCGCCGTGTACGACGCCGGGCACGACGCCGTCGCTGCTCATCGACGCGCCTCGACCAGTACCAGCGCGCCGAGGGCGATCCACGCCGCGCGGTCCGCCAGGGCGATAGCGCGTCGGACATCCTCGGCGGTCGGTTCGGCGCCACGCTCCTCCGGCAACCCGGCGCCGAGGGCGTACTGGCCGCGCTTGGTCAGCGTGACACCGAGCGCACCGGCCATCGCCGCCATGGGGTGGCCGGCGTTCGGGGAGTCGGTCAGGCCTCGGTCGCGGCGCCAGGTGAGCCACGCGCGGGGTGCGCCCTCGCCAGCCGCGAGGACGAGCGCGAGTGCCGTGAGGCGTGCCGGCAGCAGATTGGCGACATCGTCGCCTCGGGCGGCGGCCCAGCCGAACTCGGCGTACCTCGGCGTGCGATAGCCCCACATGCCGTCGAGGGTATTGAGGGCGCGATAGGCGGCGACAGCCGGCGCACCGCCGAGGACGTACCAGCACCACGGCGCGACCACGCCATCCGAGAGGTTCTCCGCCACCGACTCGATCGTCGCGCCGGCGACCTCGGACGCATCGAGCGCAGACGTGTCGCGGCTCACGAGGTGATGGGCGAGCAGCCGTCGCGCCTCGGCCAGGTCGTCCGCATCAAGGGCACCCGCGACCTCGGCGGCGCGGGCAAGGAGCGTGCGCCGCGAGGTCGCCTGCCCGAGGACAAGCGCGCCGGTTACCGTCCGCCCGAGGACGCGCTGTCCTCGGGCGGTGGTGAGGGCGACCCCTCCGACGAGGGCGCCCGTTGCGAGGACGCCGGCGGCGCGGCTCCTCGGACTCACGCGGTCGACGAGGCGGGCCGCGCGGCCGAACCAGGCGACCGGGTGCGCGGCGTTCGGAGGGTCACCGAACGCCGCGTCCAGCGCAGCACCCGCGAGCAGCGTCACGGGCACCTTCACGCGCTACTCGAACCGGTCGGGGTAGAAGAGCCGCGCGAGGCTCTCGATCCCGTCGACGATCCGCGGGCCGGGGCGGCTCATGACGTCGCCATCCACGGGGTAGATCGCCCCGTCGACCACGGCTGTCATCTGGGACCAGCCGGCGCGCTGCGGCACCGTGGCCGGGTCCACGAAGCCTGCGTCCGCCATCAGGATCATGTCGGGGTTTGCCTCGACCACCGCTTCCGAAGACAGCTGCGGGAAGTCGCCCTCCACGCCTTCGGCCACGTTGCGCGCCTTCACGAAGGTCAGCGCCGCACCGACGAAGGAGTTCGGCGAGACGGTGTAGAGGTCCTCCGTCAGTTCGTAGAAGACCAGTGGCCCATCCTCGACGCCTTCGAGGGCCGTCGCGACCGCGTCCAGGCGGGACTGCATGTCGGCGATCACGGACTCGGCGCCGTCGGCGTGGCCGGTCAGGGCGCCGATCGTGCGGATGTTCCCGTACACACCCTCGAGGTCAACGGGCTCGCGGAGGAAGAACACCGGAAGGCCGAGCTCACGGAAGTGGGCGACACTCTCCTCCTGCCGCCCGGAGAGGATCACGAGGTCCGGCTCGAACGAGAGGTCCTGCTCCGGGTCCGGCGACGAGTACGTCACCTCCGGCAGCGCATCCACTTCGGGTGGGTAGTTCGAGAAGTCGTCCACGGCGACCACGGCGTCACCCGCGCCGACCGCGAACAGGATCTCCGTCGCCGCGGGCGAGTGCGAGACGACCCGCGAGGCGGGAGCTTCCAGCGTGACGGTGGTGCCACTCGAGTCGACCACCTCGATCACGGAGGATGTCTCGGTCGCCGTCGAGGTGGCCTCGGCGGTCGTCGTGGACTCCGAGGTCGAGGACGCCGTGGCCGTGGTGGTCGCCTCGGCGCCTCCGCTGTCACTGTCGTCCGAGCACGCGCCGAGTAGCAGCACGGCGGCGAGGGCGAACGCCAGGGCAGCGAGCCAGCGCGCCCGTCCCCCCTCGGTCAGTCGCCAGAGATAGTTGCCCACTTCAGCACCTCCTGCACATGGAGGAGGCACGAAAACGCCCCCTCCTGGTGCGAGGGGGCAGGTACGAAGCCGTCCGCGCCGTGGCCGGTCTCAGCCGGCTCCCGGGCATGGGCCGTCGCCTGTCCTCGCAGGTTCGACACAAGCACGGGCCGGTACTCTGGCTTCCACTCTGCCTCGGCCTTGAGGGGCCTCGACGGGTGGTTACAGTTGCGGGACAGCGCCGGTATTGCACCGGACTTCCCCGGACGCCATGCGGAGGTGAGTGAACACCGCCTGTCCCCATCGAGCAAGCGGCGGGCGGCGGGCTTCCGCTGACACGCCGCTAACAATCGCGACGCATGATCCATGCCGCACGCGCTTCAATGGGGTGCAGCACGGCGCGGGAGGGTCAATGACAGCGGAGACGCGGACGTTCGAGGTGGACGGGGCGGCGATCGCGCTCGACGATCCCGCGCTGTACGGGAACCGTGAGCTGTCCTGGCTCGACTTCAACGATCGCGTGCTGTGGGAGGCCAAGGACCCACGCAACCCCCTGCTGGAGCGCCTCCGGTTCCTCTCGATCAGCGCATCCAACCTCGACGAGTTCGTGTCGAAGCGGATGGGGTGGCTGCGGCTCAGCCTGAAGTCCGACGCGAACCACCGGACCGTGGACGGGCTCACGATCGCGGAGCAGAACCTCGTCGTGCGCGAGCGCGTCCATGCGATGCAGCGCGACATCGACGCTACCTGGCGCGAGGCGATCGAGCCGATGCTCCGCGAACGTGGCTTCCGCGTCGTGCCGTTCGAGGGCCTCGACCAATCCTCGAAGGACGCGCTGCGCGGGTACTTCATGGAGGCCGTCTACCCCGTCCTGACCCCGCTGGTCGTGGACCCGTCCCACCCCTTCCCGTTCATCTCGGGCTCCTCGCTCTCGCTCCTCCTCACGGTGCGGGCGGACGAGGAGCGACGGCACCTCGCGCGCGTGAAAGTCCCGCCGAACCGCAGCCGGTTCATCGAGGCCGGCGAGGGCACGTTCGTGCGGCTGGAGGACCTCATCGCCGCGCACCTGGACCTGCTCTTCCCGGGCGTCGAGGTGGACGAGTCGTGCGTGATCCGCGTCCTGCGCTCCTCCGAGGTCGGGACACCCGGCGAGGATGCCGCCGACCTCCTCGAGCTGATGGAGGACACCCTGGCGCGCCGGCGGATGGCGGACGCGGTCGGCCTCGAGCTGCAGGGGGCACTCCCGGAGCCACGGCTGGGGATGCTGCTGGAGGAACTCCAGCTGCACCCGGACGACGTCTACACCTCGGACGTGATGCTGGGGCTCGCGGACCTCGCGCAGCTCGCGTCGCTGCCGATCCCAGACGAGTCCTTCCCGCCATTCATCCCGGCGGTGCCGAGCCAGTTCCTTCCGAACGAGGATGACGAGCACCACGTCTTCCACGCGATCCGCTCCGAGGACCTGCTGCTCCACCACCCGTACGAGTCGTTCGACCAGACGATCGTGCGCCTGATCCAGACTGCCGCCGAGGACCCGCACGTGCTGGCGATCAAGCACACCACCTACCGCACGTCGCCTGACTCGCCCACCCTCGGCGCGCTTATCGATGCCGCGGGGCGCGGCAAGCAGGTCGCCGTCCTCGTGGAGCTCGCGGCGCGCTTCGACGAGGCGAACAACATCGAGTGGGCGCGCCGGCTGGAGGACGCCGGGGTCCACGTGGCCTACGGGAACCCGAACCAGAAGATCCACGCCAAGATCTCGCTGATCGTGCGGGAGGAGTCCCTCGGGATCGTCACGTACAGCCACATCGCCACGGGGAACTACAACTCCCGCACGGCCCGCATCTACACGGACTTCGGGCTGCTGACGGCGGACCGGCAGATCGGCCAGGACCTGATGGCCGTCTTCAACCACCTCACCGGCCTCTCGAAGCAGCCCGACGTGAAGGCGCTCCTCGTCGCGCCGATGACGCTCCGCAGCGGCCTCGAGGAGCGCGTGCGGCGGGAGATCGCGCACGCGTCCGCCGGCCGTCCGGCGCGCGTCGTGTTCAAGATGAACGCGCTGGAGGACGCCCGGTTCACGGAACTCCTGTACGAGGCGTCCTCCGCTGGGGTCCAGGTCGACCTCATCGTGCGCGGCATCTGCCGCATCCGTCCGGGCATCCCCGGCCTCTCCGACCGCGTCCGTGTCCGCAGCGTGATCGGGCGGTTCCTGGAGCACTCGCGCGTGTTCGCCTTCGAGAACGGCGGCGCGCCGGAGGTCTACATCGGCAGTGCCGACATCATGAAGCGCAACCTGGACGAGCGGACCGAGGTCCTGACGCCGATCCAGAGCCCGGCGCTGCAGGCCCGCATCCTCCGCACGATGGACCGCTTCCTGGAAGACCGCCGGCAGGCGTGGAGCCTGCATGACACATCGTGGTCACGCGACCAGGCCGTCGAGGACATCGGCGTGCACGCGGAGCTACTCGCCCTCGCGCCGTTCGCGTGACCCTTTACAAACAACGCGCGATCGCCGACGTTTCAACATCTCATCCACGTGCTCGAACCGGTCACAGCGCGGGTGGATGATGGACACCAGCCGGGCGGCTAGGTGGGGACATTGGTGAAGGCGCAACGGTTCCGCGCGGCCGCTTCCATGCACGAAGCGACGCTGCCCGTCACCCAGGGAGGCGTCAACCGCCCCTCTCGCCCGTACCTGCGGCCCGCCCTCGTCGTCGCCGGGGCCTACCTCGTCGCCGGTGGGCTCTGGATCCTCGCCAGCGAGTGGCTGCTGGCCACCGTCGTCCCCGAGGAGCGCACGACGCTGCTGGAGGTGCTGCGCGGCCTCGGGTTCGTCCTGGTCACCTCCGTGGCGCTGTACGTCGTCCTCGGGCGGATGATGCGAGACCTGGAGGAGGGCGCGCGCAACCAGGCCTCGCTCGCCGCGCGCCTCCGAGAGCGGTCCGCGCAGCAGCGCCTGCTCTCCCAGCGGCTGCTCCAGGCGGAGGAGGAGACGCGCCGCGCCGTTGCCAAGGACCTGCACGACGGGCCGCTCCAGTCCCTCACGCTGTCGTTCATGCGACTGGACGCCGCCACGCGCGACGCCAACCTCGGCGAGGCGGGGGCGCAACCGATCGACGTGCAGCAGGTGGCCGCGGCGATGGCGGCGATCCGCGAGGCGTCCGAGGAGATCCGGGGGGTGGTGCGCGCGCTGCACCCGCCACTCCTCGCCGAAATCGGGCTCGCCGCCGCCATCGAGCGGCACTGCCGTGAGATGACCTCGCTCACGGGGCGGGAGGTGCGGTTCGTGTCGAACTCCTCGCCGGCCCGGCTGATGGACACGAAGGTGGACCCGGACCTCGCGATCGTCGCGTTCCGCGTCACGCAGGAGGCGGCCGCGAACGCCCT
>JALOAM010000109.1 GCA_023228765.1 Dehalococcoidia bacterium
CATACCGGCGTCTGCCGTGCAGCGGGCGCCGCTCCTCGACACGGCCGCCGCGTTCGACCGTGAGATGGAGGTCGTCGAGTACGTCGACGCAGCCGCCGCGGGAGCCGCCCTCGACGCGGGGGACCTCGACGCGGTCCTGATCGCGCCGGACCAGCTCCGGTTCGAGGAAGACGTGGACGATGAGCTCGAGGCGATCGTGCGCCAGTCCCTCGTCCTGAGCACGCTGGAGGAGCGCGCGGCGGCAGTGGGCCTCAGCCTGGAGGAGGCGCAGTCGCTCCTCGCCCCGGTGGAGGTGCAGACCGAGACCGCCGTCCCCGCCGAGCCGGAGGACGACGACGCCGAGGTGGGGCAGGGCGTCGGGGCGCTCTCCGCCCTCGCGCTCATGTTTGCGTTGACGTTCTACGGCCAATGGGTCGTGGTTGGGGTGATCGAGGAGAAATCGAACCGCGTCGTGGAGGTGCTCCTCGCGGCGGTGACGCCCTCGGAACTGCTCGTGGGCAAGGTGCTGGGGATCATGGCGCTGGCGCTCGCCCAGGTCGCGGCGGCGGCCGTCGCGTTCGTCGTCGTCCTCCTCGCGACCGAGGGGAGCGAGGCACTGCCGTCGGTCGCGGTCACCGGCCTCGGGCTGGCGGTGGTGTGGCTGGTGATCGGGCTGCTGCTCTACAACTTCCTGTACGCCGCCGTCGGCGCGACCGTGAACCGGCCCGAGGAGGCGACGAGCGTCACCTTCCCGCTGATGGTCCCCCTGATGGGTGGCTACTTCGTCGGCCTGATCTTCATCCCCGACAACCCGGACTCCAGCGTCGCCCGCATCGTCTCGATGTTCCCGCTCACGGCGCCGCTGACGATGCCGTCCCGCATCGCCTCGGGCGGTGGCTCCGCGGTCGAGGTGGTCGTGGCGATGGTGCTTGCTCTCGTCACGCTGGTCGGGGTGATCTGGCTGGCGGGCCGGGTCTACTCGGGTGGCATCCTGCAGTCGAGCAAGGTCGGCCTGCTCTCGGCCTTCCGCCGGGCGCGCGATATCCGATAGCGCCGGCTTCGAAGTACGCGCAGAACAAGACGGCCCCGCTCTCGACATGAGAGCGAGGCCGTTCGTGGTCCTCGGACGGTGCGAGGCTGGCCGGCGGGTCTAGCGGCGGCCGGCCGCCTCCAGGTAGGCGGTCTGCTTCTTGGCGCAGTCCGGACAGAGCACGGACTTGCGGCCGTACGGCGTGCCGCTCTTGATGACGTACGTCCCGCAGAGGGCGCACTTCCCCTCGACGCCGTTCTCACCAAACTTGTAGGTCCCGGCAGGCGCGGGCTTCGGCTGTGGTGGCTCGACGACGCCGGTCTGACCAGCGGGCGCAGCGGAGGGCGGAGCCGGAGTGGCGGCCGCGGCAGCGGGTGCGTCGGCAGTGATCTCCGCGGCGGACGCCTCGGACGCAGCGGGCTGGGCCTCGCTGCTGGGCGCCTCGGCGCCTGAGGCGTCGGCGGCGGGCGCTGCGGCAGCAGCCGGCGCGGCGGCGGGAGCGCTGCCGCCCCCGACCTGGGCACGGGCAGCCGCTGCGTCCTCGTACCAGAGCGAGTTGATGTCGATGAACCTCGCCTGGTCGGCGGGGACATCACCCTCCGGGAAGATCGCGCTCACCGGGCAGGCGGGCTGGCACGCGCCGCAGTCGATGCACTCGGCGGGGTTGATGTAGAGCATGCGGTCGGCGCCCTCTTCGAAGTGGATGCAGTCCACCGGGCACACGGACACACAGGCCTGGTCCATCGTGTCGATACACGGATCCGTGATAACGAACGTCACCAGCAGCCTCCCCATCACGCCATGGGAACGAACCTAACAACTCAAGCCGAGCCTACTGCTGCCCTCCGGTGTCGTCTACGAACGCCGGTGCCGCGGGCTGCGACGACAGCCGAGGCACGCGCGCTCACGGTGCGCTCTCGGCATGACATAAGCCATCATGGCACATAACGGGCGGGCTCGATCGCAACGCTGTTGCAAGCGGGGAGACGCGCTCGGCGTTCGGGAACCGAGGGTGTACGCGGGACGCTGAGGGCAACCGAAGTGAGCCTGACCCGTGAGGAGGCACCCCATGTTCGGACGTCACTGGAAGCCCCAGATCCGCGCGTACGCATACGCCGAGGACGAAGCCGTCGCGCCGCGCGACGGTGGCTGGGTGGAGTTGTGGAGCACGGACGGCGAGCGTCGCTACGGGCGCGGCCACCTCATGCTCTGGCCCGCCGAGACAGCCACCGGGGGTAGTGCGGTCGCTGAACTCGACAAGGATGCGGCGCAACCAGTGGGCGAGGGCGCCCCGAACCTCCGCGCGGAGCTGCGCGGGTTCACGTTCGATGGGAACCCGCCGGACATCGGTGCGGACCTGATGGTGCGCCCGGAGAAGGAACAGGACTCCTACGCCGTCCGGGTGACAGACGTGGAGACCGAGGAGCCCAACGGCCGCGTCGGTATCGACTGGCCGGACGACCGGCTGCCGGCCGCGTTGTCGGAGCTCGGCGGGCACTAGCACCCAACGGCGCCACCAGCGCCCACCAACGGCTGAGAGGAACGAGGTCAGTCCTGGCTGATGGCCTGGAAGTAGGGACCGAAGTCCGCCTCCGTGCGGAGCCGGCCGAGCTTTTCGAACTCGCGGTCGATGCCGCGGACCACGTCCTCCATCGCGATGGCGCGGTCCGCCTCCGCCGCGAGGAAGGCCGCCGTGGTCGCCGCGTTGCGGATGTTGCCACCCGTAATGCGGAACGACTTCGCGAGCCACGGCAGGTCGAGGTCCTCGGTGGGCGCGTCCTTCGGGAAGGACTTCTGCCAGATCTGGAGGCGCTGGGTCTCGTCCGGGTCGCGGAAGTCCACCGAGACGTGGATCCGGCGGAGGAAGGCGTCGTCCAGGTTCGCCCTCAGGTTCGTCGCCAGCACGACGATGCCGTCGTACGCCTCGATCCGCTGGAGGAGGTAGGCGACCTCGATGTTGGCGTAGCGGTCGTGCGAGTCGCTGACCTCTGACCGCTTGCCGAAGAGCGCGTCCGCCTCGTCGAAGAAGAGGACGACGTTGCCGGCGGACGCCGCGTCAAAGATCCGTTCGAGGTTCTTCTCGGTCTCGCCGATGTACTTCGAGACGAGTGACGACAGGTCCACCTTGTAGACATCGAGGCCGAGCGTGGTGCCGATGACCTCGGCGGACAGGGTCTTGCCGGTGCCGCTGCCGCCCGCGAAGAGCGCGACGAGGCCGGTGCCACCCGCCGAGTTGAACCCCCAGCGGTCGTACACGAGGTGCGAGTGCTTGTAGCGGCCGACCAGCTCGCGGAGTTGCCGCTCCTGCTGGCGCGGCAGCACGAGGTGATCCCACGTCCGGCGCGACTCGATCCGCACGGCGAGTTCGTCGAGCGCGCCCGCGGCGAGGCGCCGGACGGCCGCGTCGATGTCGCCCAGCGCGTTGTGCGCGACCCGCGCGAGTCGGAGCGCCTCTCGGTCCAGCCGATGTCCTCGGTCGGGACGGTGGCCAAAGAGCTCCGCCCACTCCTCGGTGGTCGCCATGCGCGCCTTCAGGGCGCGCTCTGACCACTCACGGGCGGGCAGCGTCCGGATCTCGATCGGGGTCCGGGAGGACAGCACAAAGGAGAGGTGCGCGGCGCGTTCCAGCCAGAACTTCGCGGCCACGGAGAGGCGCGGCTCGTCGACCTCGATGAGGACGGCAGCACCTCGGGCGGTGGCCTCGCGGACGATGGCGCGCCAGCCGTCGTCATCCGCCGGGAGTGGCGTGGCTACGAAGGGGCCGGGGAGGGCGCTGCGGGCCTCCAGCTCGCGCAGCGTGCGGTCGCCGCCCGTCACGAGGACCATCGTCGGGCGCTCGGGGATCCCTCGATGCTCGCCGGCTTCGATGACGCGCGTGCCGTGGGGGACGCCGGGGTCGAGCGAGGCGTCTCCGGCGAGGGCCCACGTCACGCGGGGCGCAAGGGCGACCGGGCGCGTCGCCCAGGCACCGTCCGTGGTCATCGAGATCAACTCGGCGCGTCGCAGCGGGGCGTCCTCGCCGAGGGCGGCGACACCGCCGGGCTCGCCGGGGAACAGCCGCGCGAGGGTCGCGATCCACGGTCGCGTGGCGGAGACATCGTCCTGCGCGTACGCGAGCAGGCGCTGGCGCGCTGGGCTGCGCTCGATCGCCGCGAGGACCGCGAAGACCTCGACGTCCGGTGGGCGCAGCGCGGCGGACCGCGCGAGGCGCGCGAAGGCGGAGTCTGACGACAGCGAGGCGTGCAGGCGCGCGCGGAGGTCGGCGAGCTGCGCGGTCACGTCCGAGCGGGCAGGGGGTGTGTCCTCGGAGGCCGTGAGGCCCGGGAGGGAGGCGAGCAGGCGGTCCACCTCGTCGTCCTCGATCACGAGGCCCGCGAAGTCGCGCGGCGGGCCGTCCGCGAGGCGGCGCTCCAGCGCTTCGGCCTCGATCACGGCGCTGCCGAAGCGCTCCCAATCCTGAAGGGTGGTGTGCATGCGAGTCCCCCGCGCGGCCGCCTGGATCATCCTACCGTTGTGATCTCGTTGAGATGTGATGCCGTTGAGAGCTCATCGGGTTCCCTAATGGTGAGATTGACAGCCCGTCAGACAATATCCGCCGGCGGGGAACCTCGCGGGCGTGATGCCTGCCGAGGGCGGTGATTCCTCGCGCATTCCGTCTCCGTTTTTCGGTCGGGAAGGCGCCGTTGGAACCCATCGCTGTCGGTATCGCTGACGAGAACGAGATCTTCCGTCGCGGACTTGTCGCTTGTCTCACCGCTGATCTGTCGATCTCCGTGGTCTTTGAGGGCGACCTGTTCCCCTCCGGAGACGCCGCGTCCATCGTCATCACCTCGTCGGACCTCGCCCTCCGCGCCGAGGCGGGCGTCCCACTGGTCGTGTGTACGGACGTGCCGGTACCGGACCGTGCCCGCGCGCTGAACCGCGTCATGGGCGTCCTGCCGAGGGCGACCCTGAAGCCCTCGCAGCTCCTTGCCGGCGTGCGCGCTGCCGCCAGCGGCCTGCAGGTGAACCTGCTGGACACTCCGACCTGCGACCTCTCGCCCCGCAACGTGGAGGTGCTCCGGCTCCTCGCGCAGGGCGCAGCGACGAAGCAGATCTCGGACGCCCTCGGCTACTCCGAGCGCACGATCAAGCACGCGGTCGCGGAGGTCCTGGACGAGCTGGGTGCCCGATCACGCGCCGAGGCCGTCGCGATCGGCATCCGACGCGGGCTGATCTAGCTCCCTCTACCTCTCCGTCCCACGCTCTCGACCCCGTTCCTTCTGAGCTCCTCCTGACTCGCATTGCCCGAAGGTGCAGCCGCTCGCACCTCCGGGCGTCCGTGTTGCCCTCGGTGGATCGCGGGGTCCCAGGGAGGGCAATCGCGTTGCCCTCGGCGGGCACGGGGCTGCCCGAGATACCCGGGACGTTGGCACTCACGGAGGTCCGAACGGGCCTGCCGGGGGATCTGATGGCGTGGTCGAATGCCCCTATGACGCCGACACGCCTGTCCGTCTGGATCGAAGACGCGAACCCGATCTACCGCCGGGGTCTGACCGCCTGTCTCGAAGCAGAGGGCATCAAGGTCGCCGGCGAGTCGGACCGCCTGTCCCGCGCGCTCGGCGCCGCGGAGGCGCAGGCACTGGTCTTTGCCGCCTCCGACGGACGCCTCGGCGAGGTCGTGAGCCTCCACCAGGGCAGCCCGGTCGCCCTGATCGCGCTGGTGCGCGACCAGCACGATCCCGCGCTGATCGACGCCATGGAGGCCGGCGTGCCGGGCATCCTGCTGCGCGACGAGCTGTCGCCGGCCTCGCTGGTCGCGGCGCTCCGTACCGTGGCTACGGGCCAGAGCGCTGTCCCCGCGCGGCTGCTCGCGCGGATCATCGAGAGCGCCGCCCAGGGGAAGCGCCACGGCGCGTTCGACATCGGCGTGCGAGAGGTCTCGGTGCTGCGTGAGCTGGCGGCCGGCAGCGACACGAACGAGATCGCGGGCCAGCTCGCGTACTCCGAGCGCATGGTGAAGCGCATCGTCCATGACCTCCTCGTGAAGATGAACTGCCGCAACCGCGCGCAGGCCGTCGCCCTCGCGGTGCGGCACGGGATCATCTAGGCCGCTGCGATGCTGCACCTCCTCGACGCTTCGCTTGAGCAGTACCTCCGGGGTGAAGTCCCCCTCGACGACCGCATCGACGTGTCCTACGAGGCGCCCGACAACGAGTGGCGTGCGCGGATCACGCGCCCCACGATCAACCTCTTCGTGTGGGACATCCGCCGCAACCAGGCCGAGTCGCAGGCCGGGATGGACCTGGTGGAGCGGACCAACGGCAAGTTCCATCGCCCCACGCCGCCACGCATCGACTTCCGCTATCTGATCACCACCTGGACCTCCGAGGTGCAGGACGAACACTCGCTGCTCGGCGCGGTGCTCGTGGCGTGTCTGCGCGCCCCGATCATCCCGGTGACCTACCTGCAGGGCGCGCTCGCGGAGATCACGCCGGCCCCCCGGGTGCAGGTCGCCCGGTTCGACGGCGCGGAGAGCAGCGAGTTCTGGGCCTCCATGGGGGGCCAGCTCAAGGCGTCGCTGGACGTGATCGTCACGGCGACGGTGGATTCCTCGATCCTGGTCGAGGCAGGCCCGCCCGTCCGCTCCGTCGAGCTCGGCGCGATCGAGCGCTACACGGGCACCGAGGAGCGACAGCAGCGCGACCTGGCGGCAGCCGCCGAGGCGCGTGCGGCCGCTGCCTCCTCGGCAGCCTCGGACGGCCCGAATGCACGGGTGGAGGGGTCCGAATGATCCCCCCGCGTGTCACCCGCGATGTCCCCGCGGACTCTCGGAGGGTGCGTCCGGCCGCACCTACGCTGCGCGTGAGCGGTCGATCTGCCACTCGGCGGATCGCTCAGTCCACAGCTCAGTGGGTGGCGGAGAACCGAGCTTGGCGAGTGCCCTCGTTGGCGACTTCGGCGCAATTGTCCGGCTCGGCCTCGTGGGCGTGCTGGGCGATGCCGACATCGACTGCGTCGGCGAGGTGCCGGTGGCGGTCCTCGGTGGCAACGCCACCGCCGACCACGCCGCGGGTGGGGGACTCCTCCAGCGGTTGGACGGCTCAGAGCCGGACGCCGTCGTCGTGGACTGGGACGACCGCCGGTACGAGGCAGTGGCGGCGTCCGTGCACGCACGGAGGCCGTCAGTGACGGTGATCGCCTGCTCCGACGAGCGGCTCTCGATGAGGGTCATCCCGGGGCGGCAGGACCGTGACGTGTACGAATCAAGGTTGAGCGCACAGGGGCTCGTGGAAGCGGTACGCGCCGCTTCAGGCCAGTAAGGAAGGCAAGATGGCTGTCTATCAGGCGCCCGGCGTCTACGTCGAGGAAGTCGAAGGTGGGTCTCGGCCCATCCAGGGCGTCGCGACCTCCGTCGCGGCCTTCGTCGGGTTCACGGAGAAGGCCCCGGAGGGCAACCCGGACGACCCGGAGGGGGTGCGCCCGACCCTGGTGACCAACTGGTCCCAGTTCGAGCGGCTGTACGGCTCGTTCACCGAGGGTGCGGTCCTGCCGAACGCGGTGTACGGCTTCTTCGCCAACGGTGGCGGCCGCGCGTACATCGTGAAGATCCCGCACATGGACGGCGAGAACCCTCGCGCCGTGGCCGCGGACGACTTCGTGGGCAACGAGGCCCTGCGCACCGGCATCAACGGCCTCGCGGTCGCTGAGGACGTCACGATGGTGGCGGTGCCGGACCTGGTCAACGTCGCCAAGAACGCCGAGGGCGGCGTGGACCTGGAGACGTGGCAGGCCGTGCAGGTGGCGCTGGTCAACCACTGCGAGGGCCAGAAGGACCGCATGGCGATCCTGGACGCGCCTCCGGGGATGAACCCGCAGCAGGTGCTGGAGTGGCGCACGAACGCCGGGTACGACTCGATGTTCGCGACGCTGTACTACCCGCACATCCGCATCGCGAACCCGCTCTCCAAGCCGACCAACGAGCTGCCGAAGAGCATCACCATCCCGCCGTCAGGCCACGTGGCCGGCCTCTGGGCCCGCACGGACGGTATCGGCGTCTGGAAGGCCCCGGCGAACGAGGTGCTGCGCGGCGCGCTGGACCTCGAGTACCAGATGACCACGGGCGAGCAGGAGATCCTGAACCCCGTCGGCATCAACGCCATCCGCGCGTTCGGCCTCCGCGGCATCCGCGTGTGGGGCGCTCGCACCACCTCCTCGGACCCGCTGTGGCGCTACCTCAACGTCCGCCGGCTGTTCAACTACATCGAGGACTCGCTCATCGGCGGGACGCAGTGGGTGGTCTTCGAGCCGAACGACGCGAACCTCTGGGCCCGCGCTCGCCGCACGGTGAACTCCTTCCTCCTCGGCCTGTGGCGCGCTGGCGCCATGGTCGGCGCCACGCCGGAGCAGGGCTTCTACGTGAAGTGCGACGAGGAGACGAACCCGCGCGAGTCCGTGGACGAGGGCCGCGTGACCATCGAGATCGGTGTCGCGGCCGTGAAGCCGGCCGAGTTCGTGGTCATCCGCATCGGCCAGTGGGCCGGACCGGGCGCTGAGTAGCGCCCGGTAACGGAACCCAGCTGACGAGAGATCCCAGGGAGTAACGAACGATGCCTGACCTGCTGACTACCTCCGCCTTCTTCATCGAGATCGACGGTGTCACCGTCGCCCAGTTCAAGGAGGCCTCCGGCATCGACTCGGAGACCAACGTCATCGAGTACAAGGAGTCCACCGAGGCCGGGAAGCTCCTGATCCGGAAGGTCCCGGGCTCGCCGAAGTGGGCGGACGTGACCCTGAAGCGCCGCCTGGACACCTCCACCGCCCTCTGGGAGTGGCGGAAGGTGGTCCTGGACGGCGACATCGACGGCGCCCGCCGCAACGGCTCCATCGTGATCTACGACTCGATGGGCGCCGAGACGGCGCGGTGGAACTTCGAGAACGGCTGGCCCTCCCACTGGAAGGGTTCTGACCTGAACGCCGGCGCCGACGAGATCGTCGTCGAGGAGCTGACCATCACGCATGAAGGGATGGTCCGCGCATGAGCCTGCAAACTGAGTTCCCGTTCACGCTGCCGCGTGGCTACGTGGACGAGGGCGGCACGCTCCACCGCGAGGGCGTCATGCGCCTCGCGACGGCGCGCGACGAGATCGAGCCGCTGCGGGACGCGCGGGTCAAGGAGAACGAGGCCTACCTCACGGTGATCGTCCTCTCGCGGACGATCGTGAAGCTGGGATCGCTGTCCCAGGTCACGCCGAAGACCGTGGAGGGTCTCTTCTCCAGCGACCTCGCGTACCTCCAGGACTTCTACACCCGCATCAACTTCGGGGGCGCCGCCGAGCAGGCAGCGGTCCTGGACGAGGTGCAGGCGGGCGCTGCCTACAGCGCGTTCGAGAGTGGGCAGGTGCCGGTCCCTTTGGCAGCGGCGGCCGCCGGCGCTTGATGACCTACCCGGCGGAGGACACGTGGGACGAGGTCTCATACCTCGCCTACCACCTCCACTGGGACATCGACCGGCTGGTCGATCTGGAACATGACGACCGGCTGATGCTGGTGGCCAAGGTGGCCGACCTGAACCGACGGGCATGGGAGGGGGTGAAGCAACTTGCCTAACCCGCAGCGCAGCCATCCTCCCTTCACCGGCCAGTTCATCCTGGAGATCGACGGCGTCCAGGTGGGCGCCTTTACGGAAGTCCACGGCCTCCAGGTGGAGGTCGAGATGACCGACGAGGTCAAGGAGGGCGGTCAGAACGAGTACGTCCACCGCCTGCCCGGCCGGCTGAAGTGGTCCAACCTGGTCCTGAAGCGCGGCACCACGGACAACAACCTGTTCGACTGGTTCAAGGCGTCTTCCGGCGAAGAGCTGGCGGCGAACCGGAACAAGTTGGAGCGGACCACCGCGGCGCTCTCGATGGTCGGCGGCCAGGGGCAGGTGCTGCGGACGTGGGTGTTCTACGACGCCTTCCCGGTGAAGTGGAGCGGCCCCAAGTTCGCCGCCACCTCGAGCGAGCTTGCAACGGAAGAGCTGGAAGTCGCCCACCATGGTTTCCGGGTCGACGGTTGAGCGCTCCGCGTCCGACTACCCGCCGCTCCCGCGCGCCCTTCACATGCTGGGTGCGCCGGGGTCGGGGGTAGGCCCGCGGCTGACCGCGTCCGCCTCGGCCTT
>JALOAM010000110.1 GCA_023228765.1 Dehalococcoidia bacterium
ACTGGAACGCGGTCAGCGACGACGGCACGCCCATCAACCAGCCCGTGCCCGAGGCCGACCGTCAGCGCCTCCAGGTGTCGGGCGCCATGGCCGAAGTGGAGCTCACGGCGCGCCCGAACGAGTACGTGGGGATGCTGGCCATCAAGAAGAGCGGGCTCCGCGGCTACCCGCTGATGACCTCGGGCTTCCGCTACGTGAAGCTCCACGACGACTTCATGCAGGACCGCGCGGCGCTGACCGCCGAGCGCGCGAAGTGGGCGATGAAGGTCACGGTTAACGGCGGCGCGTCCGCTGTCCAGAGCGTGAAGTCCGCGATCGAGCGCCCTGATGCCACGACACCACGGGACGGCCTGCGGGCACCCGCGGGTCAGACGTGGGTGGCGAACCCCGCCGGCGGCACACCGGAGCCGGTGCAGGCCGTGAACGATGGCCAGTCGGCGCGGCAGGACGAGCGCTCGCTGCGCATGATGGCGACCATGCCGAGCGGGATCCCGCCGCACCTCATGGGCGACGCGGGCGAGGCGAACCTCGCCTCGGCGACGGCCACGGAGAAGCCGCTGCGGGCGATGCTGGAGTCCTACCAGGGCCTCTGGATGGAGTACCGGCAGGAGGAGTTCGAGCACGTCGCGATGTGGCGCGGGTTCACGGGCGACACGTCCGTGGACATCGACGCGCCGGCCATCCTCGGGCAGAGCCTGCTGGAGCTGTCGCAGATCGTGGCCTCGATCGCAGGGACCTTCCCCGCGGTGAAGCGCTCCGAGGAGATGCTCGGGTTCCTGCTGACGGAGCTGGGCATCAACAACGTGGACGACGTCATCGACACGCTGCGCCCGTACCTCGAGGACGACCTCGAGGCCGAGGAGCAGGACGCCCTCAAGCAGGCCGAGGAGGCGCTGCGCGAGGCGCAGGCGCGGATGAGGAGCGGCGCATGAGCCGGTCGGAGTCCTGGGTGCAGATCGGGCGGCAGGTGGCCTGCGACGCCCCTCGCTGCGACAACGTGTTCGCCCCGCGCGTGCGAGTCATCCGGGACACCAGCGGCGAAGAGTGGTCGTTCCGCTGCCCGAAGTGTCAGAAGCGGTACGACATGGTCCGCATCACTCAGCGAGGGCTGGAGGTGCGTGCCGAGCTCCAGGCCGTCATCGCTGACACCACGATGGCTGCTGAGGAGCGCGAGGCCCGCATCAGCGAGCTACAGGCCGCGATGGAGCGCGAGACCACGCGCGGAGCGGCTGCGGGACCAGGGCCGTCCAGCGAAACGTTGCAGGAGGCCCAGCGGCGGGCGAGCAGGGAGGGACGCGATGCCAGCAGCGACGAGTGACGCGCCGGTGGGGTCCGCGGAGAACCCCGTCCTCGCTGTCCGCGAGGGGGACTGGTGGCGCTGCGGCAGCTGCGGCGGCCGCTTCGCGCTCGGAACCGAGCCGACGAAGGTGAACAACCGCACGCAGCACCGCTGCCGGGTGTGGAATCGCATGCCTATCGGCGAGGCGCGCGAGTGATCGCGGAGACGGTCGCGCTCGCCGAGGCGGTCATCCGCACCCGTCGCTCAGTCGCCGAGCGCCGTCTGCGCGCGGCCATGGCGACCATCTGGCGGCGGCAGGCGAAGGCGACGCCCTGGAGCACCCTCGCCGCCGGCGCGCAGCGCTACGCGCCCGCGGCGCTCGTGGAGGTGGCGAACCCGCAGCCCGGCGACCCGCTCACCGACCTCGTGGTGGCGCACTGGGCAGACGCCGAGGCGGACATCGCGCGGGTGGTCAACCTGTGGGGCACGCGGGCCGCGATGACCGCGATGAACCTCACCCTCGCGCAGATCGGCTACCCGCACGCCGACACGCTGCTGCCGGTCGTGCGCGACGTCCTGGCGAACAACGCGCTCGCCCACGCCGCGGACATCGAGCGCACGTCCGTGATGCGCCTTCGCGGCCTGCTCGCCCGCGCCGTCGACGAGGGGCAGAGCACGAAGGCGATCGCCCGCCTCCTCCGCGCCGAGATGGAAGGCTGGACGAAGACCCGCGCCGAGACCGTGGCGCGCACCGAGGTCGCCACCGCCTGGGAGGGCGCGCAGTACGAGGTCCTCGCCGCCAACGGCTGGGCGGGGCGCGAGTGGCTCACCGCCGAGGACGAGCGCGTGGACGGCGGGCGCGAGAGCGGGCCGTGCATCGCCAACGCAGCCGCGGGGGCCGTTGCGATCGGCGTCCCGTTCCCGAGCGGTCACCTGTACCCGCCGGCGCACCCGAACTGCCGATGCACAACGGCGCCTGCATTCGGATAAGATCTAAGAATCTCTCCCCGGTGGTTGGTGGATACTTTGGACGACGTCCTTGTTCTGATTGGCCAGCTCGCGTGGCCAATAACGCTTCTGGTGATTCTGGCGATCTTCCATGGGCCGTTAGGCCGAGCCATCGACCGCCTGCAGGACTTGAAGACTCCAGCTGTGTCCGGCTCATTCGACACATCTCAACTTGATCAGCAGCACTCAGCAGTCGTGCCTGGCTTAGCCGATGGGGTTGAGCCGGATGATTCGCCAGGTGATGGTGTGCCGCCGGCTGCGCAGCGTGATGAAGCACCCGAAGAGCTACCTGAAGATGAGCTACCGACACCGGTCGCCGCCGAACCGGACCTCGTCAACGGTTACGACGCGGCATTCTGGAACGCTGTATGGCAGCATGAGGTGACGTACCGGACGATCTTCGGCACGCAGATCCGGCTCCTTCGAGCCGTCGCAGATAGCCCCTCGGGTCTAACGGTCGATGACGTACGGCCATACCTGGCCGAGCACATCAAGGAGGCGCAGGAACTCCAGCCCGGATACCTCAAGGCCACCAACGAGTATTTGGGATACCTGACCGCGAGAAACCTGCTGACGCTCGATCTAACAAGCGGTCGCTACGTGCTCGGGGCGATGGGGCTCCCGTTTCTGAACTACCTCGGCTTCCAGGGGCTCGAGTCGCGCTCCCTCTAGGTCTTGACACACTCGCGTAGGCGGGTGTTCAATTCCTCGTAGCCGCTCCGACATACGCGAGCGCACCTTCCACAGCTGACGCGGCTCCGACGTACGCGAGCCCACGACCTCAGAGGCGTGGGCTTTGTTCGTCCAACTCACCGAACGCACGGCACCCGGATCGCTGGAGGACTTCCAGCAGCGCGTCAACGCCGCCTTCCGCGCGCAGTTCCCCACGCGCGACGAGCAGGGTGAGTACCACTACCGGTACGTCGTCGCGACCTTCGACAGCTACGTCATCGCCGTCCACGACACGTCGGAGGGCGAGCAGTACTTCCGCTACGACATGGCGATCGAGGGCGAGGACATCGCCTTCACGAGCCCCCAGCAGATGGAGCTCCGCTACGTGCCGGTCGAGGCCGTGGCGGAGGCGGTGGCCATCCGTGCCCAGCGGGTCACACAGCCCCGGCAGCAGGTCCGCGAGACGCGGGAGCTGGCCGAGGCGGCTGCGGCCGAGGACGGCGCCACCCTCACCCTCACGGTCATCCGCGCCGGCCTGAACGTCGCGAAGTCCCGGTACTACACCGAGGCCGCGGTGCAGGGCGGGGCCGCGATCTTCCGCGGCCTCAAGATGTACATCGACCACCAGACCCGCGCCGAGGAGCAGTCGCGTCCCGAGGGCAGCCTCAAGGACTGGGCCGCGGTCATCACTGAGACCGCGTACGACCCGGCGACGAAGAGCCTCCGCGCCACCGCCAAGCTCATCGACCCCACGTTCAAGGCCAAGGTCCAGGCGCTCGCCGCGGAAGGCCTGCTCGGCACGCTCGGCGTGTCCATCCGCGCCGTGGGCGCGGGCGAGCAGGCCGTCGTCGAGGGCGTGAACACCTTCCGCGTGGACGAGTTCGTCTCGGGGATCTCGGTGGACTTCGTCACCGAGCCCGGCGCGGGCGGTCAGGCGCTGCTCCTCGAGAGCGCCACGGAGGAGCCGGGCATCGACGCCCTCACCCTCCCCCAGCTTCGTGAACGTCGCCCCGACCTGGTCGCGGCGCTTCTCAGTCAGAGCAAGCAGTCGAAGGAGGCCGGCGTGGAGATCACGCAGGAGGAGTACGACCGCCTGAAGGCCCAGGAGGCCGAGGCGCGGTCGCAGAAGGAGCGTGCCGACGCGGCCGAGGCTGAGAAGGCCGCCGCCGAGTCCGCGCTCGAGGAGAGCAAGGCGGCAGCGGCGAAGGCTGCGGCGCAGGAGTCCATCCGGGCCCTGATCGCCGAGTCGAAGCTGCCGGAGCCGTCCGTCAAGCACCTCACCGAGGTGCTCAGGGACGAGGCGGACGTCGAGAAGGCGAAGGCGGCCATCGAGTCGCACAAAACCCTCGTCGCCTCGCTCACCGGCAAGGGTGCGGTCGCCGGCAACGGTGGCCCGGGCAGCGGCAGCGGTGGCGGGTCCGCTCCCTCGATGGCCGAGTCGCTACAGCGGCTGGGCGTCACCAAGGAGCTCGCCGAATCCGCCGTGAGGGGGAAGTAGGCCATGAGCATCCGCAACACCATCGGTGAGATGCGGTCGTTCGCGAAGGTCATCGACTTCTCGGACCTGGCGAACAAGGCCGCATTCGGGGCGCAGGACCCCGTCACCATCCACGACATCCTGCCCGAGGGCTGGCGCATCTACGACGTCGAGGTCGAGACGCTGGTCGCCTTCAACGGCTCCGGCACCCGCGTGCTGGACCTCGGCGTCACCGGGGCGGCGGAGGCCATCTTCGCTGACCTCGACGTGAAGGCGGCGGCCCTCAAGAACCCGACCGTCACCAAGTACCGGGCTGCCGGGCCAAACCTGGGGATCATCGCGACCCTCACCACGGCCACCGACCAGCCCACCGCGGGCAAGGTCTCGATCGAGATCCTGGCCTACCCCGCCGTGCGCGAGGAGGAGGTCTAGGTGGAAACCCAGCTCAAGGGCATCACCGTCCTCAACGAGGCGATGGCCGGCGGATCGAACGGCCTGTTCGACGCCGATCGCATCGACGTCAACCGGGCCATCATGGCGCGCGAGCGCTCGAACGAGCGCTACGAGGAGGAGCAGACCTTCCGCGAGGCGGTCGACCGTGCCGCCTACATCTACGTGGAGGGCCTGGAGGGTGGCCGGCGCGGCTTCAACCGCTTCCGCGAGGCCCTCGGTACCCCCGAGTTCGACGGCTACTTCGGCGACGTGCTCCAGCGCGTGCTGCTGCCGTCGTTCCAGACGTGGCTGCCGCCCATCCGCCAGCTCGTGCGGACCGGCACGTTCAACGACCTCACCCGTGACAAGAAGATGTTCCAGTTCGAGGGTGGGGACCAGCCGCTCCAGCGCGTCGGCGAGTTCGGCCCGTACCCACAGCGAGGCCGTGGCAACCGCGAGTTCGCGTGGGCCGCGTACAAGTACGGCGCCGACTACGGCATCTCATGGGAGACGGTGCTCGCGGACGACCTCAACGCCCTCCGCGACCTGCCCGGCGTGATGGCGGCCGCGGCTCGCGCGAGCGAGGTGCTGGCCATCACCCAGCTCTACGTGGACACGAACGGCCCGCACGCGTCGCTGTTCTCTGTCCCGAATGGCAACCTCGGCTCCGCTCCGCTTTCCGTCCCCGCCCTCGAAGAGGGACTCACGGCGATGGCGCAGCACACGAACCGCACGACCAACCAGCCGATCTTCAACCGGCCCCGCTACCTCGTGGTGGGCCCGGAGGAGGAGATCAACGCTCGGCGGATCGTGAAGTCGCGCGTGCTGACCTGGGCGGGTCAGCAGAACGGCATGCCGCAGGGCATCGACAACGTGGTAAGCGAGCTGAACCTCGAAGTCATCGTGAACCCGTGGCACAAGTACGTCGCGGGCTCGAACGCTGACGGCGCGTGGTTCCTGTTCAGCGACCCGAACGCGGGCCCGCTGGGTCCGGGTCTCGCGGCGATCGAGTTCGACACCCTGCGCGGTGCCGAGCAGCCGATCCTGCTGCGCAAGCGTGGCCAGTTCACCGCCATCGGTGGCGGGCCCGACCCGCGTGGCGAGCTGTCCGACGTGGACACGAGCGACTGGCGCGTTGTGTACCCGCACGGCGGCGGCCAGCTGTTCTACGAGGCGGCGTACGCCTCGACCGGCGCGGGCAGCTAGGGCACGCGACGATGACGGCCTCGGACGCCGGGGTGCGTGTCGGCGAGGGGGTTCCTCCGGGAGCCCTCTCGCCGCACGCGCCGGCGTACCGCGCGTTCGTCTTCGACTTCGACGGCGTGATCCTCGACACCGCGTGGGCCAAGACCGACGCGTTCAGGACCGTCGCCTCCCGCTACGGCGAGGAGTACGGCGTCCTGATGGCGGAGTACCACCGCACGGCCGGCAGCATCGGTCGCCGCGCGCGGTGGGAGCACTTCTTCGCGCACATCCTCGAACTCGACCCCGAGCCGGGCGAGGTGGACGAGATGTGCCGGGCGGTCGGGCGGCTCGTCCGCCTGGGCACGCTGGTCGCGCAGGAGGTGCCCGGCGTCCTGGACTACATCGATGCCGTTGCGCCGTTCGGCGTCCACCTCGTGTCGGGCATCGAGGAGGAGGAGCTCCGCGACCTCGTGTCGCGTCGTGGCTTCGGCCGGCAGTTCCTGCGCGTCCGCGGTGGTGACAAGCACCGGATCCTGCGCCAGATGGTCCAGGAGGGCGACATCCCGCTCCCGGCCGTCTACTTCGGTGACACCCCCGACGACGAACACGCCGCCCGTGCTGCTGGCATGGACTTCGTGTTCGTGGCCGGGTGCTCCGAGTTCACCGTGGCTGACTTCCCCGAGGGGACGGCGGTCATCGAGGACTTCCGCGAGGTGCTCGCGTGAACGAGCAGTATGCGGACTACCTCCGGGGCAAGCGCGTCGTGCTCGTCGTGCCTGCAGGGAACATGACCGGCCGCGGGCTTGGCGAACTGATCGACGGCTACGACGTCGTGGTGAGGCTGAACGGAGCCGCACCCATTCGTCCTGACCTGCATGAGCGGGTGTATCCCGGTGCGATCCATCCCGACCCCGCCGACCACGGCAGTCGCACGGATGTCCTGTATCACACCCTGATGGATGGCGGCCCGCTGTCCGCCGCTCTTGGCCATGACCACACCACGGACGAGGTCGACGCCTGGATTGAGGACGGCGTCCGGTTCCTCGTCAGCCGCCAGGTGGCGCGAGCAGCGCGCGTGCAACGACTGGAGCCATTGCTTCGCGAGCCGCTGCAGTTGGTGACCATGGATCGGGACTTCTACCGTGTGCTCAAGAATGCGACGCAGACGCCGCCGAGCATGGGGATCCTCGCGATCGCGGACCTGCTCCGCTACCAGCTCGCAGAGCTTCACGTCCTCGGAATGGACTTCTACCGGAGCCGCTACCCCGTCGGGTACAACGGGTTCACGCCGGAGCAGGCGGCGCGCGGCACTGGTGCGGCGCACTGGGGTCAGGTCGACCGAACCAGCGGCAGCTTCCCGCACGACCAGGACTCGCAGAAGCGCTACCTGCGGCGGGCCTATGACTCCGACCGCCGCCTCACGTTGGATGACGTGACGCGCTCCGAACTCGGCTTGCCCTTCGACGGGCCGAAGGTGACCGCGCTGGTGCCCATGAAGGGCCAGAGCGAGCGCGTCCCGGGCAAGAACACCCGCCTCGTTGCGGGTAAGCCGCTCCTCGCGTGGCTGCTCACGGCGCTCGTCAGCGCGCGCCGCGTGTCTCGCGTGGTGGTGGACACCGACGACGAGCAGATCGCCGCGCTGGTGCGCGAGCATGCGCCCTCGGTGGAGATCCTGACCCGTCCCGACCACCTGCGCGACGGGGACGCCGTCACCGGCAACGACCTCATCGCCTGGGAACTCACGCAGGTCGACGGCGAGCACTTCGGCCAGTTCCACGTGACCTCGCCGCTGCTGGAGGCCGCCACGATCGACCGCGCGGTCGACGAGTACTTCCGCGGCCTTGACCAGCACGACTCGCTCTTTGCCGTGTCCGAGCACCACATCTGGCTCTTCCGCGCCGACGGATCGCCGGTGAACAGCGACACGCGCCGCCTGGTGCGCTCGCAGGACCTCGAACCGCTGTACGAGGACAACAACGCGATCCACCTGTTCTCGCGCGCCTCGTTCGCGCGCACGGGCAGCCGCATGGGCGAGCGCCCGCGGATGTTCCCCATCTCCAAGGTGGAGGCCACCGACATCGACTACGAGGACGACTTCCGCATCGCGGAGGCCTTGCTGCAACTACGAGAAGCCGAGTCCCGGGAACGGGGCACGAGGAAGGCGAAGAGTCCCATGGGAGCTGTGGTCTACAGCACGCAGAAGCAGCCGGACGGTTCGTACGCCGTCCGCGGCGCCGTGAACGGCGACAAGCGCACCGTCTACGCCCAGTTCGAGGGCGACCCCACCATCGCCATGTGCAAGCAAGCGCTGCTTGACGGCGGTACCTCGGCCGCCGGCGCCGTGGAGCCGGGCTCGGAGTCCCCTCCAGGCGAGTCCGACTCCACGGCGGGCCAGCCGGACGGCGCCGAGGACGCCCAGCAGCCCGAGGGCAACGCCGAGCAGGACGCCGAGCACGTCGTGCTGGTAGCGGCACTCCTCGACCTGTCCGTGGAGGCGCTCGAGGAGCAGCTGCCGACCGTCGAGGACGCCGCGCTCCTGGAGGCCGCCCTCGCGGTGGAGCAGTCCGAGGACGGCAAGGGTCGCAAGGGCGCTGTGGCGGCCCTCGAGGCCCGCATCGCTGCCCTCGCCGAGGGAATCAAGGTCTAGGCCATGACCTACACGGACGTCGCCGGCACCGACATCGCCAACGTGCGCGCGAACATCCCCGACCACCTCGTGGATGACTCCGCGCACTTCACGGACGAGGACCTCGCGGTGTTCCTCGCCCAGTCTGGCGATGACCCGGTGCTGGCGGCGGCCGTCGCCCTGGAGACGTGGGCGACCACGATCGCCATGGGCGAGCACAACATCACGCTGGGCGACTACCGCGAGGACACCAAGGGCCGCGCCGCCGCCCTCCTCGCGCGCGCGAAGGTGCTCCGCGAGGGCATCAGCAGCGCCCCTGCCTTCGCCATTGCGCAGGGCCACGCCGGCCCCGGCAGCCCGCAGTGGGACACCATCGTGGTCAACCGCGCGCTGCGAGGTGAGCTCGGATGATCCGCGAGGAGCGGTACGTCCGCGAGCCGGTAGCGCCCGAGCGCCCGGTGACCCGTGCCGCGATGGCGCAGGCCCGGAAGCAGGCGGAGCGCGACGCCCAGCGCCGGTCCCAGGCCGCGAAGCAGACGGGGAAGGGCGGCCAGCGATGACCGTCTCCCTCGACCCGACGCTCTTCGCCTCGATGCTCAACGCGGACGTGGAGGTGATCGCCTTCACCGCGACCCCGGACGGGCAGGGCGGCGCGACCTTCGAGGACGCCGTCCTGCGCACCGTGCGCGGGCGTATGCGCCCCCTCACCCCCGCCGAGCGCATGAGCGCCGGGCGTCTCGAGGTGGACTTCTCCCACGTGCTGTATGTCGAGGCAGGCGACGAGCCCGCGGCCGGGCAGTCGGTGCGTCTCAAGGACCGCCCCGGCCAGCGCTACCGCGTCGTGGAGAACGTGGAGCCGTCCTACGCCGGCCACCACGTCGGCGTGCAGCTGATGCGCGAGCACCACCCCGGCGAGGAGGCGTCCTCGTGATCGAAGCGCTCCTCGCGTGGATGTACGAGCGCATGGTCGAGGATGAGAGCCTCGACGGCCTGCTCGCCCGCTCCGCGCTCGACCCGAGCAAGGCGGCGGTCTACAACACCGTGCCTGTGCCGGTCGAGGCCAAGCTCCCGTACGTGGTCATCAGCGGCCCCATCACGGACGAGCCCGACGACACCTTCGACGCCCAGTACCGCACGCCCGAGGTCGACCTGCATGCCTACACGGCGCGCCGTGACGCGGGCGGGAGCAGCGCGGCGCCGGTCAATGCCATCGCGGAGCGCGTCCGCGAACTCTTCCACCGCCAGAACTTCGCGGCTGACATCACGGGCTACCGGGCGCTCGTCATCCGGTGCTCCGGGCCAGTCGTGAACGACGGAACCAACGCCTACGGGCGAGTAGTCACAGCGCGCTGTCTCCTGACGGCCGCCACCTAGGAG
>JALOAM010000111.1 GCA_023228765.1 Dehalococcoidia bacterium
CGCACGAGCCTGGGCAACGACCGCCTCTGGTTCGAGACGTGGGGCATGGGCGCGCTGCTCGTGCTGCCGCCCGGCTCGGACATCGGTGACGGCGTCGAGCACACGATCGCGATCGTGTACGACGGCGGCACCACCATCACCGTCTACTTCGACGGGGTGGCCGGCGCGCCGGCGACGCTGTACGCGCCGCTGGACACGGTCAACGGCCAGGTCATGCTTGGCCAGACCCTGTACGGCGCCGTGAGTGCCGGCGCGGAGATGCGGCACTTCGCCATCTACGACAGTGCCCTGGCACCCTCGGACATCGCTGCCATCCACGGGGCGATCGAGGCAGGCGGCTCCCTGTCGTACACCCAGGGCGCGAACGGCATGGTCACCCGCGCCGGCGGCCAGCTCACCTACACCCCGGCCGAGGGCTTCGCCGGCACTGACTCGTTCACCTACACGATCACGGACGGCAAGGCGACCGCCTCCGCCACCGTGACCGTCGAGGTCCTCCCGCCGCTGCTCGAGGTCGTGGACGACACGGCCTTCACCCAGCAGGACACGCCGGTGACGGTCGCCGTCCTCGACAACGACGAGGGCAACAACCTCTCCGTGGCGTCCACCTCGGACGGCGCGAACGGCACCGTCTCGACAGACGGGACGACGGTCACCTACACCCCGGACGCTGGCTTCTGGGGCACGGACTCCTTCACGGTCACCTTCGTCGCCGGCACCGAATCGGCGACCTCCACCGTGACGGTCACCGTCAACGGCGCGCCCGACGGTGACGACCTCACGGACTCCACCGAGCCGGAGACCCCGGTGACGATCTCGATCGTCCCGCCGGTCACTGACCCGGAGGGCGGCGAGCTCACGATCACCTCGGCGGGGCCGGCCTCCAACGGCACGGTCACCATCGATAGCGGCGAGGTCGTCTACACCCCGAACGAAGGCTTCACCGGTACCGACACCTTCGAGGTGACCGTCACCGACGAGGACGGCGGTTCGGTCACGATCAGCGTGACGGTCGTCGTCCATGTCGCGCTCGTGGCTCACAACGACAGCGCCTTCACGCAGCAGGACACGCCGGTGACGGTGCCCGTCCTGGACAACGACGAGGGCGACGACCTGTCGGTCTCTGGGACGGGGGCGACGGCTAACGGCACCGTCACCACGGACGGCACCACGATCACGTACACCCCGGATGCGGGCTTCTTCGGGACCGACACGTTCACCGTGACGGTCCAGGACGCCGTGGGCGGTGCACCGAACGCGACCAGCACCGTGACGGTGACCGTCAACGGTGCCCCGGCCGGACCGGACATCGACGGCGGCACAACGCCGTCCGAGACTCCGATCGCGGTCACGGTCATCCCACCGGTGACCGACCCGGAGGGCGGCGAGCTCACGATCACCTCGGCGGGGCCGGCCTCGAACGGCACGGTCACGATCGACGGCGACGACGTGGTCTACACCCCGAACCCGGGCGCCACGGGCCCCGACACGTTCGAGGTAACCATCACCGACGAGGACGGCGGCTCCGTCACGATCACCGTCTCGGTGAACGTGAACACCCCGCCGACCGCGACGGACGTGGCGCTGGACACGCAGCAACAGGTCGCCGTCGACTACGACACGACCTCCAGCGTGACGGACCCGGACGGCGACGAGGTCGAGATCGTAGCGGTCTCCACTCCGGCGAACGGCACCGTGACCAGCACGGGCTCGACGCTCACCTACACGCCGAACGCGGGCTTCTCGGGCACCGACTCCTTCACCGTGACGGTGGAGGATGAGCACGGCGGCTCGGCCAACTTCGCCGTGACGGTCACCGTGAACGGCTGGCCGGAGGGCGACGACATCACGACGACGACCGACGAGGACATCGCGGTCGCCATCGATGTCCTCGCGGGCATCACCGACCCGGAGGGTGATGACCTGGCGGTCGCGAACGTGACGGTGCCGGGCAACGGCACCACCACGGTCGCCGGCGGCGTGGTCACCTATCTCCCGGCCGCAGGCTTCTCCGGCACCGACTCGTTCGACGTGACGGTGGAGGACGACAACGGCGGCTCGGTGACCATCACCGTCACCGTGACGGTGGAGGGCGCCCCGCGCATCGTCCTGGCCGCGGGCGCCTGCGTGGCGGTCGTGGCTGCAGGTGGCGATGCGTCCTACCTGAGCGAGTTCTGGCTCGAGGCGCCGGGTATCCCGTCGTTCCTCGGCCTCACGAGCGCGACGACGGTCGGCGAGCAGACGGCCCTCGGCACGTTCACGGCCGGGACGGAGCTGGTGCTCTCGATCCACGTGACCAACACCGGCCACGTGTTCCAGAGCGGCCCGGCTGCGAACAACCCGGACGGCCTGGTCCACGTCCAGCTGACGCCGGGCACGGGCAACGTGCTCTACACGGTCGGCTTCGAGGACCTGCTCAACGGTGGTGACGCCGACTTCAACGACGCCCTCGTGGACCTCGTGACCATCGAATGCGACGTGGAGGCCATGGACGACACGGCTGAGACGACGCAGGACGCGGCGGTCGACATCGCAGTGCTGGCGAACGACTCGTCCGGACACGGAGACCTGGCCCTGGTCAGCGCCTCCACCCCCGCGAACGGGACCGTGAGCGAGCACAACGGCGTGCTCACCTACACCCCGAACGCCGGGTTCACCGGCACGGACTCGTTCACCTACACCGTAGCGAACGGCCTCGGCGGCACCGCCACCGCGACCGTGACGGTGGAGGTGGCGCCGGCCGGCATGGTGCTCCTCTCGCAGGCGGCCTGCATCGCCGTCCGCGTGGAGCCATCGGGCGATGTGGCCTACACGAACCGGTTCTGGCTCGAGTCGCCGGGCACCCCGGACCACCTCGGCATCAAGCACTCGGACGTTGGCGACGTGGAGTTCCTCGGGACGTACGAGGCGGGCACGGAGCTGGTCCTGTCCATCCACGTCCAGAACACGGGTCACACGTTCAAGACCGGCCCGGCCTACCGGAACCCGGACGGCCTCGTGCATGCGGTCGTGACACCGGGCACCGGCAACGTCCTCTACCGCGTCGGGTTCGAGGATCTCTACAACGGCGGTGACCTGGACTTCGACGACGCCGTCCTCAGCGTCCTCGCCTTCGACTGCGGCATCGACGCCCGGGATAACTCGGCGACCGTCGAGTCCGGCGGCCGCGTGGACATCGATGTCCTCGACAACGACGAGTCCACGCCGGACGGGGACATGGAGGTCATCTCCGTGACGCAGCCCGCCAACGGCTCCGCGGAGATAGAGGACGACGGCGCGATCGAGTACCGCCCGGATGCAGGGTTCCAGGGCACCGACACGTTCACCTACACGGTGAGGAACGAGTACGGCGCCGCGGCCACCGCGACCGTGACGGTCACGGTGGAGTCCAGCGTCATCGCACGGGACGACTCGGCGACCACGCGCCGAGGCGAGCGCGTCGACATCGACGTCCTCGACAACGACTCGACGGAGCGCGGGTGGCTTCGGGTGACCTCGGTCACCCAGCCCGCCCACGGTGAGGTCGAGATCGAGGACGACGGCGAGGTGGAGTACCGGCCCGACGGCGGCTTCTCCGGCACGGACACGTTCACGTACACGGTCAGTAATGGCCGCGGCGGCTCGGCTACGGCCACCGTCACGGTCACCGTGGAGTCGAACGGGGTCACGCGCGGGAAGATGACCGGCGGCGGCAACTACCAGACCGGCTCCGGCGGCAACAAGAAGATCTACAACTGGGCCATGGAGTTCCGCTGCTCCAACGGCGGCGGGCACTTCAGCTTCCACGACGAGGACAACCGGCTCCACGTGAACAACGTGGTGATCACGTCGATGTACTGCTCCGATGAGCCGGGGTATGACAACGGCAAGGACTTCGACACGGTGGCCATCACCGGTACCGCGAAGAGCGCCCAGTACGGGAACAGCCACATCGCCGTGACGATCGAGGGACTCCTGACCGACCAGAGCCAGAACGGCAAGAGCGACACCATCACGGTGACCGTCCGCCGCGCGAGCAACGGCCAGGTCCTGTCCCAGCTGGACAACGTGAAGCTGAAGGGCGGCAACCACGTCGCCCACGACAACAACTAGTCAGCACCCCTCGCCCGTGGGTCGGCTCGAGGGAGGAAGGCCCCGGCAATGCCGGGGCCTTCCCGCGTCCGCGGTCGTCGAGGCCATCGTCCCGCGCTGCCCGATGCTGCTCCCCGGTCCGAGGGCTAACATCGGTGGATGCCCAACCAGTACGCCTCGCGTGATGCTCGCACCGGGCTGGAGGTCCAGGTCACCGGTGACTTCCCGGAGGATCCGGACGACCGCGTCCGCATCGCCCGGACCACCAACCTCTTCACGCGGTTGATGTCCACCATCCTCGCCACGGAGAACGACACCGAGCGCCGCGAGCGCTTCCGTGCCATCGAGACCCAGCTGGAGGTCGCGGACGCCCTCATCCGCGGCGACTTCGACGAGGTCCAGAGCCTGATGCGCCAGACGCTGCACGCGATGGGCATCACCGACGAGCAGCTCGCGGACGTGGAGCGCCAGCTCCGCGAGCAGTTCGAGGCGTTCCGCAACATGAACCCGGACGCGCTCCCCGGCGACCTCCCACCCGGCTTTCCCTGGGGCGGGCTCAGTGGCCTCGGCCCCTCCGAGGACACCCCCGACGACGAGGACGAGGACGACCGCCCCCTGGACGACCGCGGGCTGCCTCGCTCGTAAGGTTCAGGTAGCCGCCGAGTCGCGGGTCGTCACTACCTCGGCGGGCGGGGGCGGCCTCGGCGCTCCACGAAGCGATAGCCGATGCTCCGCAGGCCCTCGAGTTGCGCGCCGACGCCGATGGTGTCGAGCTTCGCGCGCAGCGAAGCGACGTGGCCACGGATGGCAGCGCGCGTGCGCGGGTCGCTCAAGACGCGGCCGTAGAGGGCCCTCGCTAGCTCCTCGTGGCGGACGACCTGCGAGGGCTGCTCCAGCATCGCCGTGAGGACGGCGGCTTCGCTCGGGGTGAGGACGACGCGGAGGTCGTTCGCGCGCGCCTCGTGCGAACGCCGGTCGAGCGTCACGCCGTACACGGCGATGCTGCCGCTCGGCACTTTCGCCACCGTGCGGAGTTGCTCCAGTCCCCGACGCAACGAGGCGTCATCGACGCCGTCCGAGGCCAGTACGACCGCCGGACGCACGTCCGGAGGGAGCGGGACGCGCAGCCAGGTGGCGCCCTCCGGCATCAGGAGCAGCGCTCCGACGGGCCGCTCGAGGGCGCGTCGGGCGCGCTCGACGGCCTGTCGCGCCTCCTGCGCGGTCGCGGTGCCGTCCACCAGCAACACGTCCGGGTTCGCGGCCCGCGCGTCGAGGGCAACCCGCGCGAGGCTGCACGCACCGGCCACGTCGTGCTCGAGCCGTCCGAGGGCGCTCGTGCGGAGCGCGCGGCGTGCTTCATCGTCACAGACCACCAGCACCCGCATGTGACGCCCTCCACGCTCCGCGGACCGAGCCGGGCGTCACGGTACGTCGTCTCGCGCTACCCGTCGCGGAAGGTGACACCCTCGTGGCGGAGGAGCCAGCGCTTCCGCTCCAGCCCGCCGCCGTAGCCGGTGAGGGCGCGGTCCGCGCCGATCACCCGGTGGCACGGCACGATCACGCCGACCGGGTTCGCGCCGTTCGCGGCGCCCACCGCCCGGACCGCCCTCGGCCGTCCGATGAACGCGGCGAGGTCGGCGTAGGACCAGGCCTGCCCCGCCGGGATCGCGCGGAGGCCAGCCCACACCGCCCGCTGGAACACGGTCCCGCCCGTCCGCACGACGATGCCCTCCAGCGCGCCGAGCTCGCCGCCGAGGTAAGCATCCAGCGCGTCCCGCACCGCCGAGGGCAGCGCGCCCTCGTGGAGGTGAGCCGTCCCGTAGTGGAGGCGGAGAAGGCGGTGCATCCGCGCTTCGTAGTCCTCCCAGTCGAGCGCGCGCACGGCGCCATCCTCGTCGGTCGCGATGAGCATCCGGCCGATGGGCGTCTCGTAGGTGGCGAGGGCGAACGTGGTGATCGGAGTGTGGGCGTGGGTCATGGTCGCGGTCATGCGGTCCTCCTGCGACCAGTCTGCATCCTCGGACGGTGCGGATCGGACGGATCCGGACAGGCTCGGCGGGATGTCCGGATCTGTCCGATGTGCCCTTGCCGGGTCGGGCACACTGTCTCCATGGACACCGCCACCCTCGAACAACTGCTCGCCTCGCAGCCGGGCGCGCCCCGGCGTGGCTTCAACGCCGTGCGGACCACCGGCATCTACTGCCGCGACGGCTGCGCCGGCCGCCCGAGGGCGCACAACGTCACGAGGTACCCGACGGCAGTCGCGGCTGAAGCCGCAGGGTACCGCCCCTGCCTGCTCTGCCGCCCCGACCGCCTCCCCGATCGCACGACGAGCCCGCACGAGATGGTGGAGCGCGCGCTCGTCCTGATCACGGCGGGGACGCTGGACGAGGAGACGGAGGACGCGCTCGCCGCACGCCTCGGCGTGACGTCGAGGCACCTCCGTCGGTTGTTCCAGGAGCACGTGGGCGCGACACCCGCGTTCGTCGCGCGCTCGCGGAGGGCGCACTTCGCGCGGCGGCTGCTCGATGAGACCGACCTCCGGATCACGGACGTGGCGGGCGCCTCCGGGTTCGCGAGCGTGCGACAGATGAACCGCGTGATGCGCGACGTGTTCCGCTTCACGCCCGCCGAGCTCCGCTCGCGGCGGCGGCAGCGCGACCGCCTCGTCGCGGACGGGGGCCTCCGGCTTCGCGTGCCGTTCGAGGGCCACCTCGCGTTCGAGGAGCTCCTCGCCTACCTCCGCCCGAGGGCGATCCCCGGCGTGGAGGTGGTAGAGGGCGGGACCTACCGCCGCACGACCTCCACACACGGCGAGCCCGGCGCGATCGAGGTGTCACGCCCCTCGGACACCCACGATGAGCGCCACCTGCAGGTGGTCGCGCACCTCCCGGCGTGGACGACGCTGATCGACGACGTCGCGCGCGTCCGCCGCCTGTTCGGCCTCGACACCCCGCCCGCCGAGGCGACCCCACTCGCCGAGGATCCTCTGCTCGCGCCCTCGATCGAGGCGCGGCCCGGCCTCCGCGTGCCGGGTGCGTGGGACCCGTTCGAGACGGCGGTGCGCGTCTACCTCGGGCAGCAGATCTCTGTGAGCCGTGCGACGAACCTCGCCGGGCGGCTCGTGGAGGCGTTCGGGCAGCCGGTCGCGGGCCTGCAGGAGCTCGGCCTGACGCACGTCTTCCCCTCGGCGGCTGCGATCGCGGATGCGAGCGTCGAGGACGTCCGCAGCATCGGCCTCACGGTCGCGCGTGCGCGCGCCATCCGCGAGTTCGCCCTCGCCTACGTGGAGGAGCGCATCCACCTCGACGCCGCCGCCCCGCTTGATGAGGCGACGCAGGCGCTGGAGGCACTCCCGGGCGTCGGGCCGTGGACCGCGCAGATGGTCGCCCTCCGCGCGATGGGCCACCGCGACGCCTTCCCGGCCGGCGACCTTGGCCTGCGGCGCAACGCCGGCCCGCTTCTCGGCGAGACGGACGCCCTCGACGCGGGCGCGCTCGAGGAGCTGGCAGAGCGGTGGAGGCCCCACCGCGCGCTCGCGGCGCTGCATCTGTGGGTGGGTGGTTCATCGGCGGGCGGGTAGCACTGCCAGCTTCCTCGGCGGGTGTGGGAGTCTTTGAGCGCGCTTACCCCGCGTAGTAGAATACCTGTTCGACACTTCCCGACCCTGACCGTCCGCCTCCATCCGAGAGCCTGAGGTACGGATGCCTACCGACCGCATCGTTGTTACCGGCGCGCGCGAGCACAACCTGAAGAACATCACCGTCGAGATCCCTCGAGACGAGCTCGTGGTGATCACGGGCGTGTCTGGCTCGGGCAAGTCCTCCCTCGCGTTCGACACGATCTACGCCGAGGGCCAGCGACGTTATGTCGAGTCACTCTCCGCGTACGCCCGCCAGTTCCTCGGGCTGATGGAGAAGCCGGACGTCGACTACATCGAGGGCCTCTCCCCCGCCATCTCGATCGACCAGAAGGGCGTCTCGAAGAACCCGAGGTCGACCGTGGCGACGGTCACGGAGATCTACGACTACCTCCGCCTGCTCTATGCGCGCGTCGGCATCCCCACCTGCCCCTACTGCGGCAACGTCATCGTGCGCCAGACGGTGCAACAGATCGTGGACTCGATCCTCGGGCTGGACGCCGGGCGGCGCGCGATGATCCTCGCCCCGGTGGTGCGCCACCGGAAGGGCGAGCACGCCCAGGTGTTCGAGGCCGTCCGCCGAGGCGGCTACGTCCGCGTCCGCGTCGACGGCCAGGTGCTGAACATCGACGACGAGATCAACCTCAACCGCAACAAGTGGCACGACATCGACGTGGTCACGGACCGCATCGTCATCCCCGCCAGCAGTGACGAGGACCTCGACTCGACGCGCACGAGGGTGACCGACTCCGTCGAGCAGGCGCTCCGCCTCGGCGAGGGGATCGTGGTGCTCGCGCTCCTCGGCGAGGACGGCAACGTCGCGGAGGAACAGACCTTCTCGGAGCACTTCGCCTGCTCCAACACCGACCACGAGCCGTACTCCGTGGGTGAGCTGGAGCCTCGCAACTTCTCGTTCAACACACCCCACGGCGCGTGCCCGGCCTGCACCGGCCTCGGCTTCCAGATGCAGCTGGACGCCGACCTCGTCGTGCCGAACAAGAAGCTGAGCATCGACGAGGGCGCCATCGTCCCGTACCAGCGGATGGCGACCACCTCCTCCTGGTACAAGCGGCGGCTGCAAGCCCTCGGCGACGCGCTCGGCTTCAAGCTCAGCGAGCCCATCGGCACGCTCGACGAGAAGCAGTGGCGCGCCCTGATGCACGGCACCGGCGACATGACCGTGGACGAGGTGGAGATCCGCACCTCACGAGGCAGCGCGCGCAAGTACAAGGTCACGTGGGAGGGCGTCCTCACCAACCTCGACCGGCGCTACAAGGAGACCGAGTCCGACTGGGTGCGCTCCGACATCGAGCGCTACATGGTCGCCGTCCCCTGCCCCACCTGCCGGGGCGCACGACTGAAGCCCGAGGTGCTCCACGTCTTCGTCGACGGCCAGTCGATCCTCGACGCGGTGAGGATGTCCGTGGCGGAGGCGCTGCCGTGGGTGGAGACGCTGCGCGACGAGAAGAAGGGGCCGCTGAACGCGCGCCAGTTCGCCATCGGGCGGCAGATCCTGCAGGAGATCCACGGCCGCCTCGTCTTCCTCCGCGACGTCGGCCTCGACTACCTCACCCTCGACCGCTCGGCGGGCACCCTGTCCGGGGGCGAGGGCCAGCGCATCCGCCTCGCGACGCAGATCGGCTCGGCGCTGATGGGCGTCCTCTACGTCTGCGATGAACCCTCGATCGGGCTCCACCCGATCGACAACGAGCGGCTGATCAAGACCCTCACGAGGCTCCGCGACCTCGGCAACACGGTCCTCGTCGTCGAGCACGACGAGGCGATGATGCTCGCGGCGGACCACCTCATCGACATCGGCCCGGGCGCCGGGGAGCACGGCGGTAACGTGGTCGCGGCGGGCACGCCGAAGCAGGTGATGAAGTCGAAGGCCTCGAAGACCGGCGCCTACCTCAGCGGGCGCGCGAAGATCCCCATGCCCGACCACCGTCGCGAGGGCAACGGCGAGGTGCTGACGGTCCACGGGGCGAAGGAGAACAACCTCAAGGACCTCACGGTGGAGTTCCCCCTCGGGACATTCATCGCCGTGACCGGCGTCTCCGGCTCCGGGAAGTCCTCGCTCGTGAACCAGATCCTCTCGAAGGCGCTCGCGTACGAGCTGAACGGAGCACGCGAGAAGCCCGGCCAGCACGAGCGCATCACCGGTGTCGGCTACCTCGACAAGGCCGTGGTCATCGACCAGGCCCCGATCGGCCGCACGCCGCGGTCCAACCCCGCCACGTACAC
>JALOAM010000112.1 GCA_023228765.1 Dehalococcoidia bacterium
ACTGGGCGCTGCGCGCCCACCGCCCGTACCGGTCCTCGCACACCGACGAGGAGACACAGGAGATCCTCCGCGCCGGCGCGGGCCGCCAGTTCGACGCGGACGTGGTCGCGGTGCTGCCGGAGGCGCTCGTTTCCGCCGAGGACATGCTCGCGCAGGGCGGGGCGTCCGAGGATGGCGGGGGCGACGAGGCGGGGTGAGGCCTCGGGGCCGGGGCTGAGTATCTAGCGGGGCAGATGCCCTCACCCCAACCCTCTCCCGCCGAGCCGGGAGAGGGGGTCAGAGTCGGAGCCGGAAGGGGGGCAGGTCGGAGCCCCCGGGGAGGGCGACGACCGCGGCTGTCGCAGCCTCGCTAGATCCGCTGGAAGCGGTCCACGTCCAGGACGAAGACGATCGCACCGCCGACGCGGACCTCGATCGGTTCGGCGGAGAACGAGCCGTCGCCGATGAAGGGGAGCGTCTGGACGGGGACGAACTCCTTGCGGGCGTGACAGATCTCGGTCACCAGTCCCATGACCTGTTCGACCTCGGACTCCACGACGCCGGAGAAGATCGTGACGTTCCCCCGGCGGAGGAAGCCGCCCGTGGAGCCGATCTTGGTGACGGGGAAGCCCTTCTCCACCAGGGCGCCCATGAGGTTATCGGCGTCGGTGTCCGACACGATCATCATGACGAGCTTGGTGGGATCCGGTCGTTCGGCCATGCTCAGGCTCCCGTCGTGGTGCCCGCGACCGTGGGCGGCGCCGGTGGCGCGGCCGGTATCGAGGACATCGTCGGGGCGTCATCCTCGAGGTCGCGCGCGGCGAGGAACACGGCGAGTCCCGCCCCGAGGGCGATGCCGACGACCATGGCTGCGTACAACTTCATGAGCACCCCGAACTGGCTATGTCGGGATAGTACGCAGTTTGGGGGGTGCCGCGCCACGCACGGTTCGTACGCACCATGCAGACCGGCCTGGCCGCCCTCGCCCCGCCTCTAGAGGACGCTCAGCCACCGAGAGCCCGCGTTGAGGGTGGTGAGGGCCGATGTTACGCTCGGCTGCCCGAGGTATCCGGCCGATCTGCTCTCCCAGCCGTCGTCCCCGTGCCGGTAGATCAAGTAATGGAGCGTGGTTTGACCGACACACCTGAGCCGGCCTCCGGCGTGAAGGCTGACCTCGAGACCCTCGTGTCCCTCGCGAAACGCCGAGGGTTCGTGTTCCCTTCGGCGGAGATCTACGGCGGCTTCGCCGCGGCGTACGACTACGGTCCGCTGGGCACGCAGATGCGGCGCAACATCCGCGACCTCTGGTGGCGCGCGATGGTGCAGGAGCGGGATGACATCGTCGGCATCGAGGCCGCGATCATCACGAACCCGGACGTCTGGGTGGCCTCCGGCCACGTCTCCAACTTCACGGACCCCCTCGTCGAGTGTCGGGAGTGCCAGGGACGGTTCCGCGCCGACCACCTGGAGGACGACCTGTGCCCGAACTGCGGGCGCAAGAACACGATGGGGCCGCCCCGCCAGTTCAACATGATGCTCTCCACCATCGTCGGCCCCGTCTCGGACGACAGCGGCCGCGCCTACATGCGCCCGGAGACGGCGCAGGGCATGTTCGTGAACTTCGACAACGTCCAGACCACCACGCGGAAGCGCCTGCCGTTCGGCATCGCGCAGCAGGGCAAGTCCTTCCGCAACGAGATCACCGTCAAGCAGTTCATCTTCCGCACACGCGAGTTCGAGCAGATGGAGATGGAGTACTTCTGCCATCCCTCCGAGTCGCTCGACCTGCACACGTACTGGAAGAAGGAGCGCCTCCGCTGGCACCTGAGCCTGGGCATCCGCCGGGAGCACCTCCGCCTCCGCGACCACGACGCGGAGGAGCTCTCGCACTACTCGAAGGCCACCTCCGACGTGGAGTTCCACTACCCGTGGGGCTGGGGGGAGCTGGAGGGCATCGCGCACCGTGGGGACTTCGACCTCACGCAGCACGCGCAGCACTCCGGGAAGAAGCTCACCTACCTCGACCCGGAGACGAACCAGCACATCGTCCCGCACGTGGTGGAGCCCGCGCTCGGCCTCGACCGCGAGATGCTGACGATCCTGTTCGACGCCTACGACGAGGACGAGATCGGCGGCGAGAAGCGCGTCGTCCTCCACCTCGCGCCCGAGGTCGCCCCGGTGACGGTGGCGGTGCTGCCGCTCTCGAAGAAGGACACGCTGGAGCCGACCGCGCGCGAGGTCTCCTCGATGCTGCGGAAGCAGTACCGCGTGCAGTACGACGACACGCAGTCCATCGGACGGCGCTACCGCCGCCAGGACGAGATCGGCACGCCGCTCTGCGTCACCGTGGACTTCGACTCGCTGGAGGACCGCGCGGTCACGATCCGGGAGCGCGACACCACGGAGCAGATCCGCGTCCCGATCGCCGGCCTGATGGACGCCGTACGCGACCGCCTCGAAGCGCTCCGCCCGGCCGTCCCGTCGCTCGACGAGATCGAGGTCTAGCGTGCCGCGCTCCGGAACCCGTCCGAGGCTGCGCCTGCTGCACACCTCGGACGTGCATCTCGGCGCGTACGACTACCGCGGCGCCGACGAGGGCAGCCGTGCTGCCCTCGAAGCCGGCTTCCGCCGCGTGATCGATATCGGCATCGCGGAGGGCGTGGACCTCGCGCTGATCGCGGGGGACTTCTTCGACAACGCGCGCGTGCGCGAGGAGACGCTGGCGTTCGCCGCCGAGCAGCTCGCGCGCCTCGACCGGCCCGTGGTGATCGCGCCCGGCAACCACGACCACGTCGGTCCGCACTCGGTCTACGACCGCCGCGACCTCTCGGCCACGGCGCAGAACGTGACGGTGATGCGCCAGCAGGACGGCGAGACGGTCGCCGTCGACGGCCTCGAGGTCGAGGTCTGGGCGCGCTCGCACACCGAGACCTTGCCCGACTTTCGCCCGTTCGAGGGCGTCCCGCCACGTGGGGACGCCGCCTGGCAGCTCGGCGTCGGACACGGCCACTTCATCCACCCGAACGCGCTCCTGCACCACTCCTTCCACATCCTGGAGGAGCACCTGGTGGAAGCGCAGCGCGACTACGTCGCCCTCGGCCACTGGGAGCAGATGACGCGCGTCGCCGCCGGCGAGCTCGGCGAGGCGGCCTACTCGGGCGCCCCGATCGGCCTCGGCGGCGAGTCAGGTGGCCACGTCCTCATCGTCGACCTGCAGGAGGACGGCGCCGTCACCCTCCGCGCCGTCCCCCTCGCCGAGGGCGCTCCTCACCTCGCCCACGACGACCTCCCCTACCTCCGGGGGCTCCGGTGATCCGCCGCGCGATCGCCCTCCTCGGGGCGGTCGCGATCCTCGGCCTCACGGTCGCCTGTAACGCCGACGCCTCCGAGGCGCCCGAGGGCGCGTTCTACCTCGAGGCGGAGATCGCGGTCAGTGTCGATCGCCCTGGCGGGGAGCTGATTGGGTCACTGCGTGGCCCCATGATGACGGGGCTGCGCTGGTGGTACCGAGATCCTGACCACTTCCGTCACGAGTACTACCACCCCTCCGACATGCTCGAGTGGGGCCCGCGATGGACAGCGGCGGATGGGGACGACCTCGTCTTCTACGACCCGATCACGGCGCGGTACCAGCGCTGGGATCTGGAGGAGTCCGGCTTCAGTGGCATGTACCCGGGCTTCTCCGCCGTCCTCGGGCCGATACCGGGCGGCACGATTGACGTGTTCCTCGACGACTGGCGCTCGCGAGTCGAGCGGATCGAGCACGTCGGGACGGAGGAGCTACTCGGGCGCACCGTCCAGGTGTACGAGTACGGTCCTACCTCGTCGAGTAGCACGGGCAGTAGCTCGGGTGCTGTGGTCGACACGACCAGCGGCGTGGGCCGCTTCTACATTGACGAGGAAGCCGGGTTCATCCTCCGCAACAGCGTGGATGGCGGCATGGAGTCGCAATCGTTCAACGCGGAGCTGACTCTCCTCGACCTCGAACCGGAGTTCGAGGATGGCCGCTTCGACATCGACCTTCCAGACGGAGCGGTCGAGGACGAGTCATCTGAATCGTGCACCAGTGAGATGCGACGCATCGGACCTCCGTTCGTGAACATCCCCGTGCCGGCGGGCTGGAGCTACGGGGGGAGTGGCGGCAGGTCCTCTCCGGGATGCGTCTGGAGCGAACAGGTTGCCTCCTATAGCAAGGAACCGGCCGGCATCCTCCTCATCACCCAGCAGCCGGTTCCGCCGACCGGGGTTCCGGATGCTCGCCGTGACGCCACGCCGGTCGCCATCGGCAACCTAGAGGGCTACCGCCTGACCGTCGAGGGCTACGAGCGGCTGGTCTGGGTGCAGGGCGAGGTCATCGTCACCATCGAGAGCAACGCCGCACCGTTCGAGGAGCTGCTCCGCATCGCGGAATCCGCAGAGTGAGCGGCGGCGTCGCCGTCCTCGGGGTGTTGGTGGCCCTCGCGGCGCTGGGGTGCGGCTCGCGCGAACCAGAGCCCGAGGGGGCGTTCTACCTCCGCGCGGAGGTGAATCCGGTGAGGATGATCGACCATCCGTGGTACGCGCCGTCCCGGCAAGGTGGGCACACCGTCGAACTCTGGTATCGGGACGCGGAGCATTATCGCTACGAGATCGCTCCGCATTCGGCGCTGCTGGACTGGGATCCTCACGTCCTCGTGGCGGATGGCAAGGAGACGATCGCGTACAACCCCCAGGTGGGCCAAGTCCATCGCGATCGCGTGCGCCTGAACTCAATCCAGGCGATGGGAGGCATGCCGCCGAACGTCGGATATGGCGTTGGTCCGATCCTTGGCTCGGTCGAAGACTTCCTCGACGGCCTCGCGGACGGGCCGGTGGATCTCGTCGGTACGGAGGAGATGCTCGGTCGCACGGTCGAGGTGTACGAGTATCCAAGGGGCAATGGCACCGCGCGGTACTACATCGAGCCCGACGCGAAGTTCGTTCTGCGTCACACCACGGAGAGCAGCCTCGGGACCTGGGACGCCCACGTGGTTGAGTTTGACCTCGACCCGCAGTTCGACGACGAGCGGTTCGAGGCCAATGTCCCGGACGAGGCGGTGCTGATGCCGCCGGTCGCGGACTGCTCGACAGAGGGGCCGGTGCCGGGGGTCTTCTTCCCCTTCCCCAGCGGGTTCATCGAGTTCTCGTACGCGCCGCCGCCGTACGAGCTCGCTGGCCACGACCAGCAGCAGGGTCGCGGCTGCGAGACCACCTACGCGTGGGCGGCTGCCGGGTCGGGAGAGGGCTACATCGTCGTCGAGCAGTTCGCGATCTCGCCGACTGGTGCTCCGGCGTTCGTCGACGGCCTCGAGCGGATCGAGGTCGCGGGGCACGAGGGCTACCGGCAGGTGGAGGGCGACCTGGAACGCCTAGCGTGGGTGCAGGACGGGGTGGTCGTCACGATGGAGAGCAACGCCGAGCCGTTCGAGGAACTCCTCCGCGTTGCCGAGTCGGGCCGGGTCGCGCCCTGAAGCGGCTCCTCGCGGAGTGTCACGGCGCGGTGGCGCTCGCGGTGACCGCACGTACGATCGCGGCTTCAATATCGGACCTGATCGCATTGAGAAGAGGACCTGGATGAAGGGCACGCTCAACCACGTGGAGGTCCACGTGTCGAAGCCGGACGAGACGATCCCGTTCTACCGGGAGTTGCTCTTGCACCTCGGCTGGCAGGTGGTGAGTGAGTGGCCGGGGGGCCTCGGTGTGAGCGACGGGAACGCGAGCCTGTGGTTCTTCCCGACGCCCGAGGAACTCCGTGCCGCGGGGTTCAACCGTGATGCGACGGGCATGGCCCACATCGGCATCCGCGTGGACAGCCGCGAGGAGGTGGACGCCTTCGTGAGCGACTACCTGCAGCCGCACGGCCTCGCCCCGCAGTTCGAGACGCCCCGCGCGCGCGAGGACTTCGGGCCGACGTACTACCAGGTGATGTTCGTCGACCCGGAGGGACTGGCCATCGAGGTGTTCACCTCGTAGATTCGCCGCCTGTGAGCCGCCGCTCGGAGCTGCCGGGCGATACCGCTGTCCGAGGAATCCGCTCCGCCGCCACGGAGCCTGGTGAGGTCGTGCCATGACGGTCGATGGACTGAGGATCCGCGAGGCTGGGCCGGGGGACGCCTCGCGGGTGGCGGGGATGCACGTGCGGTCGTGGCTGCAGGCATACCGCGGCTTCGCGCCGGCCGAGTACCTCGCCTCGCTGGACCAGGACGCGCACCGGCTCGACTACTGGCAGCCACGGCTGGAGGCTCCTCGCGAGGGGAGCCGGACGTGGATCGCGTTCATCTCCGGCATCCCCGCGGGCTTCGTGAACAACGAGCCCCCGCACGAGGACGGCGTGCCGACCGAGGCGGTACCGGAGGGTTGCGGCTGGGTGGACCACCTGCACCTCGCGCCGGAGTTCCGGGGGCGGGGTGTGGGCGCTGAGTTGTTCCGCCAGGCCCTCGAAGGGCTGGCGTCCGAGGGCTTCCGCGAGGCGGTGCTCTGGGTCTACGCCGACAACACCGAGGGGCGTGCGTTTTACGAGCGGATGGGCTGGAAGCCGGACGGCACGGAGGCCAGTAAGACGGTCACGTGGATCGGCCGTGATGGCCAGCCCGGGAGCGTGGACCTGCCGATGGTGCGATACCGGGGGAAGACAAAGCGCACCTAGGCGCCGTTACGCCTCGGACTGAGCAGGAACGCAGAACGGCCGCCCAAGTGGGCGGCCGTTCGGTCTGGGCCGTTCGGTTCGGGCCCTTCGGATCTGGGTCGGGCGCTGCCTGAAGCGCGACCGTCAGATCTTGGCGCGCGCGGCGTCCTTGTCGGCGTACCAGAGCTTGTTGATCTCCAGGAACCGGGTCTGGTCCTCGGGCGTGTCGTCCTCGGCGAAGATGGCGGAGACGGGGCAGGCGGGCTCGCAGGCGCCGCAGTCAATGCACTCGTCCGGGTCGATGTAGAGCATCTTGTCGACGCCCTCCTCGAAGTGGATGCAGTCCACCGGACAGACGTCCACGCACGACTGGTCCATCGTGTCGATGCACGGCTGAGTAATCACGTAGGTCATGCCGGGAATCCCTTCTGCCGGGTAGGTTCCACCGCGAGAGTTCGCTCAAAGCCGACTATAGGAGTATCGGCATCCGAGGGACAAGCACGCAGGGTTTCGTCATTGTGACGATCGCTTCCCTGTGCTAACCCTTCCAGATCTCCCACCAGCGCTTCTTTGCGCGCTCCTGCGCCCGATGGTCCTCCACCGCCTGGTCGATCTGCGCCTGCGCGTCCCGCAGCGCCTGCGCCATGCGGTTCCGCAGCATCACCGGGTGCTGCACGAGGTCCATCGCGACGGAGGGGTCCTCCACCGTCTCCGGGTACATCTCGTGTACGGCGTCCGAGAAGCCCGGCACCATCGAGCGTCCCTCGGCGAGGGCGAACTGCTTCAGCTCATTCCCGCAGCCGAGGAGTGCTTCGCCGAGGCGCACGACCTGGTAGGGGGACGCCTCGACCTCGACGACCGCCTGGTTGAGCCTCGGGAGGACATAATCGTGGACTGCCTGGAGCCCCAGGTCGTGCCGCTGCAGCGTCGCGGGGTCCAGCTCCGACCCCGGCCGTCCGAGGTGGACGAGGGTGGCGAGGTACACGAACCGGGCGTCTTCGTTCCGGAACTGGAGCGTCGTCATGCCTCCAGCCTAGCGGGGTTGGCTGCCGACCGTGCTCGCGCCGGCAGGTCCCGCGAGGGGTCACGAGACGAGCGCGAGCCATGCCCACGTCGCCGCGAGCTGGGCGAGGGCGAGCGGGACGCCGATGCGCGTGAACTCCCAGAACCCGATGCTCACCCCGAACCGCCGCTCCGCCACGTCCACCACGATCACGTTGGACGCGGCCCCGATCAGCGTGAGGTTCCCCGCGAGTGTGCTCCCGGCCGCGAGCGCCAGGTAGGCCTCGGCGCCGGCGTTCACCTCGTCGAGGGCGGGGAGGTAGAGGGCGACCAGCGGCACGTTGGAGACGAGCTGCGAGAGCGCCGCGCTGATGCCGAGGATCGTCGCCGTGTTGTCCACGCGCTCGCCGAGGCGTCCGACGACCTCGGCCGTGACGCCGGCGGTATCGACGGCTTCGACGACGACGAAGAGCGCGGCGAAGAACAGCAGGGTCTGCCAGTCGACGCCTCGGAGGACACTCACCCGCTCCCGCGACGCCAGGAGGACGAACCCGGCTGGGACGAGAGCGACCACGGTGAGCCGCACGTCCGGCACCGACTCCACGCCGACGAGGGCGACCCGTAGCGCGATCAGCGCCAACAGCAGCCCGAGCGCGATCCGGCTCGCGCGGGCGAGGCCACCTCGGGCGGGCGGGGTCGGCGCCAGCGGTGCGAGCGCCCGCGGGTCCTCGCGAGCGGCGAGGCGCAGGGCGGCGTACGTCAGGGCGAGGGCGATCGCGGTGGGGATAGCGAGCCAGCGCGCGAAGGCCATGAACGGGTTGCCCGCGCCGTTCACGTCGAGGTCGAGCGCGACGAGGAGGTTCTGCGGGTTACCGTTCGGGCTGACGACGCTTCCCGCGGTGACGCCGAACGCGAGGCCGAGGAGGAGCGGGCGGGCGTCGAGCGAGTGGGATCGCGCCAGCGCCACGACGACGGGGACGCCCACGATCGCGACGGTGTCGTTCATCAGCACCGCGGACGCGATCCCGGACCCCGCGACGACGAGGGCCATCAACGCCGAGGAGGTTGTCGCCCTTGAGAAGAGGCGGAACGAGAGGTCGGCGAGGACGCCGGAGTCCTCCAGCGCCCGTCCGAGGACGAACATCCCGGCGAGGAACAGCATGACATCGAGGTCGACCGCCTCGACGGCGTCGCGGGGGCCGATCGAGCCGGTGAGGAGCATCCCGGCGGCTCCGGCGAGCATGATCTGCCAGATCTGGAGGCGCAGACCTCCTACCTGCCGCACGGCGATCAGCACGATGACCGAACCGAGCACGACCAGGGGGAGCGTCACCCCCTCATTCTCAGGGTGCGCTCGCGCAGCAGATAGAGGCTGCTCGCGCGCGAGATAGCGAGCGCGTTTGTTACGCGCCTCGGCGGGCGCGTTAGGTGCTCGATCGGAGCGTGCGCCTATGGTGGTGGAGCCGCGTCCGGCGAACCGGACGGTGGCGACACGCTGGATGGAGGCACTCGTGGACCAGGGACAGACCTATCGCATGATCGAGGTCGTCGGCACCTCGCCGTCGAGCATCGACGAGGCGATCCAGAACGGCATCGCCGATGCGGGCAAGGACGGCGGTGACCTCAACTGGTTCGAGGTGCGCGAGATCCGCGGGTACATCGACGACGACAAGGTGGGCTGGTACCAGGTCCGCATGGCCGTCGGCAGCCGCGCGAAGTAGCCGCCGACCCCTCGGAGGTCGCGGACGGAAGGAGTAGCGGGAGCTACTCCTTCCACCACGGGTACGGCGCCGGCATGTCCGCGCTCACCTTGCTCGTGAAGTCCGGTGAGCGCTGCTCGAGGAAGGACGCGACGCCCTCCTTCGAGTCGGGGGAGCCGCGGAGGCTGCGGGTGAGCTCCGACTCCAGGCGCTGCACGTCGCGCGGGTGCGACGCGCCCAGGCTCTTCCACACCAGCTGACGGGTGAGGGCGATCGAGACCGGCGAGCACTGCGTCGCGATCTGCTCCGCGATCTCGTAGGCGCGGTCGAGGAGGGCGTCCGGCTCGACGACCTCGCTGAGGAGGCCGGCGCGCAGCGCCTCATCCGCCCCGAACACCTCGCCCGAGTACATCCAGCGGAGTGCCTGCTCCACGCCCACGATGCGCGGGAGGTACCACGAGGCCGCCGACTCCGGCGTGATGCCTCGACGCGCGTAGACGAAGCCGAGCGC
>JALOAM010000113.1 GCA_023228765.1 Dehalococcoidia bacterium
GTTCGGTCGTGGTCATCGTGGCCTCCTAGAGCTGGCTCGATCGGAACTGGCGGCCGTCGATGTAGCTGACGGGCATCACCTGCCGTGCGATGTACAGGGCGAGCTCGGCGTACCCGGCCGCGTGGTACCAGTGGTCCGCCTTCGCACCCTCCTCATAGACCGCGCGCGGGTTCGTCTGCGTGGCTGTGATCTTGAGCAACCGCACCGGCGCCTGCAGGTGGGCGAACAGCCCGGGCGTCGTGGGCGCGTCCGAGGGCATGAGCACGTTGCAGTCGCGGATGTTCGAGGCCGCGGCGTCCATGAGGGCCGTGCGGTCGACCTGCACGTGGTACCGCCGCTTCGGGTCCTCCTCGTGCGCGCCGAGGATGAGCGGCGGCATGCGGTCCTGCACGTACTCGGCAAGGTAGACCTGGCCGGGATGCCGCTGCTGGAGCGCCTGCGCCATGCGCAGCTCGGGACGCGCGTCCACGACGGCCATGATCACGCCGAAGCGGCGCATCAGCTCGTCCACCTCGGCGAAGCTGTCCAACTCCAGCGCGCCCACGAGGTAGCGCTGAGGCTCGTCCGTCCACTGGTCGGAGATCCACTCCAGCCAGCAGTGCAGCTTGACCCCGACGTCGACGCCGAGAAGGCAGCCCTGCACGCCGGCGATGTCGTCGAAGGTGAATGGTGCCGAGGAGGCGCGCGCCAGCTCCTCGAGCGAGAGCTGACCGCCCGGCGGCGAGAACGGCAGGCCGAGGTGCTGGTTCCAGCCCTCCTGCCGCTTGGTGAGGTCGGACGAGGTCAGTACCGCGTGGATGGCGGCGAGGTCCAGCCGAGGCCGGTAGAGCTGGCTGATGTGGTAGCTCGGGTACTCGCCCTCGGGGTTGCTCGCGACCCAGCGTCCGAGCGTGTCGTCGCGCCAGACACGCTCGATGAGCGGCTCCAGCGACTCGCGGCAGCGCGAGCACACGCGCCGGAACTCGCCGTCGCGCTCTTCGACGTTCGTGTCCCACTCCAGCGCCTGCTCGGTGTCGCACTCGTCGCACGTGAGCATGTACCGCCGCCGGTCACCCGCGAGGTACAGCGGCTCGATGCCCGCGCCCGGGTAGGTCGGCGTGGAGATGACGCGCGTCCAGGGCTCCTGCGATGAGTCGAGTCGATGCGAGGCCAGCGCGATCGTGTCATCGGGCATCTCGTCAAACTCGTCGAGGATGAGCGTGTCCACGGGCACGGACTTGAGGCCGGAGCGGTTCGCGCCGCCCCTGCCCTTCACGTGCGCCGTGCGCCAGTACGTGAGACCGGGCCCGACCTTGCGCAGGCCCACCTTGTTCGGGCTCTTGGTTCCGGCCTCGGGGATCCGCACGGCGAGCCAGTCCTCGGATGCCTCGATGATGGGCGTCACGCGGCCTTGGACGAAGTCACCGACGTTCGCACCGCCCGGCTGCACGTAGAGCGAAGTCCCGCGGCGCGCCCGCATCGTGTCCGCGGTGTGGAGCGCCATGTCCAGCACCCACTCGGACACGCCCATCTGCGCGCCCTTCATCACGACGACCATCGGCGCGTCCTCGAGGTAGAGCTGGCGCATCGGGGACGGGACGCGCATGGGCTCGCCGCCGATGCGCAGGTGCCGCTCCGTCCACTCCAGCGCGTCCGCACAAGCGTTCGGGCAGTCACAGACGCCGGGCTCACGGAGCCTGGTCGATGACGTCGCGCCGAGGCCGGTCGGGTTCGTCGCGTCGCTCGCCGTTGGCGTAGACCGTGACGGCAACCCCACCCGGACCACCGCCACCTGGGGGCGGCGGAGCCTCGGCACTGAGGGCAAGACCGCGGAACCGGTCGAGGAGAGACTTGGCGGCACCCCAGGCGGGGTCATCGCCCTGCACCTCGCCGTTGAGCATCCGGCGCTCGACGTCCAACGCGAGGCGCACGTTCGCCCACATCTGCGGCTCGATCTCCGCAAACGCCTGCTGGCGCAGGTCCGCTACGTGCTGCTGGAAGTCCTGCTCGGCACACCAGCGTTGCACCGTCCTCAGGTCCACGCCGCACTCGTCGGCGGCCCTCTGCTGCGTGACGCCGATGGCCAGCCAGTAGGCAGCCACCTCGCGCCGCACCGCGTTCTGCTCCGTCGTCAGCGCCCGCTCGGCTGCGGACGCGCGCGGAGGGCGCGGCTTCTTCGCCTTCGTGGATGAGGTTATGGGCTTAGGCATGTTCACCGTTACGACAAGCTACGACACCGGCTGGTTCCTCGCCCTCCGCCCCCACCTCCTCGCTCACCTCCACCGCCTCCGGTGCGGCCCAGCGCAGACGCCAGCGCGTGGGGTCCGCGGCGCAGTCGCCCTCGTGGCCCTCGCGCAGCAGGCACCACGCCTCGATGCGCAGCGTCGCCGTGAGCTGCTCGACCACGCGGCCGGGGCAGTACTCGCGATAGCGGGGCATCAGTCGCCGACCTCTCGCTGGTCGATGACGTCGCCCCAGTGGTCACGGACGATGCCCGTGCGGGTGTCGAGGTAGAGCGCTGGGCTGTTACGGCCATCGGGGAAGCGCAGCTCGACCATGTCGCCCATCGACACCGCCTTGAGTGTCTCGATGCGGGCTAGCAATGGGACCTGGTGGCCACTCTGGTTGTCCGAGTCCAGCCCGATCATCATCAGGAACCGGGGCTGTCGACTGAGACCACCTGAGCCGTAGAGACCCTCGGCCGGCGCCGGGTTCTTCTGTGCGTCGCGGCCCTCGTTGGATACCTGCGAGAGCACGCAGATGTGCACGCCGAGGCGCACCGCGAGGGTGGCGAGGCGGCTCATCATCTGGTCGAGCACGTCCGCGGTGGTGAGCCCTCGGAAGTCGGGCGACAGGCGCGGGAACATGCTCACGTAGTCGAGGTAGAACACCTGCGTCCCGTACCGCAGGGCCGCGTGCCGGATGAACATCTCCAGCTCCTCGAACGTCGTCGGGAGCCCTCCGGGATCCACGAGCAGGAGCGTGTCCATCTCGGCCAGCTCCATCAGGGCTTCGCCCCACGCGACCTCGAAGTCAGTCCACTCGCCGGGGCGCATCGGAGCCCCTGGGATCTCCCCGTCGCGCCGTCGCTCCATGTACGACAGCCCGCCCCATGACCGTCCCGGATTGCGCTCGAGGACGAGCTGCCCGGCGAGGCGCACGGTCGCGTTCTGCGGGGTGTCCTCGAACTGCAGGTAGGCCGCTCGCACGCCGGATCGCGCCTGCCTCCATACGGCGCCCATCGCGTACGCCGACTTCGCCGAGTGCCGACGCCCTCCGACGAGCGAGAGCTGTCCGAGGGCGAGGCCACCACCCGCGTAGCGATCCAGCGTCGGGAACCCGCTCGTCACCCGCTGGGCGTCCACGCCGCCGTTCTGGATGAGCAGCGTGGCGACGTCAGCGATGGGCACGAGCCCCTTCTTGCGGTTGCCTACCTGGATGCCGACGAGCATCGCCTCGCAGTCACGCATGACCTCGGACTCGTCGGACCCGCCCTCGTACGCTCGGGCAGCGATGTGGCTCGCGGTCTGGATGAGGCGTCGGTAGAGCGCGTCCCTCGCGATGATGCGGGCGTGCGTCTCCACGCCCACCGCGGTGAAGTACTTCCCGACGATATCGACGAGGTCCACGCCCCACGATGCGTGGTCAACGTGCCCGTCTGCGGCCGCGCGTCCCATCCGTTCGAGCTCGTGCGCCACGGCCGGAACAGTCACCTCCTCGCCGCGCCTCCAGACCGCGAGGCAGGCGTCGTACGCCCAGCCGTTGTGCTCGCGGAAGAAGTCCTGCGCCTGCACAATGGCCTCACACCGCGGGACCGCGTCGTCATCCAGCAGACACGCGGCGAGCACGGCCTCCTCGGCTGCCAGGTCGTGCGGCGGCAGGCCGTCTCGGCGCTGCTGTTCACGTCGCATCGGCACCGGCTCACTCGCCACGCATGGCCTCCGCCCGAATGCGCTCCTTGGCCTCGACCAGTGCCCGCAGGTCAGCCGCCGACGGTGGTCCTGCCCCCTCCGATTCCGATCTCATCGCGCCCACGCGCTCCGGATCCGGAAGGTTCGAAGAACCTTCAGATCGGATCAGATCAGATCTGTCTCGCGGACTTCCTACCTGTTCTTTCGGAGGTTTCCGCGTGCTCTCCTCGCTGACTTCCGCGCGGAACTCATCGCGTGATTCGCTTTCGTCAGGGGTCTTGTTACGTCGCCAACGGTCGCGAGCCGCGACAATGCGACCGCCTCCGTGTTCCCAATCGTGCAGGTAGAGACGTCCGTCCTCATGGCGCTCGATGTACCCGGCCTCCATGGCGGCTGTGAGGAAGGCACCCCGCTTGCCCATCCACTCGGCCCAGAACTCGATGCTTTCCTCCGCGAGCGGACCGCCATCCGGCGTAGGCACGTTCTCCTGGGCGCAGCGGTTCCAGAGGGTGACGAGATACCCGGCAACCGCCTGCGGGCCGTGTTGCTTCATACCCAGCCGCTGCGCCATGAGCTTGGTCTTGTCGTGCCGTGTGAGGTCGCTGTAGGCCGGCACGTAGCCCACCGTCCGCTGTCCTCTGGGCATCAGGGCCGCCCGCCATCCTGGTAGACCTGGGCGCTGATGAAGACATCCCAGTCCGTCCCGGCGAACCAGCGCTTCTCCATGAGGTGCGCAGTCCAGTAGAGAAGGTCCTCGTGTGTCGCCGCGTTCCGGCCGTCGATGTAATAACCCGAGTGCCCCTCGGGATCCGGGTCGCACTCGTTGTGAACCGTCCTCCATGACGCCGGGCGCGGCATGTTGGCGAGCCGCTCCCAAGGGACAGGAGACCAGGAGCTGGTGGGGGGCGGATACCGCTCCTCCCACTCCTTCATCTCGGCATCGTGTCGATCGACCTCCGCTCGGGGGAGCTCGATGAACATCTCCTCGGCACGCCCGAACTCCCCGCAGATGGCACATCGGTAGTCGAGGAGCTTGACGTACTGAGCAACCGGTGCCGTGTTGTGGACGACGTTGTAGCGAGGGCGGAATTGGCGGATGAGCTGGCGCTCGCGTTCAAGCGCCTGTCGGCGCCCGACGACGTGCTCCACGGTCGCGTGGTGGACTTCCTCCCACCACGGCTTGGTGGCCATGTGCTCCTGCCAGCGCTGCAGGCCACGCGAAGTGATTCCGACGTACAGCAGCTCGTCGGTGGCGCTCCAGAACTTGTAGATCGTCACTGAGCCGTCGGTCATGAACGCCTATCCCCTCTGTCCCGCGATTGCTGCTGTCTCCCACGCATACCGCCTGAGCTTGCCTCCGCTGGTCCGCGGCTCCCGCCACCGCCCGTGCTTGAGCTCCTGCCCGCAGACGCACCAGCTCATGTCGAGCACCGCGTGGTACTCGACGACCTCGTGGACGTGCTCGGCAGCGGTGGTCATGAGGTCGCCTCGCTCTCGGTAGACACGAGAGCGCGGGTGAGCGCCTGGTCTGCCTTGATCAGCGCGCATTGAGGGGCATGCCCGCTCTTGTTGCTCAACCAGAACATCGGGTCGCCGCCACAGGAGGGGCACTCCCCGCCGTGGCTCACGCTCAACGCGAGGTAACGCAGCGCCTCGCGGGCTTCTTCTAGGGCACGCTCCAGCCGCTCGACGCGGGTATTGACGGCTGCGTCCTCCGGTGTGAACGACTCGCTCAGGATGCGGCGAATATCGTTGTCGGCCTCGCGCACCTGATAGACCGTCGAGACTCGCTCGTATCGCTTCCGCAGACGACCGAGGATCGAGCGCAGCCGGTCAACTTCACGCTCGGCAATACGCCACCGGTCTTCGGCCTCGGCTACAGCCGCTGAGGAGATGGCGCGTTCGTGGTCGGCGAGGGCGTTGATGATGGCGGACTTGGAGCCCGACTCGATGGCCTTCATCACGGCACGGGCCGTCTCGCCTTCGGGGAGTTCAGCGGGGGTGGGTTCAGCGGGACGGAAGGGGTGGTACTCCGGTGAGAGTTTGTCATGGGGTGACAGGAGTCCCTTGTCAAGCATCCGCATCGCCGCCGCAACTCGCGTCATCCCACACTCCGCGCACACTTCGGGGGTCTGGTCAGGCATCGATGCTCTCCATCCGTGCGGCCAGCTCGGCGTCGGGGTCCACGAACCACTCGACGGGCGTGAAGCGCACCACCCAGAACAGCTCGTGCTGCTGGAGGAACCCGCGCAGCACTGCGCGCGCCTCGTGGGGCGCGGTGTGATGCTGGACCCCGAGTCGCTTGAGGAACGGCGCGGGGATGGCCTCGGGGTGCCGCTCAAACCACTCGAAGCCCTCGCGGGCGTAGTCCTCGGCGGGCGCGTCACACGCCAGTTCCTTGCTCGGCGTCGCGGTGATCTCCCCGATGCCGAGGCGCACCCCGCCGTAGCGGTAGTCCTTGTCGAGCATGTAGAAGCGCGTGCCCACCCACCACTGCGTGGCGTACGTGTCCTTCCACTCGCGCCGTGTGACGGTTTTTTCGCCGGCGAGTAGCGGCAGGGTGGTCCAGCCGAACGAGATCGCCTTCATGCAGCCACCGCCGGTGCTAGATTGCCGCCATGCTTGAACGAGCACCGGACAACGCAGTCATGGAGCAGTTGGGGCGCATAGCTGCCGCGCACGCCAACATGCAGTACACCCTTGAGTTCATCATCTGGGATCTCTGCGAGTTGGATAGCGATCGAGGTGCCATAGTCACAGGCGAACTCTCGACTCGCGCTCTCATCAACGCGGTCGTCAAGCTGTCCGATCGCGTTTGTCCTGAGAGGACCTTCGCTGAGCAATTCGAGAAGGAACTCTGGCAAGCAGAGAACACACGGAATCAGTACCTGCACTCCCAATGGCTCTTCCGGTTCAATCCGGAGAACGTCGCGCTCGAACTGCTGAACGAGGCGTGGGGGCTCACCAAAGGCGACGCCGTGAGGCAGAAGTACGCGCGGAACAGCGGGCGCATTCGCTCGGAGCCCGTGACGGTCGCAGACCTCGAGCAAGCTGCTCAGAACCTCACCTCCCTGGTTGGACGCCTCATGCGCTGGTTCCTGCAAGGCATGACGGAGGCAGAAAAGCGCCACCGGTTCCGGGCGAACCTCCGAGCTCTGATCGAAGAGCGGAACGCGGAAAACTTGGAAGTCACTCACTTGGCTGCTCCACCACCGTCACGAACACGCCCTCCTCGGCGAACGAGGCGACCTCGGCGAGGCGGGGCGCCATGAAGCGCAGGCGGCGCGCGTCGTCGCGGACCACCACGCCGGCTCCGTGCTCCAGGCGCGAGGGGAAGATGCGCTCGGGCTGCAGGGCGTCGATCGCGGCCTTCACGGCGGCGTGGACGTTGCCCTCGTCTCGCGGCCGCAGGCAGAAGGCGTAGCGCACCCACGCCTGGTACTCGTCGGCGGTCCGCAGCGACGACTGCTGAGGCACCCGCTTGCGACAGACCCGCATTTCGATGTCGATGACGGCGTGCTGGAGCGGCTCGGGCGGCGTCCCCTGCTCGCGGTACGCCTGCGCACACTCCGCGCGGTACGCGCCCTCGACCCGGTTCCTCGCCGCCCAGTGGCTGCGCGCATTGCTCCCCGCGCCCTTCGGCGGGAGCGGAAGCCGGTAGCGGTACGTGGCGGGCGAGGTCACAGCCACATCCCCCTCCTGCTCGGCGGACGTCGGCGACGCCCGGTCTCCTCGTGGATGGGATCCATGTCGCTGCGCAGCGCCGCCACCTGCTCAGGCGTCGGCGCGTTCGTGTGACGGCCACACGCCAAGCACACGGGGTCGAGGTCACCGTCCTCGTCGTACTCGGCGATGACGGTGCCCCCGCAGCGCGGGCAGCGCTCGGGCGGGTCCTGGTGGGCTCGCTGCCCCACGTGACGCACGCGCCCCTCCTCGAGCGCGGCCGCGACGGCGGCAGTGCGACCGGCCCCGCAGCGGACGCAGACGCCGCCCTGGTCCCACCGGTGGTTGCGCCCGAACCCGCGCTCGTGGCAGTCGACGACGGCCTCCGTGGTCATCGCTCGCTCCTCTCGGGCGGTGCGGGTGGCTCCATCGCGGCGGCGCGCAGCAGGCACCACCCGCCGAGGAGCATCAGCAGCGTGGGCGGCACGACGACGAGGAGTGTGGGGATGAGGGCGATCATGGCTAGGTGCCCTCCGTCGGCAGCACCCACCGCCACTCGGCGTCCCCCGCCTGCGTGCCAGTAGCGACCCACCGCTGCGCCCGGCGCGCGGGCGCGGTGAGCACCCACCACCACCCGAGGGCAGCGAACGCGGCCACGGCGGCGCAGAGGGCGAGCACGAGCACGGTGATGCGGGTCACGGCTGCACCGCCGTCGTGGTCGGGAACTCGCGGACGCGCAGGTCCTCGGGCCACTCCTCGGGGTGCGAGCCGTGCTGGCTCTTGAGCTTGATGCGGACGCGGTAGTCCTCGTCCGGTGTGAATGACACGCCATCGGGCCACTCGTCGATCTCTTCGCCCTCACTGCGCGAGAGTTCGCAGTCGTAGACGCGCGCTCCGAGCTGCTTCATGAAGAAGGCCACGCCGGCGTTCTGGCATTGGTCACGCAGATCACGCGCCCAGTCGACCTCGAACGGCCGCGCACCCTTACCGCTCTCTCCGCCGACGATCACCCAGGAGATGCGTCGCGTCTCGCTGCCCGTGATGCCTTCGAGGGCGTCGAACTTCCCGAGGAAGTCGATGCCGAGTCCGGCGCCATCAACGCGCGTGAGGTCCACCGGCCCCAGGAGCGGCTCGCACGAGAGGAACCGCACCGCTGCCGGCGTGTCGAGGAGGAGCGGGATGCGCTCGTCGGCGCGCTCCTGGTCCTCGACGCTGACGCCGAGCCAGACGTTGCCCAACACGAGCGACCGCCAGCCGCCCTCGAGACCAGCGGCGACGGCGCGAGCACCGGCTACCACGAGTCCATCGACGACGCTGTCTCGCACGCCCCCGAAGTCCTCGCGGAGGATCGCCGCCATCCGGTCGCGACGCGCGGCAGGGTCGCCGGTGATGTAGGCGCGCATCCGCTCGGGGCGCTTCGTGAGGATCATGAAGATGTGCTGCGGCGACAGCGCCATGACGGCGAACACACGGTCGAGCACCTCGTCCTGCACGTCCTCGTGGAAGAGGTCGGACATCGAGTCCACGAAGTAGGCGCGCGGCTTCTTCGCACGCATCGGCTCGGTCAGGCGATGCTCGTCGAGCACCTGGACCCGCGAGAACGGCACGTCGTACTGCGGAGCCATCGGCAGTTCGAGCCCGAGCGCGCGCGCCTCGGTGTTCGTGGGGATCTCTTCAAGCCCTTCGTCCTCCGCGTACTGCCGCGCGACCCCCCGGTTCGCCGCGTACCGCTGGTCGTGGAGCGTGAAGGCGTAGCAGTGGTCGCACCCCGGCGAGACGCGCGTGCAGCCCGTCGTCGGGTTCCACGTCGCGCCGACGTAGCCGGGGACGTGCGTCCACTGGATGCCGGTTTGGTGGCGGGTCTTCGTCGCAGCCATCTAGGCCACCGCCTTGATGGTGGCGGAGGCGTCTGTGCGCCAGACGCCAGCGATGCGGTCCCAGCTCAACGAATCGACCGTCAGGGAGTGGGTCGGCTTCCGCTTCGGCGCGAGTGCCACGAGGTACGTGACGCCTTCACGCCCATCCGCGCGCTCCCGGATGCGGTACTTCGTGCCGGCGAAGACGACGGGATCCCCGGTCAGATCCATCGACGGTTCCCAGTCCATGCCCACTACCTCCTCGCGGCTGAGCCGCATCGCTGACGCCCCGGTACCCGCTGACTCCTGCCCTGCCGACAGGGCGCTCGTCATTGGGCGGCGGATGCCCGGTGGAGTGCGGAG
>JALOAM010000114.1 GCA_023228765.1 Dehalococcoidia bacterium
CGGCTGCGATGCGAGCGCAGGCAACCGATGACCCGCCTCGTGGCCGAGGCGATCGAGCAGTACCTCGCCGCCGCTGGTGCGCTACCGATGGACGCGGAGCCGCGCGAGCACGACGGAGACCGATCCGAGCGTCCCGCGGCATAGCCACCGGCTCGCGTTGATGAAGGCCGCCTCTTGGAGGCGGCCTTCTGTTCACCTCGTGAAGGAGACGAAATGGAGACCATGCACATCCGCTGCGCCGGGTTCGCCGGCGCGGTTGACGCCTACGCGCGTGACGACGCCGACCTGTGGTTCATCTCGATGATCTCGAATCAACAGTCAGTCCGCGCGCTCTGGGCGCGGTTGCTCAAGGGCGAGCCCGCCGTCATCAGCGACGACGCGCTCATGGGCGGTCGGTACTGCACGCTTGCTCCGCAGGCGCGCACTGACTGCCGCTTTCACGCGACACGGCTGCCCGTCAGCGGGGCGACGCACGCGATGCTCGTGCCGTCCGCCGCGCTCTACGCGAGCGAGGGCAGGGACTTCCTGCTGCTCGCCCGGACCGAGGCGGAGGCTCCGGCCCTGCACTACCGGTTCCTCAGCCGCCGGATCGACCTCCCGCTGCACCCGCTGTGGAGCGACTGGCTCTGGAAACGCGGGCTGGACAGCGGAGAGATCCGCCCGCTCGACGCGCTCGGAATCCGCGCCTGGCGCTGCACACCCGACCTCGACGCGCTGCAGGGAGCGCTGGGGCGTGCCCTCCGTGGGCACCGGATTCCGGTCCCACCGGAGGAACTGGCGCGCGCCGCGTGACCGCACAGATCACGACGCGAAGCGAAGAGGTGCGGCGTGCCGCGACCTGAAGACGCACGGATTTCGAATCGGGCCATCGGCCTCAACCGCGCTCGTTCCAGGTTTGGATTGGTTAGTTGTGCGTAAGGAAGTAACGATCAACTTTACACACACGCGATAGGAGGACGGGCATGGCGAGGCAGGCGCAGCTGCGGATCATTTCCTCGCGTCGCGCCACGCCCGAGATCCTCCCGCCGGAGGAGCGGCTCGCGTACCAGCGCGAGCTGCTCCACGGCTTCCTCCGCAGCCGAAGCGTGACACTACGACCGTCCAGCGTCCGGAACGGCCTCGCGGCGCTCCGGGCGAACTTCCTGCCCTGGTTGGAGTCTCGGGAGCTCTACGTCTGGGAAGTCACGCCGGACGACCTCGACGACTTCGCCGCCGTCCTCAAGAACTCGGTGAAGACACGCACGCATCAGGGCTACTTCGTCCAGGTGCAGCAGTTCTACGAGTGGATCGTCGCCCGACGCGGAACGGAGATCCGACAGCGGTTCGGCATCGAGATGGTGAACCCGGTCGACCGTTTCAATCGCACCCGCCGCCTCGGTGAGGACGAACGGCTGGTGCCGATCCCGCGCGAGGAAGTGATCGACTACTTTCTCGCGTTCGCCCGCGCGACCATCGACGCCGCACCCTCCGACATCAAGTGGCTCCAGGCGTGTCGGAACTACGCGCTCTGGATGGTGTTCAACTGGTCAGGGCTGCGACGCGGCGAGACCGCCACACTGACGCCTGAGGACGTCGACCTCGCCAGTGGATGCCTGCGCGTCCGCCAGGGCAAGGGCGGCAAAGGCCGGATCGTGCAGATCCAGCCGCCCCTCGCTCCGGTGCTGCGCTGGTACATGCAGGACGTCCGGCCCCAGTTGCGCGGCGGTGCGAAGGCTCCCTACCTGTTCCTGAACGCCCGACTCGCGGCCATGCACCCGGACGGCATCCGCAACCTCCTACACCGGGAACAGGTCGCCGCCGGGATCGCCGGCGAAGAACAGTTCACCTGCCACGGCTTTCGGCGTGCGTACGCCACGCGGCTCTACAAAGCCCTGCGTGCAGAGTCGTTCAGGGATCCGCTCGTCTACGTGCAACAGCAACTCGGGCATGAGTACCTGAGCACGACGCAGCGCTACTGCCAGCTTGACGACGACTACCGCTACTTCCTGGTCCAGCAGGCGGCGGAGGCGTTGATCGAACACTACGGTCCCACCGGCCGGAACGGAGCACACGAATGACCATCAAGTGGAACCTGCGCCTCGCGATGGCGAAGGAAAGCATCTTCAGCCTCGCCGAGCTGGGTCGCCGCATGGAGGACCGTGGGAACTACCGGCTGACGCCTCCGGCGTTGTCGCGGCTCGCTGGTGGGAAGAACGGAGAGCCGCCGAAGGAGATCAAGCTCGCCACGCTCAATGCCCTGCTGGACGCGCTCGACTTCCCAGCCACGGACTTCGGGATCTTCCAGTACGAACCGCCGAGCGCCGCGAACCGGGCGGCTCAGCCTCTCGTGGTGAACGGCGACATCCGAACGCAACCCCCAAAGCGAGCCGCTCGCGCGAAGCGCCAGGCCGGAGGCATCCGACGGACGCCACCGCCGGATGCCCAGTAAGCCTCGCCTGTTCGACTGTCCCGGTTGCGGACGGGCCCGGGTCACTGTCGTCCGGCGCGAACTCTGTACCGCGTGCTATTCCCGGGCCCGACCACGGCGACAGCTCAGCGTCAGGACTTGCGAGGGGTGCGGCAGGACACGACCGTCACACCATCGTCGTGGGTTGTGCTCGGCCTGCTACGAACGCCAGCGCCGACGGACGTTCTCGTGCTCGGCGTGTGAGCGGACGACCGAAGCTCCAGCATCGTTCGCAGCGATGGGTGTCTGCCCCCGCTGCTGGTCGCGACGCCGCACCGTTCCAGCATTCACCTGTCCGGTCTGCGGTCGGACGCGCGACAGTCGTGTGCATGGGGGGATGTGCCGGTCGTGCTACGAACGGACACGCCGCGAACCATCGTTCTGCCGAGTGTGCGGCCAGACACGCCGCATCCCGGTCGACGGGCAGGGTGTCTGCCGCTCGTGCCGCTCGCTCGCGTCAGCCCGGAACAGAGGCGTCCCTCCAGCGCACCGCCGTGCTTCCGACCCTGAGCGCGAACGCGAGTTGGTCGCTCGGTTCTCGCCACTGCGGAGGGCGTGGATCCGCGAGTTCCTGGACACCGCGTACCTCCGGCGGGCCGCATCCACTCGTGCGAACCTGCTTCGGTCGCTCGCTCGCTTCGATGCGTTCCTCAGCGCTGAGTCAGACGTCGGCGCGGGGCAATGGTCGCTCGCCACGGTCGAACACGTTGACGCCTACCTCAGCAAGGGTTCGCGGTTCAGCCTGCAACCGGGGCGCATGTTCTTCCGCTGGATGCGCCGGCGAAAGGGAGGAGTACGCCCGCTCCACGGAGCCCTGCCGCGTCCGCCCCGGCTGTTCCGGCCGCGGGTACTGCCGCTCGACGAGGCACGTCGACTCTATGCGCGGTGGACGAGTTCCGATGCTCCGGCAACGGAAGCCATCGTGGGACTGCTCGGGCTCGTCCACTGCCTCCGTCCCGGGGAGATCCGCCAGCTCCTGATGGCCGACGTGCTCCCGGACGGGCGGATCCGCGTGGGCGGATCGGTCATCGACCTGACGCTCCCCGTGGCCGCAGCGCTGGAGCGATATCTCCGCTGGCGAGCGGAATGGTACGACGGCCCATCGCGCTACCTGGTCGTGAGCCGCGCGAGCCGGCTGCACGACCGTCCAGTGTCGGCCAACTGGTTCACAATCGACCTGCTCCCGGGGGTGTCGGTCGCCGCCCTCAGGCAGACGGCCATCCAGCGGCTGATTCAAGGAACCGAGTCCGATGGGTTGCAGCTCGCGGCCTACACGCGGCTCTCGCTCGATGCGAGCAGCGTCTACTTGAGGGCGTTCGGCGGGCGAGCACGCTGGCCGCCGTCGGTTCAGGCATCGAGCGATGATGCGGTCAACGGAGCGGCACGCGGCGCTGAGCCGCGATGAGGCAGACCCCCAGCGCGTAGAGGCCCGCCGCGGACGCCAGCACGAGTGTGTACGCGCCCGTGCCATCGACGGCGAGTCCGGCAGCCCAAGGACCTATCGCACCGGAGATGCTGGCCACGACCTGCTGGACGCCCATCAGCGAACCGAGGTCTGTCTCACCGTAGACCTCAGTGGCGAACAACCCGTGCAGCGGCGACAGCAGGCCGACCGCGACGCCACTGAGGCTGATGAAGCCAATGACCAGGAACACCGGGCCCGCCATACCGAGCATGACCGCCCCCACGCTGGCGAGCGCGTAGCAGAGTGCGATTGCCCCGGCGATTCCTAGCCTCCGCACCAGCGGCGAGAGGCATACGCGGCCAGCGAACTGGAACAGGCCACGGGTGCCGGCGATTGACGACGCAGCCGCCAGCGACAGGCCGGTCGCCTGCATCGCTGTGACCTGGTGCAGTGTCACCGCACTCGTGCTGAGGGAGACGCACGCGATCATCGCGAGCAGGAGCAGCACCCGAGGCTCGCGGAGCTGGCGGAGCACGGAGGGCGCCGCGGCTTCCACCGCCACATCCCGCGCGCGGCGAGGCGCCGGAGCGCGGACGAGCAGCGCCGCTGGCAGGACGAGCACCGCGAGGGCAGCGGTCAGCACGCGCAGGGCGTCGCGCCACGCGAGCGCCTCCACGAGCCATCCCGCAAGGGGATAGAACACCGGCCCGGCCAGCGCGCCGAGCAGGGTCAGTACCGAGAACGCCGCCGCGCGACGGTCCGGATAGAGGCGGGCCGTGAGCGCCATCGTGACGTGGTAGTACAGGCCACCCGCCACGGCTCCGCCGCCCAGCGTCCAGGCCACCATGAACTGCCACGCCTCGGTCGCCCACGATGCGGCGAACAGCAGCGCACATCCGACTCCGAGCGCAGCGAGCAGTACCAGTCGCCCGTCCGTCCGGTCGAGCACTCTCCCCGCAACGACGCCGCCCGCGCCGCCGACCAGGACGCTCAGCGAGAACGCTCCCGCCAGCTGACTCGTCGCCCACCCGGTCTCCGCGCGGACCGGTTCGATCAGGACGCCGAACGAGTAGTAGACGGCACCATAGGCGCCGATCGTGGCGACCCCCAGCAGGACCGCGGGCCACCATGCCCGCGTCCAATCTCGCGCCCTGAGCAGCGGCCCCATGAGCCCTCCGGTGAGCGCACGCTGACGCTGCCTGGGTCAGCAGGCGTCGGCAGGTGATGCGAGGGGATGCGCTGGCGGCGTCGAACGACGCGTGTCAGCAGGACGAGCAGCAGGCGTCGCCCGAGAGCCCGGCGATGGGGAGGAGCTCGATGCGCTCGCCGCTCGGGAACACCCAGGGCTTGCCGGCGTCGGGTCCGCCCGGACGGCGCGCGTTGATGAGGGCGCTGCGCCACGCCTCACCTCCCGCGGCGTCGCCGGCGACGCTGACTTCGACGTCCTCGAAGCCTGCTTCACGCAGCTGCGCGGCGTAGTCGTCACGGTGCAACGCGCCCGACTGGCAGCCAGCCCAGAGGTCGAGGTCCTGGCGTTCGGCGTCGGTGATCCCGCGCACGAGCACGACGTCCGAGACCTGGAAGCGCCCGCCCGGACGCAACACCCGGAACGCCTCGCCGAAGACGGCGGGCTTGTCCGTCGAGAGGTTGATCACGCAGTTGGAGATCACCACGTCGACGGAGGCATCCTCCAGCGGGATCGCCTCGATCAGCCCCTTGCGGAACTCGACGTTCTCGGCGCCGACCTTCGCGCGGTTCTCTGCGGCGAGGGCGAGCATCTCGTCGGTCATATCGAGGCCGATTACGCGCCCCGACGCTCCGACCTGCCGCGCGGCGAGGAAGCAGTCGAGGCCGGCGCCGGAGCCCAGGTCGAGCACGGTCTCGCCCGGCTGAAGCCCGGCGATCGCGACCGGGTTGCCGCAGCCATAGGAGACGACCGTTTCCGGCAGCGCCTCCGTGTCTGCATAGAACTGGGAGGCGACCCCACCGGTTCGCTCGCCGGCGAGGACTTCCCGCGCGCGGGTCCCGTAGGCGTCGCGCACCACAGTGCGCAGGTCGGTGTTCTGGTCAGTCATCGAGTGCTCCTTCAGGTGTTCAGCAGCAGGCGCGCTGCTCGAGCCCGGCGGTGATCTCGCGGAGCTCGCGGAGGGCGTCCGGGGCGAGGCAGTAGCAGCGGTTGGAGCCGTCGATGGTGCCGCGCACGATCCCGGCGTCCTTCAGCACCTTGAGGTGCTCGGACACTGTGGACTGCGCGACCGGCAGCTCCAGCACGAGGTCGCCGACCACGCACTCGCCTCGCTCCGCGAGCGACTGCACGATGCGGTAGCGCACCGGGTTGGCGAGCGCCTTGAACAGCTCCACGGCGCGGGCCTCGGTGATGTCCTCGGTCACGGTCGTCATGCGCGACTCCATCCATCGGTGATTTCCGATATCGGTAATATCCGATGGATGGGAGGGCATGTCAAGCCAGACGTGATCAGTCTGAGGAGGCGACCTCCGTGAGTACGGTCTCGCTGTCCTCCGCGGCGCTGAGCCCTGGGCGGATCACGTAGTCGTAGACCGCCGCGCCGATCGGACCACCAAGGAGCGGTCCAACGATGTAGACCCAGAAGCCGTTGCGCGGGCCGGGGATCGCCACCTCACCCCACCCGGCAAGGAAGGCGACGATGCGCGGCCCGAAGTCACGGGCCGGATTCCATCCGGCCTGGGTGATCGGCGCGAAGAGGCTGATCAGCACCGCGACGGTGAACCCGATGAAGAACGGCGCAAGCCACGCTGGACGGCCCGCGTTCCGGCGGTCCACCAGGGCAAAGATCATGAAGACTAGGATTGCGGTGCCGAGCGCTTCGACACCGACTGCGAGCAGTGGCGAGACGAGCGCGTGGGCGTCGGCGTCGGTGCCGAAGATCGCCGGGTTCGGGAAGTATTCGCCAAACACCATCGCCGAGGCTTCGCTGCCGGAACCGCCTCGCTCGAGGCCGTGCTCGGCATTGAAGCGGTCGATGAACGGCCCGAAGACGGCGAGCACGACCGCCCCCGCCAGTACAGCGCCCGCGAGCTGGGCGGCGCAGTACGGCAACAACCGTGACCAGGGAAAGTCGGCGGGCCGGAAGACGGCCATCGCCACGGAGACGGCAGGGTTGAGGTGGGCGCCGGAGACGGAGGCCGTGGCGTAGATCGCGAGCGTGACGCCAAAGCCCCACACCACCGCCACCTGCCACAGCCCGGCCTGCGCGCCGGTCAGCACGGCGGCGGCCACCGAGCCGGTGCCGAAGAGCACCAGCAGGAACGTTCCGACGAATTCAGCGAGGTAGATCCGGAGTGTCGTCGGCACGGCTACTCCGCTGCCACGCCGAGCTCGCCGAGCAGGGAGCGGACGCGCTGCTCCACGTCGTCGCGGATGCGCCGGACGGCCCCGAGGCCCTGTCCGGCGGGGTCCTCGACTTCCCAGTCGACGTAGCGGATACCAGGGAAGACCGGGCAGGCGTCGCCGCAGCCCATCGTCACGACGACATCGACGCTCCGAATGACCTCGTCCGTCCACGGTTTCGGATACTCGCCCGCGATGTCGATCCCGACCTCGGCCATCGCTTCGATGGCGACCGGGTTGACCTCGTTCCCCGGTTCCGACCCGCCGGAGTAGACGAGGGCGCGCCCTCCGGAGAGGTGCTTCAGCCAGCCCGCCGCCATCTGCGAGCGTCCGGCGTTGTGGGTGCAGAGAAAGAGCACGCTCGGCATCGTCGTGGCGACCTTTCGTTCGGTGCGGGCGAGCGCCCCGAGCCGCTCGCGCGCGAAGCGTTCAGCCAGCAGCGGCACGAAGCTCTGCACCGTGCCCGCACCGAGACTGGCCACGGAGTCGTGCAGCAGCCGCTCCACGGTCTCGCGGTTGAACACACCGGCGAACTCGTCGGCGAGCCGTTCGGCGGCGCGCTCCAGGTCGACCGAGGCGAGACCGCGTCGCCGTTCTTCGAGTGATGTGCGATCGGTGCCGTCAGACATGCGGTCCTCCTGACGCGGCCTACGCCGCGATCACCTGGCGCAGCGCTTCCACGCGCGCTTCCAGCGTGCTGATCGCCTGGTCGAACGCCTGCCGGTCTCCAGCGACGGCTGGGTCAGGGATCGACCAGTGCAGGCGGAGCGGGACGTCTCCGGCACCCAGTTCCTCATTCGCCTCGTCGCAAACGGTGACGAGCAGGTCCGGAACCGTGACCGACTCCATCGCGCGTGGCATGGCAGCGGTCAGGTCGAGGCCGCGGCGCTCACCAGCGGCGACGGCCAGCGGATGTACGCGCTCAGCCGGGTGTGTCCCCGCGGAGTCGGCGGGCACATCTGAGCAGGCGCGCCAGAGCGCCGCCGCCAGCGGCGAGCGGGCGGAGTTGCCCGTGCAGACAAACAGGATGGAGCGGGGGCGGACCGCCGGGGAAGGAAGCGTGAGGTCGTCGAGGCCCGGGCGATGCAGCCGGACATACCGGCGGCGTCTATCGCCGGACGACCGGAGCACCTCAACCAGGCCAGCCCGCTCGAGGACAAGGAGGTGGTGAGCAAACAGGTTGGAGCGGACGCCGAGTTCGTCGGCGAGGTCCGAGGGCGAGCGGTCGGAGAGCTGCAACGCCTCCACGATCGCGAGTCGATGCGGATCACCGAGCGCCGCATGCAGGGCAGCGCGTCGTTCAAGCGCGGATGGTCTGTCAGGCATCGCGCCTCGCCAGAGATTCAGCATCTATTGAGTCAACATGTGTTGATCTATCGGATGAGCGTCTTCCCGTCAACTCCTCCCGCTCCGGGCCACGTACGGACGAGGCCACGGGACGACACGACGCCGACCTCGAACCCGGCGTCCGCCGTCGTGCATGCCTCGGGCATGCACCCGGCTTAGCAACACGGACGGGACCAGGCACCGTGAGGCGCGCGTCCCGCGAATGACAAGGAGTTCATCAATGAACGTTCAACTTAAACCGAGGGACAAAAAGATATGAGTCGTCTTGAGAGCCTCGCCATCGGCGGGTACTTCCCGACGCCGCCTGAGGTGGTGGCCCGGATCGCAGCGATGATCCGGCCCGCGACGCACGGAGGCCGTGTCGCCGTGCGCCTCATCGATCCCTGTGCGGGCACCGGCGCGGCGCTCCAGCAACTCGCCGCGGCAGTCGGCGGCGAGACCTACGGCATCGAGCTCGAGGCCGACCGCTACGAAGAGGCCGCGGTCGTCCTCGACCACGCGCTCCCCGGGAACGCGCTGGCAGCGCGGATCCAGGAGGGTGGGTTCTCCTGCCTCTTCCTCAATCCGCCGTATGACATCGACCTGGACGCGCGGCGGCTGGAGCACACGTTCCTCGCCGCGATGTCGAAGGTGCTCCGCCCCGGCGGGCTGCTGATCTACATCGTGCCGCAACGCCGCCTGGCGACGTCAGCGCGCTACCTCGCGGGGCACTACCGCGACCTCGCCTGCTGGCGCTTCCCGGACGGCCTTCACGAACGCTTCGAGCAGGTCGTCGTCTTAGGAACACTGCGCGACGCGCCCGTGTCCGACGCCGCCGCGCGGGCGACGGTCGAGGGGTGGGCGTCGCATCCGCTGCCTGAACTGCCAGTCGCCGGCGCGGTGCAGCAACCACGCACGCTGCCGGTGCTCCCCGCAGGCGACGTGCTGTTCACGTCCTTCAACTTCGACGCGGCCGAGGCCGCCGTTGAGGCACGGCGCTCTGGCGTGTGGACGCACGCGGCGCTGCTCGAACGGCTCTGGCCGCCGGAGGAGCGCAAGGTCCGGCCGCTGATGCCGCTGCGGCGGGGACACCTCGCGGTGATGGTCGCCGCAGGATTCCTGGACAGCGTCGTCCTCCACTCCGAGCAGCAGCGGCTGCTCGTCAAGGGACGCACGTACAAGGAGTCGATCTCCGTCTACTCACCTGACCCCG
>JALOAM010000115.1 GCA_023228765.1 Dehalococcoidia bacterium
TGCTGACCGCGCCCAGGCGTCGCACCCGCACCTGCGTGCCGGTGATCGACACCACCTTCGCCGGGTACCACTGCCGCTGCTGGCGGTCGTCCCACTCCTCGTTGAACCCGCGCCAGATGCCGTCCATCGGGCCGCCCATTAGGGCTCCTCCTCGTCGTCGATCTCGAACAGCTCCGTGAGGGCCACGGGGCGCACCACCTGCACGCTGTGACTCATGGGGGCGCCCGGCTTGAGCTGCTGGCTCCACCCGCTGCACCGCACGAGCTGCGCCGTCTCCGCGCCCGCGACCGTGACGCGGTAGTACTCGTGGTTCCCCCGCCTCGGGTCCGGGAACGTGTCGAACGAGGCGGCCCGCGCCTTCGCGTCCAGCAGGCGCAGCTCGTACTGCGCGATCGCCGCCATCGTGGGCTTGTCGTAGATCGCCCGCGTGCTGGGGCGGGTGTCGGCCCGCAGGTCGCCGAGGCGTACCGGGGTGAGGGCGGTGGAGACGGGCGAGGTGGGGTCGGCGTTCTCGTAGATGACGTACTTGGGGTCGGCGATGTGCTCCGCGCCGAAGTCCGCGACCACCACGCGGCGGTTGTCGACCTGCGGCACGTCGAGCTTGCGGACGTAGGGCGCGCCGGCGTCGAGCATGCGCGGCTCCTGCGCGTCGCTGTAGTCCACGGCGGCGGTGGCGAGTGCGAGATTGGCGCGCTCGCGTGACGTGAAGCGCCCGAGGGCGGTGGGCCACACGGGGTGGTAGTTGAGGCCGTCGGCGAGGTCGCGCAGGGCGTCGATGAAACGCCACGAGCGCGGGCGGGAGAAGTCCTGCTGGAGCAGCGGGCCGCCCGAGGGCAGGTCGGTGAGGAGCCCGAGGTAGTCCTCGAGGAGTTCACGGACGACGTCCCAGTAGGCCGTGCCGGACGCGGCGGTGTAGGCCTCGCCGATGGTGTCGAGCAGGTGGGCGGTGAGGTCGTTGAGGGTGAGGGTGGCGATGGGGCGGCCGTCCCACGGGTGGGTGGTGTCCGCGAACGACACGACGAAGATGCCGCGCGGGAACTCGACCCACTCGGGCGCGGGTGCCGGGGTGTAGGTGGGGCGCGCGGTCTGCGCGAGGGCGAAGAACTCGGCGATCTCGTCCTCGGTGGGCTGGGTGCCCTGCCAGAGGCGGACGGGGCCGAGGATGGCGTCGGCGGTCTCGTCCCCGTCCGGCACGTTGCCGACCACGAGGTCGATGCTGGCGTCGCTCTCGCGCGTCCCCACGGGCGTCTGCGTCTCGGTGATAGCGAGGCTCGTCAGCGTCTCGGTGTCGAGGTTGCCGACGTAGATCGTGGGGTCGTTGGTGGTGGCGTCGGCGTCGTACAGCACGAGCCACAGGAGGTCGGCGGCGTCAGCCGTGGGGACGGACCGCGCGGTGCGCCAGATGCCGTCGGTGTCGCTGAATGGGACGGTGAGCTGGAGGCGGCACAGGCCGCCCGCTTCGTCCACGGTCTTGACCGTCCACCCCTTGCTCGCCAGCGTCCCGGCGTCGCCCTCGCCGTCGCTCGTGACGCGCGCCAGCCCGCCGACCGCCCCGCCACCGTCGAAGATGTCCTCGATGGCGCTGTCGTCGGCGACGGTGACGTCGCTCGCCACCCGCGTGCTCGCGCTGGCGTGCGCCGTCGAGGCCCACGAGTAGCCGGTTCCCATGCTGCCGACCACGAGCCAGCGCATGTGCTCCGGATTGCTCGGGTCGAGCACCTCGTGGAGGTAGGTCGCCGCCTTGCCGTCGTTATCCGCTGACTTCTGGGCGGCGCTCGGGAAGGTCGCGCTCGCCGGAATGATCCCCGCGTACGCGATCTCGACCTCGCTCCCGGCCTGAGACACGGCGACCGACATGCTCGGGCGGATCTCGGCGGTCGCGACTGCGGCCGCGTTCGATGACGCCTGCCCCGAGAGCAGGGAGATGTACCAATCGTCCGACACGGGCAAAGCCTGCGTCGCAGGCATGTTGAAACTGCTGAGGGAGTTCGAGTCCGCGTCGTAGAGTGCAACGTGGATATAGGCGAGGTTGGTCGTGACCAGCGTCTTGCGCCGCCACAGGACCACAGCCACGAGTTCTTGATTGTCCGTCACGGACACACGGCCGTTGGGCCGGGCGAACGTTCCGCCACCCGAGATGGTGCAGGTGATGCCACTCGTCACCCCAAAGCCCGCGAGAGGGTGGTCAGCGAACGTGCTCGCAACATGCGTGATGTTTGAAGCGGTCCACCCGGTGAAGTACGTCCCATGCCCCCACACCGGGTTGCCGATGCTGTTCGTGGCTCCCTGGAGGAACCGCATCGCCCCGTCGCTGCGGTCGTACAGCCCGTCCACCCCGCGCTGACCCTCGGCGTACGTCACCGTGCCGTCGTTGCCGTGCCCCGAGAGGTCGAGGGCGTCCCCCACGGCCGCGGACAGCGCCCACAGGCCACCGCCCGAGGCCTGCTCGGCCTGCCGCTGCCAGTACGACAGCGCGGTCTCGTAGCGGATGCCCGCGCCGCCCGGCTGCACGAGGCGGTCCTCGATGAGGCGCACGTGGGAGATGTCGTCCAGCCCCGCCCCGCCCGGCACCCGCGCGAGGTCGAGGCGCACGGTGCCCTGCAGGGGGATCTCGCGGCCGTCGTTGTCGAGGTCGAGGCGGCCACCGTCGAGGCCGGGGTTCGCGCCGCTCTCCCACAGCAGCGCGTCGCTCAGGTCGGCGGTGGTGCTGTCGCCCAGCGCGCGCAGGTTGCCCCGGCGGTCGCACGACAGCAGCCGCCACCGCACGGGCGCGCCGTTCGCCAGCGCGCGGGCGATCTCCTCCGACGTCGCGGCCATCAGGCCCACCCGTCCGGCATGGCGACACGCCGCAGCGGCAGGCTCGGGCGGCCGAGGCCTCCCGAGAGCGACTCGTCCACGCCCCCGTCGATCTGGACGATGTACCGCGCCCCCGCACGCGCACCCCAGCGGACGCAGAGGACGGCGCCGGCGGTGTACTGGCGGTCCAGGAGCCGCTCCAGCGCGGTGACGGTGACGGGGTCGCGCAGGTCCTCGGGGATGAGCTCCAGCGCGAGCGTGCGCGCCAGCAGCGGCCCCGCGAACAGCGTCTCGTGCCGCCGCCCCGCGGCGAGGCGGTAGGTCTGCCCCTGCTGCACCCGCTGCTGCACGGTGGAGGCCTGCAAGCGCACCTGCTGCGAGGCGTCCTGCACCTCGTGCCCCCACAGGCCACGCCACGCGAACTCGACGCCCGTGACCTCGTCGGGGTCGCTCTCGATGATCGCGCCGAGGCGGTCGACCGTGACGGTGAGGCGGTAGGAGTTGGAGCCGGGGAACGCGAGGTAGTCGTGCCAGTTGGTGGTGTCGATCTCCTCGATGGTGGCGATCACGTCCCACACCTCGGTCTCGAGGTTGAGCCGCTTGAGGTTGTAGCTCACGAACTCGTCGTCCCCGGCGAGGGTGTACTGCGTCCACGAGACGGCGGCGTAGGGCAGCACGTCGGCCATCAGGACGCCTCCGTGACCGCGACCGCCGCGAGGCCCGTGGGGGCCGCGGGCAGCGTGAAGTCGGTGGTGCAGTCGAAGGTGGCGCTCCCGCTGATGGGGTCGCCCGTGCCGTCGGGGTCGGCGGTGCCGTCCTCGGTGACGGTGACCTCGATGCGGATCGCCTGCCCGTTCTGCGGCGTCGCCCACGGCGTCGAGGGCGTCCCGCTCCCCACCACGTGCGCCTGCGTCGCGCCCGCGACCACGCCGCTGTCGTACAGCACGGCCAGCGACGGCCGCGAGAGGATGCGGACGCGGGACGAGGCCTGCACGATGGCGCTGCCGTCCACCTCGGCGCCCCACGTGACCTCGGGGTTGGGTTGCGTGATGTCCGCTGTCGGGGCGGTGATCGTGACCGCCATCGGCACGTCGTAGGTGATGCGGATCGGCAGGGCGTCGATGTCCACGGCGATCGGGCCGTCGATGGTGGCCGAGAGGGCACAGCCGAAGTCGCTGTCGATGTCGCCCACCACGAGGTCCGCGAAGTCCCACTCGGCGAGCGTCCCGGAGAGCGTGTCGGTCTGGTACGCCTGCGCCCACGGGGTCGCGCTGGAGCGGTCGCCGTCGCCCACCACGCCGCCCACCACGAGCCGCACGGCGTCGTCCACCACGGTCGCGGGCGCGGGGCGCAGGGCGAACATCACGCGCGCTGAGTCGACACCGTTCGCGGTGGTGGTCGTGCGTGACCCCGTCGCCCCCGCCGCCTCCACGGTCTCGGTGAAGACGCGCAGCGAACCGACCGATCCGGTGGTGTCCATCCCGGACGGTGGGGTGACCGTGCCGGGGATCGCGTCTTCAAAGCCGATCGACAGGTTGAGGAGTGCGTTGGCGACCGTCGTAGTGACTTCGGGCGCCACGTGTGACGTGGGGTTGTTGGCGTTACCGCTCGGCGACACGTCGGACGCAAGCGGCGACGAGTTGTCCACGCCCCGCCACGCGGTCATGACGGCGTGCTTGCTCGAGCCATTCGCGCCGAGGGAGAGGGAGTAAGAGGCGGGCTCGGAGTCGGCCACGCGGCGCAGGACGGTCAAACGGAACGGGGACACGCTGGCCGTACCGACTTCTTCCCAGCCGGAGAGGTCGATCGCGCTCGTACTGCCCGTCCGGCGCACCGTCAGGATCAGCACGTCCCGGGTGCCCGGCGCCCCGGAGTCCACGACACCATCGGGCACGTTGATGCTGAGGCTCGTGCCAATGCCGCTCGCCGTGGTGGTGTCCACCTCCGTGATGGCTTGCTGCGCCAGCGCGTTCCGCCGCCGCGGCAGCAGCGCGATCTCGATGAGGTCGCACGTGCTCGGGAGCGTGCCCTCGAACCCGTAGCCGCTCGCGAGCAGGTACTCCGTCGTCCCCGGCCCCGTCGCGGTCGCCGGGTCGTTGTCCTCGACCTCCGCCTTGTCGGGGTCGCTCCACGCGAGCGTCCCCACCGCGTCGTCCGACACCACCGTCGTGGGGTACCGCGTCTGCGTCCGCACCGTCATGCGCCGTACCTCCCCCGCCCCGCCGCCTGCCGCGTGGCGTCCGCGACCACGCGCTCCACGCGATGGTCGATCACCGCCCCGTCCAGCACGGTGTAGTTGTGCAGCTCGATGACGCCCCCACGCCCCCCGCTCTCCTCGCGCACGATGCGGCGCATGAGGTGCTCGGGACTCACGATCTCGGGGCGGGCACGCGGGGTCTCGCCGAGGTAGGCGAACGTGGGCTGCGTGATCACCCCACCACCTGCCAGCGGGGACGCGATGCCGAACTGGGCCTGGAACTGCTCGCGCAGCCCGGGCAGCCGCATCGCGTCGAGGGCGGAGCCGCTGGCCTTGGCGCTCGCGATGCGGTCGATGGCCGCCTGCATGGCCGCCGAGCGCCCTCCCGGGGAGACACCCGGAGCACCCACGCCACCCATGAGGCCGAGGATCCCCTGTAGCTCGCGCTTAAGGTTTGCCAGCGGGCCGTTGATGACGCGCTCGCCGAAGCTCTGGAACTCCTGCACCCAGCTCTCGCCGAGGTAGGTGCGGATGAGGTCCGTCATCTCCTCGAGGTTGCCCTCGAGGAGCATCTTGCGGGCCTGCTCCTCCAGCGCGAACTGCTCCGTGGTCCGTGCGTAGATGTTGCGGGCCGTGCGCTCCTTCGCGTCGAGCGCCGCGAGCTGGTCGTCGAGGTGGCGGCGCAGGGCCTCGGCCTGCCGGGTGTGGTTCTCCTCGATGCCGGCCATCTCGTCACGGAGCTCGTCGGCGCGGATGCGGCGCAGGAGCTCGACGCGCTGCTGCTCCAGCTTCGCCCGCTCGCGCGGGTCCCACGCGAGGGCGATGGCGTCGTCGAGCGCCTTCAGCTCGTCGGCGGTGCCGGCGGCGTCCAGCGCGTCGAGTTCGGCCTGCAGCGGGGCGAGCAGGGCGTCGGTGTGGCGGCGGAGGTCGGCGACCTGCTGGTCGTAGTCCGCCTGCCGCTGCGCCCGGCGCTCCTCGATGCTCTTCAGCTCGACGGCAAGCGCCTGGTCGGCCTGTTCGCGCAGCGCCCGGATGATGAGACCGCCAGCGCGGTCCGCCTCGCTCACAGCGCGCCCGTGGAGCGTCTCCCAGGCGTCGGCGGCGATCTGCGACGCCTCCCGCAGCACGCGGGCACTCTCGGACGCCTCCGCCGCGAGGTCGCCGTACTGCGACTGGAGCCCGCGGATCGCGTTGCGCATCTGCGAGACGGTCGGGTCCATGGTGAGCAGCTGGTCGATGAGGTCGCGGGCCGTCGTGTCGCCCGCCTGCGCGGCTGCCGTGCGGTACATGAGCAGCTCAGCACGGGCTGCACGCAGGGCCTTTGGGGCGCGGTCGCCGAAGTCAGCGAAGGCGTCCGTAGCTCGCTCGATGGCCGTCGGGGCGGAACCGCCGCCACCGCCGCCACCTCCGCCGCCCCGGGTGCCGAGGTCGCCGACGATGAAGTCGGCGAGTTTCTCGACGCCGGCCTGGAACGAGACCAACTCACGGACCTGCATGAGCCCGCGCGCGAAGTTGAAGAGCGCCATCGGGTTCTTGGCCGCGAGGTCGTTCATCAGCCGCAGCGCGACAGCAGTGGCCATGATCCGGGGGTTGAGTTCGAGGAGGTTCTGGCCCAGTTCGATGATGCCCACCGACGCCGATCCGGTGGACTCACCCACCGTGGCGAAGCCTCGCGACGCCGACAGGGCGGCCTGCTCGGAGTCGGCAAAGCTGGCAGCCAGACCGCGGACTCGCTCGTCGTAGTCGGGGATCGCACCACGGGCGGCGTCCCCCAGCTCACCATCGAGCCCGATGACGATCCGGTGGAGGTCCTCGAACGAGACGCCCGCGTCCACAGCCGCCTTGATCATCTCGACGATGGTGGCCCGCGCCTCCTTCATCGAGCGCGTGTCGGCGATCGCCACTCCCGTCTGCGCGGCGAGGGCGTCTCGCGCTTCCTTCGCGCGCTGGTAGTCCTGTACGTAGCCAGCGAGTTCCTCGCGGGCGGCGCGAATGCCAGCGTCCGAGTTCAGGACCATGTCCGTGCGCGCGAGCTCGTCGTTGAATGCCGCCAGCGCGCCTGTCGCGGCATCAGCCGTCCTGGGGTCGCGGAAGAGCCAGTCGATCAGGCCGTGGCCCGTCGTCTTCTGGAGGATGCCGTCAGCCGCCATCCCGACCGCAAGGAGGGCGCCCGCCGCGCCAGCCGGGCCGAGGCTCATCGCGAACTTGCCCCATGCCGCTGGGCCCGCGAGGGCGAACGCCTGGAGCCGCCCGAGGTTCTTCCAGGTCAGCGAGAGCATGGCGTTCAGTGGGCCGCCCACGGCCACCAGGCCGAAGAGCGCGAGCGCCATCAACTGCACCTGCGGCGGTGCAGCGGAGAATCCGTCCACGAGCACCCCGAGGACACTCGCGACCTGCTTGAGGATCGGGATCGTGAGGTTCCCGGCGGCGATGCCGAGGTTGATGAACTGGTTGGCGAGGATCTTGAGCTGGTTCGCCCCGGTCTCCGCGAAGATATCGAACTCGTGCTGGAGCGCCGTGTTGTCGGCGTAGGCCTCGTTCCCGCGCCGCACACTCGCGGTGACCAGGTCCTGCGCGCCAGCGAGGCGGAGCAGGGTGTCACGGACGCGGACGTCGCCGAGCGACATCTCGTCGAGCATCGCGATCAGGTTGAACCCGCGCTGCTCGGCGGTGGCCATGCCCCCGATGAACGCGGAGAGCGCGTCGATCGGGTTCGATTCGACCATCTGCAGGAACTTCTCGGACGTGACGCCTGCCACGTAGGCGTAGTCCTCGAGCCCCACCGCGCCCTGCTGGCTCTTGGCGTAGATGTCCAGGAGCACGCGCGAGAGGGCCGTACCGCCTGCCTCGGAGCGGATGCCCAGCGAGGACATGGCGGCGGACAGGCCGAGCGTCTCGCCGGTCGTGATGCCGAGTTGGCGGCCGGCCGCGGCCACGCGCAGCGACATGTCGAGGATCTCGGCCTCGGTGGTCGCGCTGTTGTTGCCGAGGTCCACGAGGGCGCTCGCCACGTTGCCGGCGGCGTCCGTGGTCTCCCCCGCGACGTTCAGGAAGCGCGCGAGGTCCTGCGCTCCCTGCTCCCCGACGATGTTCGTGGCCGTGCCGAGCTTGGCCACGGTCTCGGTGAACGCGCCGAGGTTCCCGACCTCCACGCCGAGCTGTGCCGCTGTCGCGCCGAGGCCAGCGAGGGCAGCCGCCGACATCGGGATCTCGCGCGACTGCGCGCGGAAGAGCTGGTTGAGGTCGCGCAGCTGGTCCTGGTTGGCGTTCGTCGTCTTCGCGACGGCCGCCATGGCGGACTCGTAGGAGAGCGCGGCAACGGAGGCCGCCCCAGCGCCAGCGACGAACGCGCCGCCGAGCGCCTTCTGCGTCGTCGTGAGCGACTTGTCGAGGCCGCTGTTGTCCAACACGACCTCGATGACGGCCTGTCCGATAACGCCGGTCAGCACCCCACCGCCGAAGCCGCTCACCATCAGGCACCGCCCCCGAACGAGGCGCGGGAGACGAACCCGCGCGCGGTGGCGGCCTTGATGTCGGCGAGGTTCGTGTAGCCACCCGGCCCCTTGCCGAGCAGGATGCGCACGATGACCGGATGCGAGCGGCGCAGCGCGGGGCGCAGGTACGGGCGCGGGAGCAGGTTGCCCGGCGCGTAGCCGAGTTCCAGCGCCCGCGCGTATGGCGCGCCCGCGATCACGTAGCCGCGGATCGAGTCGCGCTTCACCTCCACCTTGTGGTGGATCGACCGGCGCAGCTCGCCGGTGTCCACGCGGGGAGGTTCACCGGGGCGGCTCGGGACGTGAGGGCTACCGCCGCCCTTCATGGAGCGCTTTACCTCGCGCTCGACGTAACCGGCCGCCAGTTCCATGCGCACCGCGAGCGAGCCGTCGATGGCCCGCATGAACCCCTCGGGGTTCCACTTCGCGATGCGCATGCGCGTGGACGCCATCAGGCAGCGCCCTCGGCGGGGTGCAGCTGTTCCCACAGGCGGCCCTCGGCGCGAGCCTTCGCGTTGAGCTGCTTGATGACGCCCAGCGCGTCTGCGCCCTGCCGGTACGAGCCTCCACCTGCGACGGCGCGGAGCTCGGAGAGGGCGGCGCGGGCCGCGGCCTTGGCGAGCACCCCGGCGCCGAGCTGGCGTGCAGGGATCACGGCGAGCTCGTGGCGCGCGCGCAGTACCGGGATGGACTCGAGGTAGGCGCGGAGGCGCTTCACGGGGACGTCTCCCCAGTCGCCTCCTCGGACGGGGGCTCGTCCGTAGTACCAGGAGAGCTCGGCGAAGACGGGCTCCCAGTCTCGGACGGGGCGCCGCCCAGCGTCGTCGTGAGGATGTCGCTGAGCCTCGTGGCGAGCTTGAACCCCGTCCGGTACGAGAAAAAAGCCTGGATGATCGCCTCCCTCGTCTCGATGGGGAGCGCCTTCACCTGCGCCGCCTTCAGGGACGGCAGGACGAGGCGCACCATCTTGGAGTAGCGGTCGAGGTACTCCTTCTCCTCGGCAGCGGTGACCTTGTCTCGATCGCGGAGTTCGTTGACCCGCCGCCACGCGCGGTCGAGTTCGTTGCGGGCGTTGAGCCCGAGGTCGTCGAGCGTCGCGAAGGTGTGCTGCTCACCGCCGAGGCGTACCCACAGCTGAGGGGGCAGGTCCTCGTCGAGGTCCAGGATGGGATCGGTCGTCGTGGTCATGTGGCCCTGCCTTCTTGGCTACGCCTGCGAGCGCCTCCTCGATG
>JALOAM010000116.1 GCA_023228765.1 Dehalococcoidia bacterium
CACGCGATGTCCGGCTGAAGCTCAACCGCTTCACGCTCGTGGGCGCGACTACGCGCTTCGCGATGGTGTCCCAGCCGCTGCGCGACCGCTTCGGCGCTGCCTACCGCATGGACTTCTACGACGACGCCGCGCTCGCCCAGATCGTCGGGCGCTCCGCGAAGGTCCTCGGCTGTCGCATCCAGGACGACGGCGTCCACGAGATCGCGCGCCGTTCGAGGGGTACCGCCCGCGTCGCGAACCGCCTGCTCCGCCGCGTCCGCGACTACGCCGAGGTGCGCGCGGACGGGGTGATCACCGCCCCCGTGGCCAACGAGGCACTCGAGCAGCTCCAGATCGATGCGCTCGGCCTCGACCAGATGGACCGCGAGCTGCTCAGCGTGATGGCACAGCGCTTCAACGGTGGCCCGGTCGGCCTCGACACCCTCGGCGCCGCGGTGTCGGAGGAGTCCGACACGATCATGGACGTGTACGAGCCTTACCTGCTGAAGATCGGGTTCATCCAGCGCACCCCGCGCGGGCGCATCCTGTCCCACCTCGGCTACGAGCACCTCGGGATCGAGCCGCCCCACGCGCAGCGGGAGGCGCGAGGACGCACGGGGCCGCAGGTCGCCCTCTTCGACACCGACGAGTTCGAGGACTGACGGGACGCCAGGGCCCGGCAGGCCCAGCGGCTAGCTGCGCTTGCGGATGATCGAGAAGGTCGCGCGGCCGGTGGCGACGAGCGTGCCGTCCTCCGTGCGGACGTCTACCTGCGTGAAGGCCAGTGCGCGGCTGTGGCGCAGGATCCGCGCCTCCGCGATGGCGTCACCGGTGGCGGCGTTCAGGAACGTGACGTTCAGATCCAAGGTCGCCTGCCCCGCGTAGTCCTCGTCGCCACCGAACTGCCCGATGATCGCGCCGCCTGCCGCCGCGTCGATCAGCGACGCGATCGCGCCGCCGTGCATCACCTCGCGGCGGCGCGTCCCGAGGGCGTCCTGCATCGGGAGTCGCAGCTTCAGGCGCCCCGGCTCGCTCGCCTCCTCGACGACGATGCCGAGCGACACCCAGTACGGGACGCCCGCGGCATCGATGCGCGCGACGAGGTTGGGATCGCTGTCCGTGGAGGTCGAGGTCACGGCGTCCGAGGTGGGTCCCACGGCCCCGGCGGTGCCTGTGGCGGCGTTGACGGAGGCGGCATCGACTGCGGTGGCGTCGAAGATGACGGAGGGGTGGAGGGCGGTGGTGGCGGCGTCGACGACTCGGACGACGCGGTCCGCGTCTCGTCCGCGCCCGGGGACGGTGCATCGGAGGGAGCCGCCTCGTTCACAGCCGGTGCGCCAGCGGCCTCGTTCCCTGCCGGCTCCGAGGTGGGGCGGCGCCCCATCGAGGAGATCTCATCGACCGCCTCGCGCGCATGCCGTCCGACGACACGGCCGGCCTCGGTGATGCGATCGCCCGCGCCACGGAACTCCCGCGTCAGCTCGTCCTTGGTCGGGCGGTGCGCAGAGCCCTCGCCATTCCCACCGTCCGACCCGGGCTGCGGCGCCGCCGGCACGATGATCCACAGCGCGAGGTACAGCAAGACGGTCGTCCCGAGGGTGACCACGGCCAGCGCGATGACAGCGATGCGGACCAGCGTCGGGTCCACGGCGAAGCGGTTCCCGATCCCCGAACACACCCCGCCGAGGAGCGCGTTGTCCGTGTCGCGATAGAGACGGTTGGTAGCCATGCCTCCATGGTACCGAGTCGCGCTAGTCCCTAGATCAGGGGTGTAGGGATTCCCGGGCCGGTCTGACCTCCGACCCTCTGGTTCCGGCCCCCTCCCCCTCTGGGGGAGGGGTGGGGAGAGGGCAGACGAGACGTGCCGGTGACTCTTCGGACGGCTGTTGGGTGATGGCGTGACGGAGACGCCGACGGCATGACCACGTGTGAGGCCAACTGAGCCCCTCTCCCCAACCCTCTCTCAGGGGGAGAGGGGGTCGGAACCAGAGGGTCGGAGGGTGACGGAGGAGCCCTCGGCCTACCCCTGGGTCTCGGCCGCCGCGACCTCCTCGGAGGTGAGGCTGGTGAAGGTCATCCGGTAGAGGTCGGCGTAGACGCCATCGTGGGCCATGAGCTCGTCGTGGCTGCCGATCTCCACGATCTCGCCGTCCCGCATCACCACGATCCTCGTGGCGTTGCGGATGGTGGAGAGACGGTGCGCGATGACGAACGAGGTGCGGTCGCGCAGCATCACGTCCAGCGCGCGCTGGATCACCTTCTCGGTCTGCGTGTCCACGTTCGCCGTCGCCTCGTCCAGGATCAGGATGCGCGGGCTCGCGACGAGGGCGCGCGCGAACGAGATCAGCTGGCGCTGGCCCACTGACAGGTTCTGGCCGCGTTCGTGGAGGATGGTGTCGTAGCCCTCCTCCAGCCGGTCGATGAAGTGGTCCGCGCCCACCGCCTCCGCCGCCCGGCGGACCTCCTCGTCGGTTGCGTCCAGCTTTCCGTAGCGGATGTTGTCCGCAATGGTGCCCGAGAACAGGTACGGCTCCTGCAGCACGATGCTGATGTGCCGGGTGAGCGATGCGAGCTTGATCTGCTTGATGTCATGCCCGTCGATCAGCAGTTCACCGCCCTGGATGTCGTAGAACCTCGGCACCAGCGCGGTGACCGAGGTCTTCCCGGCACCCGTGTGGCCGACGAGGGCGATCGTCTCGCCGGGCTCCACGTGGAGGTCAAAGTCCTTCAGGACCGGGGAGCCCTCCACGTAGTGGAACTTCACGTGGTTGAAGTCCACGCGTCCCTGCACGTCGCGCAGTTCGATGGCGTTCGGCGCGTCCTGGATCTCCGGCACCGTGTCCAGGACCTCGAAGATGCGGTGGGCGCCGGCCATGGCGCGCTGCAACTGGGTGTATTGCAGGGTGATGTCCCGCACGGGGTTGAAGAACCGCTGGATGTAGAGCAGGAAGCCGGTCGCCGCCTCGATGGCGGTGGAGGCGTCCATCGAGCCGTTGAAGACCCGGACACCGATCACGACGAGCACGAGGGCGGACGCGACGGAGGAGAGGATCTCCACCATCGGCATCACCATCGCCTGCAGGCGCGCGGCGTGCAGGTTCGAGTTGAGGTTCTCGTCGTTCAGACGGCCGAACCGGCGGAGGTTCGTCTCCTCGCGGCCCATCGACTGCACGACGCGGACGCCGGAGACGTTCTCGTTGAGGTTCGAGTTCACGGTGGCGATCGCGATACGGGTCCTGATGAAGGCGCGGGCGGCGTGGCTCTGCCAGATCGCCATGAAGATCACGAGCACCGGCACGACCGACAGCGACACCAGTGCGAGCTGCACGTCCAGCGCGAACAGCGCCACGATGATCACGACGAGGCCCACGATGTCCGACAGGACGTTCAGCGCCCCGCTGGTCATCAGCTCCTGCAGCGTGACCACGTCCGAGGTCACCCGCGACATCACGCGGCCGACTTCCTCGTTGTCGTAGAACCGCATGGACAGGCGGTTCAGGTGGTTGAACATCAGCTTGCGGAGGTCCTGGAGCAGCGCGTGCCCCATGAACCCGGTCATCCGCCGCTGCACGTACATGGCGACGAAGCCGACGACGGCAAGCCCGACGAGGAGGATGCCGAGGGTGCGGATGTCGTCGCTGACGTCCTCGCCGAGTCGCAGGCCATCGACGATCGCCCCGATGCCACGGGCCATGATGTACGGCTGCGAGTACTGCGTGATCGAGACGACGATGACGGCGATGAGCGCGATGATGCCGCGCCCCTTGTACGGCGCCATGAACGGCACGAGGCGCTTTACCAGCGTCGCGTCGTAGAGCTTGCCCAGCTCGTCGTAGTCCCAGCCGTCCGAGCGCCCTCGGCGTGCCGGGCCGCCGTCACCACCGGACCAGCCGCCGGCGCCGCCACCACCCCAGTACGCCATTACGCGCCTCCTTCCGAAGACGCAGCGTCGAGCGAGGCCGCGGCAGCCTCCTCCTGGTCGCGAAGCTCGAGGTCGTAGATGCGCTTGTAGAACTGGCCGCGGGCGAGGAGCTCATCGTGCGACCCGCGCTCCACGATCTCGCCGTCCTGCATCACCAGGATGACGTCCGCCTCCTTCACCGTGCGCAGCCGCTGGGCGATGACGAAGGTGGTGCGCCCCTCCATCAGGTTGCGGAGCGCCTCCTGGATCAGGAACTCCGTGCGCATGTCCACGGCGGCCGTGGAGTCGTCGAAGATGAGGACGCGCGGGTTGAGCAGCAGCGTGCGCGCGATCGCGACGCGCTGGCGCTGGCCGCCGGAGAGCGTCGAACCGCGCTCGCCGACCCACATGTCGTAGCCGTCCGGCTGCGCGACGATGAAGTCGTGGATGCGGGCGGCCTTCGCGGCCTCCTCGATCTCCTCGTCCGTCGCGTCAGGCCGCCCGTACGCGATGTTCTCCCGGATGGTCGCGGAGAAGAGGAACACGTCCTGCTGCACGATGCCGATGGCGTCCCGCAGCGAGTCGATCTGCACCTCGCGCACGTCCTGCCCGTCGATCAGCACGCGCCCCACCGTCGGGTCGTAGAAGCGGGGCAGGAGGTTCACGACGGTGGACTTGCCCGACCCGGTGGGGCCGAGGAGCGCGATCCGCTGGCCGGGGCGCGCCTCGATCTCCAGGTCGCGCACCACCATCTTGCGCGGGTTGTAGCCGAACGAGACGCCCTCGAACTGCACATGGCCCGGCCCCGGCGCGAGGGGGAGCGCGCCCGGCTTCTCCTGCACCGGCGACTCCGCGTCGATGATCTCGAATAGCCGGGAGCCGGAGGAGTGCGCGCGGGCGAAGATGTTGATGATGAACCCCGTGGAGCGGACGGGGACCTGCAGCAGCGTCAGCCACAACTGGAACGCCGCGAGGTCGCCCGGCGTCATCCGGCCCGCCTCGATCTCCCCGATGCCCACCCAGAACACGACCGCGGCGGACAGCAGCCAGACCGAGACGAGGAAGGGCTCGTTGAACGCCTGGAACTTGGCGGTGGAGTAGGACTCCTCGAACAGGTCGTCCACCTTGCGGTCGAACTTCTGCTGCTCGAACTCCTGCCGGGAGAATGCCTTCACCACGCGCTGGCCGGTCAGGTTCTCCTGCAGGACGGTGGCCATCTCGCCCTGGATCGCCTGCACGCGCAGCCACACGCGCCGCATCATCAGCGACACCACCGTGGACTGGATCGCGACCGGCGGCACGAAGATGAGGGCGACCAGGCCCACCTTCACGTTGGTGTTGATCATCAGCCCGTACGAGACGCTGATCAGCGCGACCACGTAGAGCAGGCGGATCACGCCCATGCTCACGAAGAAGCGGATGCCCTCCACGTCCGCGGTCGCTCTCGACATGACTTCGCCCACCTCCGCCTGGTCGTGGTAGGCGAACGAGAGGCGCTGGAGGCGGTCGTAGACGGTGTTGCGGAGGTCGCGCGCGACCTTCTGGCCGATGACCTCGCCGAGGTACGTCTGCACATAGACGAAGACGCCGCGCAGCAGCGCGGCGATGACCACGAGGGCCACCGCCCACATCAGGGTGCCCATGTCGCCCTGCGCCTGGTCCTGCACCACCCCGCCGGCGTCCGTGATTGTGACCACGTCCAGCCCGGTGTCGATCGCGTACCCCGCGAGGGCGGGCGTGAGGATCGTGAGGACGCTCGAACCGACCAGCACGAAGACAGCAAGCGCCAGCGTGCCCTTGTACTGGAACGACTGGTAGAGGAGCCGGAGATGGATGGGCGTGCCCGGCGAGCCCACGCTCGTCATCCCGCTATCCCTTCAGCACAGCAACGCTGGCCCGAGGAACACGGGCGGACCTCTACCTGAGATGCGGTGGGTCCGGGCGAGTTGGTCAGGCGGTTGCGGCGAACTGCGAGTGTAATGACACCCTCACGCTTACGTGAAGTCTCTTTCACGTAAACCCCGCCGGACCGCCTCCGCTGCTCCCCCACCCCGGCTCATCTCCGCCTCCGACGCCCTCTCCCGGCCCGGCGGGAGAGGGTAGGGGTGAGGGCCTCCTCCGGCTTCCCTCCACCCTCTGCTCACGCCGCCTCGGCCACCACCTCGCCCGCGTCACCCAACGCACCCAACGCACTCTCCGAGGGCGTCACCACCGCAGCGGCGGGCGCCCCGTTCGCCACCAGCTCCGGCACCGCCGAGGACCACCGCACCGTCGTGTCGATGCCCTCGAACGTGCGGCCCAGGTGATGCCCCGCGACCGCGAGGACGAGGCGATCACGGCGGCGCATCGCCGCGGTCCGGATCAGGCGCTTGCGCTCCACCCGGCGCAACAACGGATCCAGCTCCACGCGCAGCGCCACGCCGGACTGCGTCGTCCGGCCCTCGCCGAACGCCACGCGTGGCACCTCCGACAGGTCGTGCAGCGCGCGGTAGACGAGGTCCACGTACTCCACGTGCAGGCGGACGCCACCGCCCTGCAGCAGGTCCAGGAGGTAGGCACGCGCCTGCTCCGGCACCTCCCACACCGCGCCCGGCTGCACCGCGATGTCCCGCGCTTCCTCGACGTTCTCGAGCACGGCGATCGGGTTACCCGAGAGTTCGAGGATGCGACTGAGCTGGGTAAAGGCGCGGTTCAGCTCCTCCAGCGGTTCGCGCAGCGGCTCGATGTCGCTCATGCCCCAGAACTGCTTCGGGCGCGGCAGGTTCGGGTAGAGGACGAACGGGATCACCCCGTACGGGTTCTCGCGCTCCTCCACCCGCTCGCCATCCGACCACAGCTCGAAGCGGGACGGCGTCCACGCTTCCACCACCTCCACGCCGTCCACCTAGTAGCGGGAGGCGACGCGGCGCAGGCGACGCACGTCGTCACCGGCCCACCACGCGAACAGGCCCTGCACGTCCGGCGCGGAGACCACGACGCGGCCTTCCTCGTCGTCCCAGGTCACCTTGTACGCACCATCGCCGAGGACGGCGGTGTCCACCTCCGTCTCGAGGTCGAGCCGGCCGAGGTCGTTCGCGTCCCAGACCTCGCGCAGCAGGCGCTCGGCGTCCGTGCGGGCAGCCTCGGACGGGCCGTGCGTCACCACCGGTGCGTGCTCCGTCACGAGGTAGGCGGCGCCCTTCTCCACGATCGAGCGGGCGTAGTTGAACACCAGCGTCCGCTCCCGCGAGCGGCGCACCGACAGGCTGGAGGGCGCCCCGCGCCGGCCCTCGTGGTAGTCGAGGTACTCGCGGTAGCGCCGCAGCCGGTCCGTGTCTCGTTGCGCGAGCACGCGCGGGAGCGGAGTCTCCTCCGACCCTGCTCCTGCGCTCGCCACATTGGCGGACGCGCTCACGAGGCGGTCCGCTCGGTGCGGCGGTTCGTGGTGGCCAGCGCGCGGAACACCGTGCGGCGCGACACCTGGAAGCGGTCCGCGATGTCGTCCACGGAGAGTCCGGCGTCCTCCCGCAGCACGCGGATCTGGTGGTCCCGCTCCTGGTTCAGCATCGCGCGGACGCCTCCCGGCACGTCGTACCGGCAGCGCGGCAGCGGGCACGACAGGCAGGAGGGGAACAGGTCGCACCCGTCGTCGCGGTAGTCCAGGTGCTCCGGCAGCGCGTCGCTGCGGACGTTCCGCGCGTCGCGCGCCGCCCTCCGCAGCCCGAGCTCGTCGAGGCCCATCGCCTGCACGGCCCCCATCGAGTGGGTTGCCGGCGCCGTCATCATCATCGTCATCCCAGTACCCCCATCTCCCGGCTCGTGCTGCCGCGGGCGATGCGTGGACCGGTGTCCACGCCCGCCGCGTGCACGGCCAGGGCTGCACTCATCAGGTAGTCGTCATGCCCTCGGGCGGGGTCGACGTCGAAGCGCATCGCGCCGCTACGTCCGTCCGCCCCCGCGCGGTAGTCCGCGCGCGCCCACTCCAGCTGCCGCCGGCACTCCACGTGCTCCCGGCTGCCGTCCGAGGCGTAGAAGCGGAGCCGGCCGGAGTGCGCCGCCGCGAGGAGCCCAAAGCCCAGCCGTGACTTCCGCTCCGCCGTGAACGCCACCGCCTCCACCCGCTCCCGCCCGAGGCGTGCCGTGAGCAGGTCCGCCACCGGCGCGCCGATGCCCGTGGCGTCCACGGCCAAACGGCGCACCCGCCACACGTTCCGCAGGCGGTCGGCGAGCGCGGCGACGAGGTCCTCTGTCGCCGCGCCCTGCCATGCCTGGTGCTCGACGACCTCGACGTGAGGAAGCAGTGAGGAGTCCGCCAGCCCGTTCGGGCCCGACCGGCTCCCCGTCCGCACGCGCGCGATCGTCAGCACCGTCCAGTCGCGGTCCCTCGAAGCGGACGTCCCGAGGGAAGACGTCCGGGCGAGGTCCGGCCCGCCGAGGTCGAGCCCCGCGACGTAGCGTTCGCCCTCCACCGGCAGGCGGAGGCGTGGGTGGCACCCCTGCAACTGCGCGAGGGTGGCATCGTCAAAGAGGCGGCCGGTCTCGTCGACCTCCTCGAGGAGGTATTGCGTCCGGAAGAGCGGGTGCCGCTCCCCCAGCCGCTCGCGCTCCCCCGCGACGTACGAGGCGTACGCGGGGACGTGTTCGGCGACGGCAGTCCAGTCGTAGCGGAAGCAGCGCCGGACGCCGTCCCGCCGCTCCGCCTCCATGTGCTCCGCGCGCGCTCTCGCGAGGAGCGAGCCGGGGCCCCACGGGGTGCCGTAGTAGACGACGGGCGCGTTCGTGGACGCCGCCATCGGGCGGAAGTCACGGTCGAACTTGTCCGGCGCCACGTCCTGCGCCTCGTCCACCTCCAGCAGGAGGGACGCCGTGTGCCCCACGACGTTCGCGCCCGGCTCCGCGGAGAGGAACTCCGCGCGCGCTGCGCCGCAGCGCACGCCGTGGCCGCGGCGGTGCATGACGCCCTCCAGCCCCGCGTCTACCGCCCGCGCGTGCAGCCGTTCGAGGGAGAGCCGGGCCTGCGGTGTCGCGGTCGGCGCGCACTTCACCACCGTGCCGCCGGCCTCCGCGTGGGCGAGCAACGTCAGCAGCTCCACCTGCGCGGACACCTCGTTCTTGCCACCCTGGCGGGAGACCTCCACGGAGATCGAACCGCCACGGCGGTCCGCGATCCGTCCGAGGATCGCGCGGGCGATCTCTGCCTGGTACGGACGCAGCGCCGGCAGCGTCGACCGCGGCATCACAGCACCATCCGTCCGACGAGCTCGCCGAGGGCGGCCGTGAGCACCGCGAAGAACAGCGCGTTGATCCTCGTGCGCACCTCCCGCACGTCGGCCTCGAGCGCGTCGAGACGCGCAGCCAGGTCGCGCGAGGGCGCCTCGACACGCTTCGCACGCTGCCGCGCGAGTCCCCGGACGATGTGGCCCAGCCGGTCGTGCCGCGGATCGGGGCGGCGGTGGCGTGCGCTACTCATCGTCCGCCCCGCTCGCGAAGGCGGTGATGAACTGCTCGAACAGATCGGTCGCGGTCTCGGTGAGCGTCTGCGCCTCGCGGCCGGTCAGCCGGTGCCGCGCGCTGAGCGCGGTCACGAGCAGCCGGATCCCCGAGCGCAGCGCTTCCGAGTCCTGCGGCTCCTCTTCCAGCAGCCGCCGGATGTGCAGCCGCAGCAGCGCTACCTCGCCGTCCACGCCCTCCACGTCCAGGGCGTCCTCGAACAGCTCGCGGTCGCTCGCGGAGAGCGCGCGCTCGTAGAAGCTGGAGGTCCGGCGACGAGGACGGAAGCCCTCGCGAGAGTCGGCGTCGCGTGACTCGAGCGTCATCGATGTCTCCTCTCGCTCGCGGAGT
>JALOAM010000117.1 GCA_023228765.1 Dehalococcoidia bacterium
CGACAGGGCACGGCGCCACCTCCACTGGGATCCGCTGCTCCAGGCCATGCGCTGGCTTCCCGCCGCGGGCGACCAGGTGATCGCGGCCAGCGCCTTCCTCGACATTGCGGACGCCCTCGTGGAGGCCGGGCTGGAGAGCACGACACTCGCGCGGACGGCGATCGAGGCCCACGCGACCAACGAGGACGGCGCGCCGATCGCGTCCACGGCGATGGAGCTCCTCGACGGCGCGGGGCCAGCGATCGAGCGGGTGGACGCCCTCGTCGCCCGCGCCGTCGCCGCGCGGCTCGAGGTCGGCGACCGCGCCCTCCTCGGGCCGCTGGACGACGCTCGCGCGCGCATCGATGAGCACCTCCCGCGCATCGTGACCCTGACCGACCAGGCCCTCGCCGCGCGCTCCGTCCTCCCGGACCTCCTCGGCTTCGAGGGCGAACGTCGCTACCTGGTGCTGTCGCTGAACAACGCGGAGCTGATGCCGGGCGGCGGGCTCGTGACGGTGGCGGGCACGATGACGGTGGAGGACGGACACGTCCGCGACACCACGTTCCACAACTCCGCCACCTGGCTCCCCGAGTGGCGCGAGGCCGGCGGCGACTACCTCGAACCTCCCGCACCGCTGGAGCGGCACCTGCTCCGCGGTTACTCGTGGAACCTCGGCGTGGCGAACTGGGATCCGGACTTCGGGGTGTGGGCACGTCAGGCCCTCGAGCTCTACGAGATGGCGTGGGGTCCGCAGGACGTGGATGGCGTCGTCGCGGTGGACCTCGACGTGCTGGAGGCGTTCCTCGACATCACGGGTGGCGAGACCGTGGAGGCGCCCGGCTTCGGCGAGATCCACGTCACCAGCGACAATGCGTTCCTCGAACTCGAGCGTGTCACCCGCGCGCCCTCCGACACCTGGCGGCGCAGCAAGGCCGCCGTGGGCGCGCTGCAGGAGGCCCTCCTGCGCGACGTCCTCGAACTCCCCGCCTCGCAGTGGGGCGAGCTTGCGAAGGTGGTCCGGCGGCTCGGCAACGAGCGCCACCTGCAGGTGCTCCTCCTCGACCCCGAGGCGCAGGCACTCATCGACGACCTCGGGTGGGACGGCCGGCTCCTCGCACCGCCGGGGGACTACCTGCAGGTGAACGAGGCGAGCGTGAACAGCACGAAGCTGAACGCGGTCTTCGCGCCCACCGCCACGTACGACATCGACGTCACCGCCCTCGGCGCCGCGCGGCACGATCTCACGTTGCGGTACGAGAACACCGTCGAGCAGTGGGCGGAGGACCTCGACCCGGAGCTCGTCTCCCACCTCATGTTCGACGGGCAGTACGGCGGCTACGTCCGCGCGTTCGTCCCGCGCGACGCCACCGGCTTCGCCGCCACCCTCGACGGCCGGCCGGCAGCGATCGAGGACGAAGCGACGACCGAGGCCCACCGCTGGGCCGGCGTCTACGTCCCGGTCCCGCCCGGCGCGACCCGCGAGTTGGGCCTCCGGTGGAGTGTCCCGATGGCGACCGACGACCCCGACACCTACGAGATCACCCTCCAGAAGCAGCCCGGCACCAGGGGCCTCTGCATCGACCTCCGCGTGCGTCGTGCCGGAACACCGGCGGCCACCGTCACCATCGAGGGTGGCTCACGCGACCGGGACGGACGCCTCTGCCTGACGACCGACGCCACCGTGCACGCGACCTTCGAGGCGAGCGAGACGGGTGGCGGCGAATGAAGCGCCGGCTCCTCAGTCCCGTGATCTTCGTACCGCTGCTGGTGGTCGCCGCGATCGGCGGCGTCATGCTCGTCACGAGCGCCCTCGCGGAGGACAGCACGCCCAACACCGCTGCCCTCTACGCCCCACCGACCGAGGGCACCTCGTCCCAGACGGCAACCGGCGCGCCCTCGACGGGGGCACCGGTCGAGGGCGCCCCCGTCGACCCGGTGCTGCTCGCCAGCCCTACGAGGATGCGCATCGAACGGCTGGGTGTGAACGCCGGCCTCGTGACCCTGGGGGTGGACACCAGCACGGGGAACATGGCTGCGCCGGACGGCCCCGAGTTCGTCGGCTGGTACGACTTCACCGCGCGGCCGGGCTCCGGTACCGGCAACGCCGTCTTCGCCGGCCACCGCGACTGGCGCGACTACGGCCCCGCCGTGTTCTTTGACCTCGAAGACCTCGAACCCGGCGATGTGATCGAGGTCGAACTCGCAGAAGGCTCCCTCGTCCGGTACACGGTCACCGCGACGCACACGTACCCGGTGGAGGACCTCAACATGCGCGAGATCCTCGCGCCGACGGACGAGGAGACGATCACCCTGATCACCTGCGCCGGCGCCTTCGAGTCCCGCGACTACACCGACCGCCACATCGTCCGCGCCGTCCGCTCCGAGGTCGTCCCCGCCTCGGTGGCTGCTTCGCAGCAGTAGCGATCCGCTCGAACGAGAGCGGTTAAGGCGGTGACTCACTGCTAGAGTCGTGCCTTCATCGTTCAAAGAGGGCCCTCGTTGCTTACATCCGTCGGCACGGTCTCCGAGGCCTGGCGCTATCCCATCAAGTCTGTCGGCGGCGTCCGCGCTGGCACGGTCGACCTCGATCAGCGCGGTGTCCGGGCAGACCGCGGGTTCGCGGTGTACGGAGACGACGGCAAGATCGGCAGCGGGAAGTCGACGCGGCGGTTCCGACGCATGGACGGCTCCTCGAGTGCACGGTCCGCCTCGGACCGACCGGCGAGATCCTGATCGGGATGCCGGACGGCGAGGAGCACCCGGTCCCCTCGGAGGCCGCGAACACGGCGCTGTCGACGCATCTGAGCGAACCGGTGCGCGTCGAGTCTGAGGCCAGCATTCCCCACTTCGACGTGGCGGCGATCCACCTCGTGACCTCCAGCGGCCTCGACTGGATCGCGCGGCGGCTGGGCTCGAGGCAGTCGACACCGCCCGGTTTCGCCCGAACCTCGTCGTCGACGCGCCAGGCACCGAGGCGCACGTCGAAGAGACATGGGTGGGACGCCGGTTGCGCCTCGGCAGCGCCGTCCTCGAGGTGACCGCGGCGACCGAGCGATGCGTGATGGTCGGGATCGCGCAGCCGGGGCTGGCCTCCGACGAACGCATCCTGCGACTCATCGCGCAGGAGCACGACGCCTGCTTCGGCGTCTACGCCTCCGTGATCGAGCCCGGCACGATCAACCTCGGCGACACGGTCCAGGTCGAGGGGTAAGCGACCGTCACATCGCCCGTGCCGTCCGCTCGGAGAGCGTGACAGGCCTGATTACACTCGTGCTCGCTGGAGCACACGCCCGCCCGTCCGGACAGCGGGGTGGAGGGCGGCGCGATGGAGGACACGCAATGACCTCGGAGACATCGGAACAACTCGAGACCCTGGTGACGCCGGAGATGGAGGCGAGGAAGGGCGTGTGGGAGAACGAACGTGTCTCCTACCCCGTCTCCGAGTCCGACATCCGGAAGTGGGCGATCGCCTCGTACTGGCCGGAGAAGCCGCCCCAGCTGTTCTGGGATGAGGAGTACGCGCAGGGCACGAAGTGGGGCGGGATCATCGCCCCCCAGGACTTCAACCCGTTCGCCTGGCCCATCGAGCGGCCTCCGGGACGCGAGGCGAGCGCGCCGAGGACGGGCGTCGGCAACCGAGGCATGAACGGCGGCCAGGTGGAGACCTTCGGCGTCCCGATGCGGGCGGGCGACGTGATCACCTCGCGGACGCGCCTGAAGGACTGGAACGAGCGGACGACCCGCCTCGGCCTCACGCTCTTCACCGAGACCGAGACGGAGTGGCGCAACCAGCGCGGTGAGCACGTGAAGACGCGCATCTCCACCGGCATCCGCTACTAGCCTCCCAACCGCCCCTCGGGCGAGACGACAGGACAACCGCGATGGCTACGAACGTCTACTTCGAGGACGTGAACGTCGGCGACGAGCTGCCGGCGTGGTCCCGCACCACGGACTTCATGAACTGGAACCGCTACGCCGCGGTGAATGACGAGTTCGTCTACATCCACATGGACGACGAGGTCGGCCGCGCCGCCCTGAACGAGCGCGGCGCGTTCGGCATGGGCAACCTGCGGTACACGTACCTCCTCAACGCCCTCCGTGACTGGATCGGCGACGAGGCGGAGATCCGCGAGGCAGCGGTCCAGTTCCGCGCCATCAACCAGAAGAACGACACGCTGACCGTGACCGGCAAGGTCACCGACAAGCGCGTCGAGGACGGCGAGCACCGCGTCTACCTGGACACCAACGTCGTGAACCAGCAGGACGAAGCGACCTGCCCCGGCCACGCCGTGGTGGTGCTCCCCAGCCGGGGCTAGCGTGCTCGAATTCCCCGGACAGCGGCTCCGGGACCGCTACGCGATCGCCGGGATCGGTGCGACCGAGTTCTCACGGGACTCGGGCCGCACCACCCGTGCGCTCGGCGTGGAGGCGGTCCGGGCCGCGATGCTGGACGCGGGCCTCGGACCCGGCGATGTCGACGGGATGCTCTCGTACCACGGGAACGACTCGACAGCCTCGCCCGTGATCGCCGGCGACCTCGGCATCCGGCTGAACTTCTACATGGACTGCTCCGGTGGCGGATCCAGCATCGAGGCGCTCATCGGCCTCGCGATGGGCGCCATCGAGGCCGGCATGTGCCGCACGGTCGCGACCTTCCGGGCGATGAACGGCTACACGGGCAACCGCATCGGCGGCACGGGCCGGCAGGCGCCCGTGTTCACCGGCCTCTCGCTGGACCAGGGGATCCACGGGATGCACTCGGCGGCGCAGTCGTTCGCGCCCTCCTTCATGCGCCACATGTACGAGTACGGCACGACCAGCAAGCAGGTGGCACACGTGAAGGTGGCGCACAGCAAGCACGCCTCCAACAACCCGCGCGCGCTCTACCCGAAGCGCGTGACGGTGGAGGATGTCCTGAGCTCGCGGTGGATCACCAAGCCGCTGCACCTGCTGGACTGCTGCCTGGAGACGGACAACGGCGTCGCGATCATCGTCACCAGCGCGGAGCATGCGCGCGACCTGCGACAGCGGCCTGCCTACATCATGGGCGTGGCCGGGCGCGTGAACAAAGAGCAACCGGGCGGCTACCACTGGACGCGCGGCCCGATCTCGCGCGTCGCCGGCGGCCACGCCGCGCCCATCGTCTTCGGGCAGGCCGGCATCGGGCCGGAGGACGTCGACGTCACCGGCTCCTACGACGCCTTCACGTTCACCACGATGCTGCAACTGGAGGCCTACGGCTTCTGCAAGGAAGGCGAGGGCGGCGACTACGTCTCCAGCGGCATCATCGAGCTCGGCGGCGCGAGGCCCAACAACACCTCCGGCGGACACCTCTGCGAGGGCTACACGCACGGCATCGGACACGTCGTGGAGAACGTGCGCCAGCTCCGTCACCAGGCGGACGACTACTGTCCCGGCTGGGCGCAGGGCCAGCACACCTACGACTACTCCGAGGGCGGCTGCCGCCAGGTGCAGGACGTGGAGGTCACGATGAACCTCGGCTGGGCGAGCCCCTCCACCGGCTCCGCACTCATCATGCACAACTAGGGGACGAGGCAGGCGTGACGCCGCACTCGGGATCGCAGTACCTCGGAGCCGATGTCGCGGTCGCCTCGAACGATCCGGAGCACCTCCAGTTCCTGGAGGCCGCCGGCCGAGGCGAGTTCGTGCTTCAGCAGTGCGCGGAGTGCGAGCGCCTCCGCTACCCGATCGGCAACGCCTGCCCGTTCTGCATGGCGCTGGGCTGGCAGTGGGCGGCGGTGTCAGGCCGCGGCACTGTCTACTCCTACGAGGTGGTGACGCACCCGATCCATCCCTCGTTCCGTGGTCTCGTCCCCTACGTCATCGTCCTCGTCGAACTCGACGAGCAGCGTGGCGTGCCGGGCGAGCATGACGCCCTCCGCGTCCTGGGTCTCCTCGTGGACGCCGAGGGCAACCCGGAGCCGGAGGAGCGCGCGGGCATCAACGTCCGCGTGCAGGTGGACTTCGCCGACCTCGGGGACGGCCTCGCCCTCCCCCGCTTCCGGCTCGCCGACGAGCCGTCCGAGTTCCCCGTCTGGCGCTACGGCTACGACGGCGCGGGCTAGTCCGTCTCCCCTCTCCCGGTTGCGGGAGAAGGGCCGGGGCGGTGAGGGTTCCGCTAGCCCCAGACGTCCACCGGCCGCAGGTCCGGGCTCGCCTCGATCGGGCCGCCGGTGAGCGCCGCGATCTCCTCGAAGGTGTGGCCGGGAGCGTGCTCCTCGAGGACGAAGCGCCCGCCCTGCACCGAGACCACGCCGAGGTCCGTGACGATGAGCGTGACGCACCCCTTCCCCGTCAGCGCGAGCGTGCACCGTTCGAGGAGGCGCGGGCCGCCCTCGCGGGTGGTGTGCTCCATCGCGAGCCAGACCTGCTTCGCTCGCGCGACCAGGTCCATCGCTCCACCGATCCCGCCGAGGTGGTCGAAGGGCTCGCCTACTTCGTGCAGCCGCCAGTTCGCGAACGAGCCGTCCGCGCTCGCCTCGTACGCGCCGAGCACCGTGACGTCGAGGCGCCCGCTCCGCACGACGCCGAACGAGTCCGCGTGGTGCACGAAGGACGCGCCCCGCACCAGCGTCACGGGCTGTCCTCCGGCGTTGACCACGTCCAGGTCGACCTCGTCCGGACCGGCCAGCCGGCTGTAGCCGACGACGCCGTTCTCCGAGGTGAAGGTGATGTCGTCGCCCTCGCGGACGTAGTTCGAGGCGAACGTCGGGATGCCGATGCCGAGGTTCACGAGCCACCCCGGCTGGAGCCGCTGCGCGATCACCGCGGCCAGCTCCTGCCTGGTGAGGCGACGCTTCTCATCCGGTGCCGGCGCGACCAGCGACTCGGTATCCTTCGGCGCGGTCTCGGGGCGACCGGCACGCTGCACGTGCACGAACCCGTCCGAGGGAATCAAGGCCAGCCGCTCGACAAAGATCCCGGGGAGGTGCACATCATCCGGGTCGATCGCCCCGGCCTCCTCGATCGGCTGTTCCACCTCGACGAGGGTGTGGCGCGAAGCCATCCCGGCGATCGGGTTGAAGTTGCGCGCCGCGCGACGGAACAGGAGGTTGCCGGCGGCATCGGCGCGGTGCGCTCGGACAAACGCGTAGTCCGCGAAGATCGCCCCTTCGAGGACATACGTCTCCCCATCGAACTCGCGGTGCTCCTTGCCCGTCGCGATGACGGTATCCACCCCGGCCGGCGTCCAGAACGCGGGCACCCCGGCCCCGCCTGAGCGGATGCGCTCGGCGAGGGTGCCCTGCGGCACCAGTTCCACCTCCAGCCGCCCGTCGCGCGCCATCTGCTCCGGTACGGACGCCCTCGACGGATGCGTGGCCGCGGTGAAGGAGGCGATGACCTTGCGGACGCGCCCGTCGACGACGAAGTCGGTGAGGGCCTTCGCACGCGGGTCGGCAGAGACCATGTTCAGGCTGTTCGTGACGAAGGTGAGGTCACGGGCGCCCTGCTCCCAGAGCGCCGTCATCAGGTTCCATGGGACGCCCGCGCCGCCGAACCCCGGCACGATGATCGTCGCCCCGTCGGGGATGCCCTCGACGGCCTCCGCCATGCTCGCTGCGATCCTCGGACGCGGCATCGCGCACCTCCCTCCCCACGCGCACACCCACCACGTGTGTGGTGGCGCGCATGGTACGTCGAGGAAGGCCGCGCGGGATCGGCGGTGCCGGGCCTCCGCCGACGGAGGGTTACGGCCGCGTCAGCCGCAGCAAGTCCGTGACTCCGCCCGCCTCGTCCAGGCTCCACGCCGCCTCAAACACCTGTCGCGCACGGGCGGCGCCGAGGACCGGCTCAACGAGGGCGTGGAACTTCTCGGAGAGCTGGTCGTTCGTCAGCGGGTTCTCGGGCGATCCGGAGGCGTGCTCGACGTGGGTGGAGACCGTGCGGCCGTCCGTGAGGGCGATCGAGATGTACGCCTCGTGCTCCGGGAGGGCCGGATCGACCTCGTGCGTCACCTTCGCGCGGAGCGCGGCGATGCCGGGGTCGAGTACGCGGTCGAGGTCGAACTGGGCGTCGTGCCCGGCACCGTCGACAAGGGCGGCGGCGGCGCAGTGCTGGAACGAGAACTTGGCCTCGAGGCCGGTGGACGGCGCGGCCCGGTTCATCAGCTCAGGCACGAGGCGACTCACCCGCAGGTCGATGCGCTCCACCTGCTCCGCCGTCAGACCGTGCTCGTTCCGGAGCGCGATCACACCGTCCTGGATCGGGTGCGACACCACCCCGTTGGCGTACGGCTTCAGGCCGTTCCGCCGGAGCTCCCAGCGCTCCCCCAGTCCGCCGACGAGTTCCTCCTCGTTGTGGCCGTCCGGCGACAGCACCGCCCAGAAGCCACGCCGCCCCGCGAGGATCTCGGGATTCGCGGTCATGCCCGCGCGGGCGAACTCCGCCGACTGCACGCCGTTGCTCGCCGCCCGGCCCGCGTGGAGCGCCTTGCCGTCGCTCCCGAAGACCTCGCGCACCCCTCCGGCCTGCGTCCCCGCGAAGCCGAGGGCGTGACTGAGCTGCTCGGCATCGAGGCCGTGGAGGCGACCGGCGGCCGCCGCCGCGCCGAGGACACCGACCGTGCCGGTGATGTGCCAGCCCGCGTCGTAGTGCCACGGGTGCACGGACATCGCGATCCGGCAGGCGACCTCGCAGCCGAGGGCGAACGCGACGAGGGCATCCCGGCCGGAGGCTCGCGTCTCCTCGGCCGCCGCGAGCGCCGCCGGCCACACGGGCGCGCTCGGGTGGAGCACCGTCGGGTAGTGCGTGTCGTCGTAGTCCTGCAGGTGGGCGAGGAATCCGTTCACCAGCGCCGCGAGCGAGGGACTCGTCTTCAGGTCGCTCCCGATCACGCTCGTCGTCGGCGCGCCGCCCTCGGCCCGGGCCCACACGAGCAGCCGCGCGGATGACGGGTGCACGGAGGCCGAGATCGAGATGGCGAGGACGTTCACCAGCGTCCGCTTCGCCTCCTCCATCACCCACTCGGGCGGGGCGCCGGCCTCCGCGACGAAGGCGGCGACGGTGCGTGTGGGCATGGACGAGGCGGTCATGAGGCGTTCCCTTGCAGCAGTCCGACAGCGAAGCGCCGCCAGCGTAGCGGTCACACCGCCGGCAGGCGTACCTCCACGACGAGGCCCGTCCCGCGGTCGGACGCCCGAGCACGCACGCTACCGCCGTAGTGCTCCGCCACCGACTGCACGATCGCGAGGCCCATCCCTACCCGTCGCCCCCGGCGACGAGCCTCGTCCCCGCGGGCGAACGGCTCGAACACCGCCTCGAGGTCCTCGGCCGGCACGCCGGGGCCATCGTCCTCCACCGTGAGCTCGCCGGCGTCCGCCACGTGGCGGGTGCGCACCACCACGGTGGTGCCGCGCGGGGTGTGCGCGATCACGTTCTCGAGGAGGGCCCGCGTGATCCGCCCGATCTCGGTCCCCGGCGCGCCCACGATGATCGTGGAGAGGTCATCCACAACCCGGATGTCGTGCTCCCGCAGGAGGAGCTCCATCCTCGAGAGCTCGCGCGCCACGACCTCCGCGAGGTCGCTCGTGGTGCCGTCATCAGCCGCCTGCTGCCGCATCCGCGCAAGGTCCAGCAGCGTGTCGACCAGCGCCGAGGCGTCCGTGGCCACGGCGTTGATCTCGCCGAGCAGCTCGCGCACCTCCGGACGTGGGCTCTGCCGCAACCCCACGTCCGAGGCCGCGCGGATCACC
>JALOAM010000118.1 GCA_023228765.1 Dehalococcoidia bacterium
CAGCGCCTTCACGGTCACCTTCACGGAACGCGTGACCGTCCCGCGGTAGCCGGGGACGGACAGGCAGCCCTCGTCCAGGCGGCGCTCACCGGAGCGCTCGATCACCTCGGGGTTGATGAGGGCGAAGGGGTCCTCGTCCGGCATGCCGATCACCACGATGCGGAGCGGGACGCCGATCTGCGGCGCCGCGATCCCCACGCCGTGAGCCGCGTACATCGACTCCGTCATGTCCTCGATCAGCCGCCGGATCGAGTCGTCCACCCGCGACACCTTGCGCGCGGGCTTCCGGAGCACCGGATCGCCGAGGTACCGAATCGGGCGGACCGTCAATGCACTCTCCGAACCGGGCACATCACGAGGTGAGAAGCGCTGTCATTGCCCTGAGACGGGCGTCGCCGATTGTAGCCACGGACCCGTTTGAACGTCAGTGAACGAGGCCGCGCGGAAGATGTCCAGCGCGCCCGCCCGAGATCGCACACCCGTCAGTTCACCACCAGCGGGTCCACGTCCACGATCCACCCGGGTGGCAGCTCGTCCAGCCGCTGCACCAGCTCGGAGGGCTCCCCGCCCCGCAGGAGGATCGCCCAGCGGTGCCGCCCGCGGACGCGCGCGACCTGTGGCGGCGTGGGGCCGGTCACCTCGACCCCCGGCGCGTCGAGGGCAAGCGTGCGCAGCTCCGAGGCCATACGGCTCGCCTCCTCGATGGCGTACGTGGGGTTGGTGTGCTGGAACAGGAGCCGCACCATCTTCGTGAACGGCGGGTAGCCGTGCTCCCCACGCCACTCCAACTCGTGCTCGAAGAAGCCGTCCACGTCGTGCCCGGCGGCGTACTCGACGGCCGGGTGGTCCGGCTGGAGCGTCTGCACGATCACCCGCCCGTGGCGCTCGGCGCGGCCGGCGCGGCCCGCCACCTGCACCAGCAGCTGGAACGTGCGCTCGCTGGCGCGGAAGTCGCCCTCCCGCAGCGTGTAGTCCGCCAGCACCACGCCCACCAGCGTCACGAGCGGCAGGTCAAGGCCCTTCGCGACCATCTGCGTCCCCACCAGGACGTCCGCCTCCTGCCGCTGGAACTGCCCGAGGATCTCCTCGTGATCGGCGGGCGTCTTCGCGGTGTCGCGGTCCCAGCGGGCGATCCGCGCCGCGGGGTAGTGGCGTCGGACCTCCGCCTCCACCTGCTGCGTCCCTGCGCGCAGCGGACGGAGCGGCCGCCCGCACTCGGGGCAGTTCCGCGGCAGCGCGCGCTTCCTCCCGCACTGGTGGCAGATCAGCTGCGATCCGAGGTGGAGCGACATCGCCACGTCGCAGGAGGAGCACGTGGGCGAGTGGCCATTCGGGCAGAGGAGGTACCCCGCGAATCCTCGGCGGTTCAGGAACAGGATCGCCTGCTCATCACGGTCGAGGACCTCGCCCAGTGCCTCGACGAGCCGCGGCGAGAAGAGCTGCCGCGAGGAGCGCATGTCCACGATCTCGACCTCGGGCAGGTCGGCGACCGGCCACGGCCGCAGCACGTTCGTCGCCGGGTCGAGGACCGGGCGCATCCGCCGAGGCAGGTCGATGCGATCGATGTCGCCCTCGGCGGCCGCGAACCAGCGCTCGGCATCCGGGGTCGCCGTGCCGAAGACCACGGTCGCGCCGGTGCGGCGCGCGAGTTCCACCGCGACGGTGCGCGCGTCGTAGCGCGGTGCGGGCTCGTGCTGCTTGTACGTCCACTCGTGCGCCTCGTCGATGACGATCAGCCCGAGGTCCGGCTGGGGCGCGAAGATGGCGGAGCGCGACCCGATCACCACGTCGTAGTCGCCGCGCTCGATGGCGTGCCACTCGTCGTATGCCTCGCCCAGCGCGAGTCCGGAGTGGAGGACGCCCGTGCGGCCGGGGAACCGCTCCGAGAAGCGGCGCACGGTCTGTGGCGTCAGCGCGATCTCCGGCACCAGCACCAGCGCCTTGCGCCCTCGGGCGACCGCGTGGGCCAGGGCGTCCAGGTAGACCTCGGTCTTGCCGGAGCCGGTCACCCCCTGGAGGAGCACCGAGCGCCCCTCGCCCGCGGCGATCCCGGCGTCGATGTGCGCGCGGATCCGCTCCGCGGCCTGCCGCTGTTCGGCGATGAGCTCCACGGGTGGGCGTACCACCACCATCAGGCCGCGCAGCGGGTCCCGCCGATCGAGAACCTCGACCACCTCGACGAGGCCCGCGGAGACGAGGCGGTCCACCGCCTGTCGCGCCTCGCGGCCCACCTCTCCGGCGAGGCCGCGCATCGGCAGCTCGGCGGCGTGCCCGCCCTCCGCGAGGAGGGCGAGCCGTTCGAGCAGCGTCGCGGCGGCCTGATCGACGAGGCTGCGCGACAGCACCCGGAGTTCGTACTTCGCCTGGTCCTCGCCGATCTTGAGGAACACGCGGTCACCCTCACGCCGGAGGATGCCGTCGCGCAGCAGCGTGTCCACCGCGGGGGCGCCTCGCGCCTCCTTCGCCGCCACATCGAAGGGGACGCCCTCCTCCGCGATCATCGCCGCGCGGATCGCTCGAGCACGGCGGGAGGAGCGCTTGCCCTCGATGCCCTCGGCGAAGGCGCGCGCCCGCTCCGGCGTAGTCGCGAGACGCACCACCTGGAGCACGCGCACCTTCCCGCGCGGCGGGTCGAGGCGGTACCGGCGTTCCGCCAGCCCTCGACGGAGGAGGCCATTGAGCGCGGACTCGAACGACCGGGCGGGCACCACGTCCTTGAGGCGTGCCTTCAGGTCATCGATCACCAGCGGCTCTGCGCGCAGGGCGTCCCAGATCGCCTGCTGACGCTCGGACAGCGCCCCCGGGTCGCCCTCGTCAAGATGCGCCGAGGCCCGCGCCACCATCGAGACGGGCCGCTCCCCGGCCCCCGGCGGCAGCACCAGCGAGTACGCCTCCCACGCCGGGGACAGGTAGTACTCCCGCACCCACGAGGCCAGCGCGAGCCGCTCCGGCGAGACGGTGGGGGCATCCTCGACGGGTGGTTCCAGGTCGCGGACGGCCTCGGGGTCGTACCCCGGCGTGTCGAACGGCCCCTCGATCACGATGCCCTGCAGCGTCCGCTGCCCCCACGGCACGTGGACCACCTCGCCCGGCGCGACCTCACGCCCCGCCGGCACGCCGTACGAGAAGTCGAGGTACGTCGCACGCCCGGCGTTGACGGCGACCTTCACGAACTTACGGCGCTCCGGTGACTCCTCAGGCATAGGCCGATTCTAGGAAGCGCCACGCCTCTCGTCGTAGACGGGAGGGTCACTGCTACTCCGCGCGTCAATCGGACGGCCGAGCTAGCGAAGCGGTTCGCCAGACGAGACGTGGATGTGGAGATGCTTCGAGTCCTGGTACTCACCGAGGTTCGTGAGCACGCGGCAGGCTCCGTGCTCCTCTGTCAGCCGAGCCGCAACCTGTCGAACAACCTCGAAGACAACAGGGAGCACCTCGGGTGCCTCCGGCGCGAGCAACGAGGACACATGGCGCTTCGGGATGACCACGACGTGTACCGGCCAGTACGGACGGGTGTGCCAGAACGCGAGCACGTCGTCCGTTTCCGCGACGACCTCAATCGGCGTTCGGCCGTTTAGCGCTTCATCGCAGTAGAAGTCGTCGCCTGAGTACGCCACCCGTCCGCCTCCCGCCTGCATGCGACAATGACGGTATGGCAGAACGACTCTCGCCGGACGTCTACTCCGAGGTCCTCATCGACCATTTCCAGAACCCGCGCAACGCGGGCGTGATGGAGGACGCGGACGCCGAGGCGTACGTGACGAACCCGGTGTGTGGCGACTCGCTGCGGATCTTTCTGAAGTTCGAGGACGGGTTCATCGCGCGCGCCTCGTTCCTGTCGTCGGGGTGTCCGGCCTCGATCGCCACGTCGTCCGCCGCCACGGAGCTCGTCGTCGGACGCACGCCGGAGGATGCCGCGACGCTCTCCCGGGACGACTACGCCGACGCGGTCGGCGGGCTGCCGAGGGCGAAAGTGCACTGCTCCGTGCTCGCCGCTTCCGCGGTGAGCCAGGCCGTGGAACAGTGGCGCGCGAAGACCGCGTCGTAGCGGCACCTCGTACGGTCATCCGGGTAGTCGTCTGGGTAAGGGACAGCGCGTGAACGTCGCCGCGATCATCCTCGCCGCCGGGGCCTCCTCCCGCATGGGGCGCGCCAAGGCGCTGCTCCCGTGGCGGGACACCACCCTGCTCGGACACGAGATCGAGGTACTCCAGGAGGCCGGCGTCGACCGGATCGCAGTGGTCATCGGGATGCACGCACAGCAGATCCGCCGCGCCGTCCCCGTGCCGATGCCCTTCGTGTTCAACCCTCGATGGGCGCAGGGCCGATCGACCTCGCTCGCGAAGGGCGCCTCGATGCTGCGGCGGGAGCCGCGGCCGGACGCCATCCTCGTGCAGAACGTGGACCAGCCCACCACGGTCGGCGTCGTCGAACGACTGATCGAGGTCCTCAGAGAGTCCGGCGCTGACGCCGTGCAGCCGGTCTACCGGGACGCCGCCGGCGAAGAGCACGGCGGGCACCCCGTCCTGCTCTCCGGCGCGCTCCTCCCGGCCCTCCTCGAAGCGCGCGAGGCGACCGAGGGGATGCGTGGCGTCCTCCACAAGCGCCGCGTGGAGCGCATCTCGCTGGACGACCCCACGGTCGGGCTCGACCTCGACACGCGCGAGGCCTACGAGGCGGCGCGGGCCGCCCTCGGCGCCTGAGGCTCGCGCTGCTCGGCGCTACTTCCGCCGGTAGATGTAGGACGTCACCGGGGCGAAGACGGAGATGAGCACGACGCTCGCGGCCAGGACCCACATCACCTCGAACATCGGCGCGTCACCCGCCATGATGCCTCGGACGGCGGTGGCCAGCAGGCTCACCGGGTTCCACTCGACGATCGGCTGCAGCCAGCCCGGCATCGTGGAGGGGTCCACGAAGATGTTCGAGACGAACGTCACCGGGAAGATGATCATCATGCTCGCGCCCATGAGCGCCTCCGGGGAGCGCATGATCAGCCCGAGGGCGGTCCAGATCCATGAGAAGCAGAAGCAGAAGACCAGCAGCAGCAGCGTGCCCAGGACCATCCCGGGCAGGCCACCGTCCGGGCGGAAGCCGAGGATCAGCCCGAGCGTGAGGATCACCGTCGACGCCATCGTGTAGCGGGCGGCGTCGCCCAGCAGCGCACCGATGAAGACCGTGGGCTGCCAGATCGGCAGCGTGCGCGTGCGGTCGAAGGTGCCCCGCTGGATCTCCTTGTTCAACGTGTGGCCCGTGTACATCGTGATCATCACGACGGTCTGGACCAGGATGCCCGGCAGCAGGAACTGCAGGTACTCCGTCACCGACCCGGCCAGCGCGCCTCCGAAGAGGTACGTGAACATCAGCACGAACATGATCGGGAACATCGTCACGTCGCCCAGTTGTTCCGGGACGTGCTTGATCTTCAGCAGCGCGCGCCAGCCGAACGTGAACGACTGTGAGATCACGCTGGGGCGCGAGGGCCGCGTGCCGGCGCCGAGGGCGGCTCGCACGCGGTCGATGTCGGACTCGAACGCGTCGCGTTCGCGGGGTCGGGTCGGGGTGGCCGTCGTCATGCGGCATCCTCCGTGGTCTCGGCCGGTCGGCCGGTAAGGGCCAGGAAGACCTCGTCCAGGCTGGGTTGGGCGAGCGAGAAGTTCACGATCGGGATGCCCTCCCGCGTCAGCTCCGCCACGGCGAGGGCCGCCCGGTCCGCGTCGGCGACGCGGACGGAGAGCGACGCTGGATCCGCGTCCACGATCACCGGCTCACCGAGCACCCGCTCCAGCGTGGCCTGTGCCGCCTCGCGGCGGTCCTCCTGCTCCACGCGGACGCGGAGGGCGCCCGAGCCCACGGAGGCCTTCAGGTCGTTCGGGGTGCCCTCCGCGATGACTTTGCCTCGGTCGATGACCGCGATGCGCCCGGCGAGTTGGTCCGCCTCCTCGAGGTACTGCGTGGTCAGGATGACCGTGGTGCCCTCCGCGACCAGCGCGCGGACGACGTCCCACACCTGGTTCCGACTGCGCGGGTCGAGGCCCGTGGTCGGCTCGTCCAGGAAGATCAGGTCTGGCGTGACGACGATGCTCGACGCGATGTCGAGGCGGCGGCGCATCCCACCGGAGTAGTGCTTGACCAGCTTCGCGCCCGCCTCGGCGAGTCCGAACGCGTCGAGGAGCTGGAGCGCACGGGCCTTCGCATCGCGGTTGGAGTACCCGAACAAGCGCCCGAGGAACACGAGGTTCTCGATGCCGGTGAGGTCGTCGTCCACGGAGGAGAACTGCCCCGTCAGGCTCATGCGGCTGCGGACCGCGTCCGGCTCCTTCGTCACGTCATGTCCGAGGACGCGCGCGACCCCGGCATCCGGGCGGAGCAGCGTGGTCAGGATGCGGATCGCGGTGGTCTTACCGGCCCCGTTCGGCCCGAGCACGCCGTAGACGCCGCCCTGCGCGACCGCCAGGTCGAGGCCGTCGATCGCCTTCGTGTCCCCGAAGTGCTTGACCACGCCGGTCGCTTCGACGGCCAGCTCTGATGCCATGCTGGAACTCCTGCCTCGATGGATGGACGCGTTTCCCGCGACCGTCCAACGCACGGGACAAGTTAGACGATCGGACACCCTTCATTGTTCCCGGATGGCACGGGCCCGTTCGCTTACTTGTGATAGGCTGCACGAAGTCCCGAGGACTCCGCGGGCCGCCCTCGACGAGCGGCGCCGCTGGACGGCACCGCCAGGAGCGGGTATCTCTCGGGAAGACCGTCCGGTATGCTGCCGGGCGCAGGGCGGGTGACAGCACGGGCCGGGGTCGATCCTCCAGAGCCGTCGCTGGCCGCCCACGGGAAGCGAGCAGTTGTGGCGTACGGAATCGGCGTCGCCAAGGGCATGCTTGTCACCCTCAAGCATGTGTTCCGCCCCGCTATCACGGTGAATTACCCGGAGCAGCAGCGGGAAGTCCCGGTCCGCGCGCGCACGAACCTGCTGTGGTTCGAGGAGCGCTGCACCGGCTGCTCGACCTGCGCGCAGGCCTGCCCGGACGGCTGCATCCTCGTCCATACGTCACCGCGCGAGGACGGCACGCTGCGCATTGACCGCTACGAGATCGACTTCCGCATCTGCATGTACTGCGGGCTCTGCACGGAGGCGTGCCCGTACCAGGCCATCCAGGCCGGTGGGCGCTACAACGATGCGGTGTACCTGTTCGAGAACATGTACCGCGACCGTGACTCGCTGACCCGCGAGGCGCAGCAGTACCTCCGCAAGACGGACGGACGCTACCCGAACGGTCAGACGCAGGCGGAGAACCCGCTGCGCACGGAGATGCCGACCGCGCGTTCGCGCGTCGATGTCGCCGGCGCGGGCGGCGCGTTCGGACCGCAGCGGCTCCCGGGGCGGCACAACTCGGACAAGCAGAACTAGGTCGGACATCCGCGCGGAGGAATCCTCCTCCCGCGCGTGACTGCTGGGGTTGGGGGCATCGTGGTCCAGATCTCGATCAATGGCCGCACCGTGGACGCCGAGCCGGGTCGCCGCCTGGTCGAGGTGATCAAGGAGCAGGGGATCGCGATCACGAACCTCTGCTACATCGACGGCCTGGAACCCTACGCCGGCTGCCGTACCTGCATCGTGGAGATCGAGGGCGGACGCCCCACCAACCTCCAGCTCTCCTGCGTCGCCCAGGTCGCCGAGGGCATGGTGGTCACCACCGACACCGAGGCGACCAAGCGGACCCGCCAGTCCGTCATGTCCATGATCCTGGCGAACCACCCGGACCGCTGCCTCACCTGCCACCGCCGCGTCCACTGCATGCCGGGCGACATCTGCCTGCGTGACGACGTGGTGACGCACCGCTGCCTCACCTGCTCCAAGAACTACCGCTGCGAGCTGCAGACCTCCTGCGAGATCGTGGACCAGGGCGACTTCGACGAGCCGTGGGTCGGCGAGGCGCGCTCTTACTACGAGACACCGCCCCCGGAGCCGGACCGCGGCAACCCCTACCTGGAGTTCGACCCGCAGATGTGCATCATCTGCACCCGCTGTGTCCGTTCCTGTGACGAGCTGCGCCACACCGGCGCCCTGACGCTCTCCGGCAAGGGCCACACGACGATGATCGCCTTCGGCACGGGCGGCCAGATCCACGAGTCCGACTGCGACTTCTGTGGCGCCTGCATCGACGTCTGCCCCACGGCGACCCTGATGGAGAAGCCGAACAAGTGGGTGGGCCGCGCCGACGAGTGGACGAACTCCGTCTGCAACGGCTGCTCCATGGGCTGCACGATCTCGTACGGCATCAACGACGACTTCGGTCCCACCATCGTGCGGCCGGACCGCGTGAACCCGGCCTCGCGCGACCAGATCTGCGTCCGCGGCCGGTTCCACTACGACGCCGTGCCGGACAAGCAGCGCCTCTCGCGCGCCCTCGTGCGCGCGGGCCAGCGCCTGATCCCCGCGTCATTCGAGGACGCCCTGGCCCGCGCCGTGGACGAGGTCACGAAGGTGAAGCAGTCGGCGGGCGCCGGCGCCATCGCCGTCCTCGGCTCGCCGCTGGTGACCAACGAGGAGGCCTTCGTCCTCCGCCAGCTCGCGGACGCCATCGGCACCCCGAACGTGGACTTCGCCACCGGCGCCGTCCACCGCTCGGCGACCGCGGCGCTGGAGCGCGCCTTCGGCACGAGCCGCCTCCCCGCCGAACTCGCGAACATCGAGAAGAGCGACACGATCATCGCGATCGCCCGCGACCTGGAGGAGGCGCACCAGGTCGCGTCCCTCCGCATGAAGGACGCGAAGGTCAAGCGCAACGCCGCGATCGTCCTGATCTCGCCCACCTGGAGCGAGCTGGACCGCTTCGCCGCCGCCGTGCTGCGTGTGCGACCCGGCCAGGAGGCCACCGCCGCGCAGGCCCTCGCGGACGGCGCTGCCGCCCCTGCCGGTGTCGACGCCGGCCAGTGGGACGCCGCCCTCGCCGTGGTGAACGGCGCGAAGTCCAACCAGGACACGCGCGCGACCGTCATCGTGGGGCCGGACGACCACTGGGGCACCTACGCCGGTGCGGCCGTCGCCGCTGCCTCGAACCTCGCGGTCACGCTCCGCGGTGAGGGCGCCGCCGAGTCACTGCTCTACCTCCCGACGGGCGGCAACGCTCGCGGCATCACGGACGCGGGTGTCACACCGGGCGCCGGTGGCCAGAGCTTCGCCGAGGTCATCGCCGGCGCGAAGTCGGGCGCGATCAAGGCCATCGTCCTGCACGCCGACAACCCGCTGCTGACCTCCCCCGGTACCGCCGACGTCACCGCCGCGCTCGAGGCCCTCGACGCGCTCGTGGTCATCGACTCGGTGCGGTCCACCGCCGCCGAGCACGCGACCGTCGTGCTACCGGAGACGCCGTTCTTCGCGAAGGACGGGACGATCACCAACGCGGACGGTCACGTCTTCCGCCACCACCCCGCCCGCAAGGACGGCCAGCAGGCCGCCCCCGGCCTCCACGTCGTCGCTGCTCTCGCGAACGCCCTCGGCGCGGACGTCCCGTACGCCTCCTCGGACGACGTAACCAACGCGATCGCGGCTCAGGTGGAGGGGTACCCCACCGCCGCGGCCCTGGGCGCGAGCCCGGCGACGACCCGCGTGGTCGGGACGCCCTCGCGCGCCGCGAAGCAGGAGGTGGCCGGCTCGCCCACCGCTTCCGCCTCCGACATCCA
>JALOAM010000119.1 GCA_023228765.1 Dehalococcoidia bacterium
CGAGCGGTGTTGCTCGCTGGTCGCGCGTACCGGACACTATGCGCGAGCCGTTCCCCGATAGCTCAACGGTAGAGCAACCGGCTGTTAACCGGTAGGTTCGTGGTTCGAATCCACGTCGGGGAGCCATTCCAATCGCCCGCGCGGTCGTTGACGATCCGGGGTTCCTGCCCCGCCCAACGCGCAGCCGGCGTAGATCTCCAGCACGACAGCCTCTCCCGCCAGACTCCTCGGACGGCCGTGACGTGCGTCCCTGCGCGCCTCACTGCACGCTAGACTTCCTCGACGCGCACGGCGCTCTTGCGAGCCTGCCAGGCGATCCCCTGTGCCGTCGCGCCGGGTGCACTCCTGTCGGGGCCCTACCCCACCCTTGGAGGATCGCAATGCTCGGCACCGGGCTGGGAGCCTGCCCGCTCCGCTCTCACCTTGATCCGCGGCTCTTGCGATTCAGCGCGATGGCGACCGCCAGCGTGCTCGCCGTGGCGCTGCTCTTCATGGGGGTGGCGCGACCGTTGGGTCTCGGCTTGCTCGGCTCCCAGGTCGCCGTGTTTGCCTTCACCGCGTTCGTGAGTTTCCAGTGGTCGGTGTGGGCGCAGATCTTCGCCCGAGTCATCTGGCCACGGCTCGGCGCGCCAGCCGTGCTGGAGGACGCTCGGCCACCGAGGTTCGCGCAGTTCGTCGGGTTCATCCTCACCGCGCTGGCGCTGATCAGCTTCATGGCGGGCGCCGATGTCGCTGGCTATGGCCTCACCGCGGTCGCGTTCGGGCTGACCGCCGTCACCGCAGGCATCGGCGTCTGCCTGGGCTGCAAGGCCTACCTGCTGGTCCGCCGCCCGCAACGGGCCTGAGCGGCCCGACGCTCAAGTCTCGGCGGCGAAGACCCTTGCCCGGCCGCGTCCGAGCAGTGTCGTGCTCCGCCTAGCCTCGGTCGGACCTCGCGGCCTCGTCGCTCGCGACGCTGCCGTCGTGCCGGATGCGGCCGTCACGGAACTCGATGAGGCGTCCGGCCCGCGCGGCCATTCGCTCGTCGTGCGTCACCATCAGGCAGGCTTTGTTCCGGCCCCGGACCTCCTCGGCGAGGGCATCGACCACGCGCTCGCCCAGCTCCGTGTTGAGGCTGGCGGTCGGTTCGTCCACCAGGATCAGCGCCGGGTCGCGCATCAGCGCGCGGGCGATGGCGACGCGCTGCCGCTCACCTCCAGAGAGCCGGGTCGCGAGGTGGCCCGCCACGTGCGTGAGGTCGAGCTCCTCGAGCAGTTCGTCCGCTCGACGGCGCAGCGCACCCTTGTCCATGCCACCAAAGCCGGCGACCAGCAGCAGGTTCTCGCGGGCGGTGAGGAACGGGACCATGTTGCTTCCCTGGAAGACGAAGCCCACCTGGTCGCGTCGGTAGCGAGTGCGTTCACGCGCCCCCAACCGGGCGATATCCACCCCGTCGACGAGAATCTCGCCGGACGTGGGGGTCAGCAGCCCGCCCACCATCGCGAGGAGCGTGGACTTCCCCGAGCCGGAGGGCCCCACCAGCGAGACCATCTCGCCGCGCTCGAAGTCGAGGCTGACGTCGCGCACGGCGTCCACGCGCTGCGGGCCCTCGCCGAAGGACTTGCTGACACCGCGGAGTGAAAGGATGGCCATGTCCGCCCTCACTGCTGCTGCATCGCGATGATCGGGTCGATGGCAGCGACCTGCCGCACGGAGAGCGCCGCCCCCACGAGCCCGCCGATCACGACTGACGCCGAGGAGGTGACCAGCGAGTTCGTGTTGAACATGATCGGCACGGTGTCGGAGGAGAGCAGCGTCGCTTCCGTCACGATCGCCAGCCCGACCGAGATCAGGACGCCGACGACCGCCACAACGAAGACCTGCAGCATCCCCTGCGTGGCGAGGAACAGGCCAGATGCGCCGATGGCTTTCAGGATGCCCAGCAACGAGACCTTCTGCAGCGTGATCACATAGAAGAAGACACCGATCACCAGCGTGCCGATCAGGAGTCCCATGTAGCGCAGCGCGTCGACCGTGGACTGCTGGGCCTGCACGCCCTCGATGTTCTCGAAACCCTCTTGCTTCGTCACCACCTGCCACCCGTCACCGCTGGCGCCCGCGACATCCTCCCCCTGGATGAGGACGATGCTCGCCGCCGGGCGCTGGCTGGGATCGCCCTGGTAGGCGAGGGCCTGCCAGTCCTCCAGGCTCACGTACACGGTCGGCTGGAAGAACACGTAGCCCTGGTCGACCACCCCTACGACCGTGAAGTCCCGTGAGTCGAAGCCCACGGGAAGTGGCAGGGTGTCGCCGATGCTCGTCCCGGCGAGGCGGGCCCACGCCCGATCGATCAGCACCTCGTCGGGTGCCTCGAGTTGACGTCCGTCCACGACCTCTGGTTCCGCGAACGACCCCGGCACCACGCCGAGCGTCGCCGCGGTGTCGCTCTCCTCGGGCCCGTACTCGACGACGGCGGCGACGTACCCCACCGGTGTCGCCCGCTCGACGCCGGGAGCGTCCTCGATGGCGGCGACGTGCGCGTCGGTGAGCCGGGAGCGGATCACGGACAGGTTGGCGTTCGAGGCGTACGCGAGATACTCGCCATCCAGGGCGAGGAGCCCCGTGCCGGCGCGCTCATTCAAGCCCAGCCCGAGCCCGGTGACCATGATGATCAGGTACGAGATCAGCGCCACCACGCCGGTCACCATCGCGAACTGCAGCTTCCGGCGCTTCATCTCGATCAGGGCGAGCATCCGCAACTCCTTGGGTCAGAGAGGCAGCACCATTGCAGCATCGTTGGTCGAGGTGCTGGACGCGAGTCGGGAGCCCCTCCGAGAGGTGGCGACATGGACAGTCTGTTACGCACCGCACATACCCTCGTTCGAGGTAGCATCCTGATTCAGCCACCCGCCCAGCGACAGGTCAGTCGGTTGCGTAACCACGACACCACCCGAGCGGAAATCGCGCGGGCCGCCATCCGAGCCTTCCTTCGTGGCGGGTTCGAGAACACCACGGTGGACGACATCGCCGCGGCCGCGGGGATCTCTCGGCGCACGTACTTCCGGTATTTCTCCAGCAAGGACGAGTCGCTGCTCTCCGGTATGCAGGAGGTCGGCCTCTCGATCGCGGACGCGTTCCGGCGCGTCCCGCCCAGCGTGCCCCCGCTGATCGCGCTGCGTGATGCGTACCTGGAGATCGAGGCCGCCCTCTCCGAGTTCCCGGAGCGTCAGCGCGCCCTCGCACGCATGTTGCGGAGCAACCCACGCGTCCACGGCGCGCTGCTCCTCGTGCAACTCGAATGGATCGAGGAGTTCGCGGACGGCCTCGCCGCGCGCCGCCCGGGCGGCGAGGAGGTCCCCACGGACTACTTGCTGGCGCATGCCGCCACGGACGCGTGGAACCTCGCCGTGAACCGCTGGCTTGACGATCCGGGCGGCCCCTCGCTGCGCGAGCGGGCGACCGATGCGTTCGCGGTCCTGATGACGCTGATGCCAGAGCAGGCCGGGGGCGGCGCGTATACCCCCGAGCACCCGTAAGTCCGCACGGCCCCAGTCCGCACGCCCATGGGCAGGCGTACCCAATACTCGCGTACCTGCCGTCGAGCACCTCGCTTCGACCGACTGTCCCCGCGCTCGTACTATGCTGGCTGCCCCGGCCCGAGTCGCGCTGAGCGCGACGGCGAGGGGCCCCGGAGGGACTGATGGCCGACTTCGAAGCGCTGCGGATCGCTCAGCAACCGCACCTGCGGAAGCCGATCCTGATCGCCGGGTTCGCCGGCTGGAACGACGCGGGCGAGGCCGCCAGCAGCGCCGTGCGCTTCATCCAGCGCCGCTGGCGCGCAGACACCATCGCCGACATCGACCCCGAGTACTTCTACGACTTCACGCAGATGCGCCCGCAGGTCCGCCTGAAGGACTCCGAGCGCATCGTGGAGTGGCCACCCAACACCTTCAGCGCGAAGCGCGTCGAGCACCTCGACCGTGACGTGATCCTGCTCTCCGGCGTCGAGCCCCACCTTGCGTGGCGCTCCTACACCGAAGCCATCCTCGAGGTCTGCGAGAAGTTCGAGGTCGCCGGCGTGGTGCTCCTCGGCGCACTCCTCGGCGAGGCGAGCCATGCCAAGCCGGTGCGCGTCACGGGTTCGGCCACGGCGGACTGGCTGAGCGAGGCGCTGAGCCTCGGCGAGCGCACACGCTCCACCTACCAGGGGCCGACCGGCATTGTCGGCGTGCTCTCGCAACTGCTCCGTGAGCGGGAGATCCCCACGGCCTCCCTGTGGGCGAACGTCCCGTTCTACGTGCAGCGCACCCCGAACCCGAAGGGCTCACTCGCGCTCCTCGAGCGTCTGAACGCCGGCTTCGACCTCCAGCTGACGCTCCACGACCTGGAGGTCTTCGCCGCGCGGTTCGAGGCGCAGGTGGCCGCGGACATCGAGCAGAACCCGGAGATCGCCGAATACGCCCGCCGCGTCGCTGACGCCGTGGACGAGGAAGGCGATGACACCGAGATCGCCGACGAGGACGCCGAGACTCCCGAGGAGCTCCCGGACGCGGCCTCGATGGTCGAGGACCTCGAGCGGTTCCTGCGCGAGCAGCGCGGGGGCGACGCGTAGCCGCCCACCTCAGGATCAAAGACTTCACCAGAACTGCTCACGCGCCTGCGCCGTAGGGGTTGAGTCTCGGCACCCTCGGTCGTATCTTGCTCAGTAGCCCTTTAAGCCGGTCCAGCGAGGCCGGGAAGGAACGAAGATGCAGACTGTGCCCTCCGGGTGCCTCGGCACCGATTCGTTTACGCAGACGCCCCGGCTCCACGCGATGGAGCGGGCGGATCGACACTTCCCCTCCCCGGCCCGTGGGAGGGTTTTTTGTGCCCTCCGAGGACGACACCCCGTGTCAGTCGTCGTGCCAGCCTCCGAAGCCCTCGGCGGTGTCTCGTGGTGAACAGCGCCCCAATCCTGGACACGCAGGCGGTGCGCCGCACCCTGCGCCGGCTCGCCCACGAGATCGTGGAGTCGAACCAGGGCGTCGAGGGCCTCGTGCTGATCGGCATCCAGCGTGGCGGTGACGTCATCGCCCAGCGCATCGCGGACGACATCGAGGAGATCGAGGGCGTCCGGCCGGGGCTGGGTGCGCTGGACGTGACCCTCCACCGCGACGACCTCGACCGCCGCCACCCGGAGCCGCAACCCTCCGCGCTGCCCGACGTGGACGGCAAGGTGGTGGTGCTGGTGGACGACGTGCTGATGACCGGCCGGACCGTGCGGGCGGCACTGGACGCCCTGAACGACTTCGGCCGCCCCCGCATCGTGCGCCTCGCCGTCCTCGTGGACCGCGGGCATCGAGAGCTCCCCATCCGCGCCGACATGGTCGGCAAGAACATCCCGACCTCGCGCGAGGACAACGTCCGCGTGCTCTTGCAGGAGGAGGACGGTCGCGATGCCGTGGTGATCCTCCCCGGGAGGATGGAGTCATGACCTCCACCGCATCCGCCCCCCTCACCGCGCAGGGCCGCCGGCCCGGACGCTCCTGGGAACACCAGCACGTCCTGGACCTGGATGACTTCTCGGTCGGTGAGATCGAGACCGTCCTCAACCTGGCGGACCGGATGCGCGAGGTCCTCGACCGGCGTATCGCACGAGTGCCGGCGCTCCGCGGGTACACGGTGGTGAACCTGTTCTACGAGCCCTCCACCCGCACGCGCGCCTCCTTCGAGCTCGCGGGCAAGGTGCTGGGCGCGGACGTGATCAGCGTCACCGCGAACACCTCCTCGGTGGTCAAGGGCGAGAGCCTCATCGACACCGTGCGGACGCTGAGGGCGATGCGCGCGGACGCGATCGTGATGCGCCACAGCATCGCCGGCGCGCCCTACCTCGCCGCGACGAACACGGACGCTTCGATCATCAACGCCGGCGACGGGGCGCACGCCCACCCCACGCAGGCGCTCCTGGACCTGTACACCATCAAGAGCCGCCTCGGCTCCATCGCCGGGAAGCGCGTGGTGATGGTGGGTGACATCAGCCACTCTCGCGTCGCGCGTTCCGACATGTGGGGGCTGACGGCGATGGGCGCGGAGGTCGTCCTCTGCGGCCCGCCCACACTGCTGCCTCGCGGCCTCCGAGCGCAGGACCGGCCGGCACACGCCGAGTCCGCCCTGCCGAACGTGACGATCGAGACAGACATCGATCGCGCGATCGAGGGCGCCGACGTCGTGATGGCGCTCCGACTCCAGAGCGAGCGCCAGCAGCGAGGCCTCCTGCCCTCCCTCCACGAGTACGCACAGCTCTACCAGGTGACGGCACAGCGCCTTGCGAAGGCGAAGCCGGACCATGTGCTCATGCACCCCGGCCCGAAGAACGAGGGCATCGAGATCGCAGGAGCGGTCGCGGCGGGCCAGCACTCGATTATCGAGGAGCAGGTGACGAACGGCGTCGCCATCCGCATGGCGCTGCTCTACCTGCTCTCCGGCCGCACGGACCTCCCCGGCGACGGGGGTTCAGTGACCAGCGAGGCACGCGCGTGACGACCATCGCGATCCACAACGGGCACGTCATCGACCCCGCCCTGGGGCAGGACGGCATCGCCGATGTCGTCATCGTGGACGGCCGCATCGCACGCGTCGGCCCCGGCGAGGGTGACGCCGTGATCGACGCCGAGCGCATCGACGCCACGGGCCTCGTCGTCTCGCCCGGCTTCGTGGACCTCCACACCCACCTCCGCGAGCCGGGGTTCGAGGGCAAGGAGACGATCCGCACGGGCACCGAGGCAGGCGCGCGCGGCGGGTACACCACGGTCTGCGCGATGCCGAACACCATGCCTGCCCTCGATAGCCGCGCCGCGATCGAGTCCGTCCTCCGCGAAGCGGAGGCGTCCGCGCGGATCCGCGTGCTCCCGATCGGCGCGATCACCGTGGGGCGGCAGGGCAAAGAGCTCACGCCACAGGGCGAGCTACAGGCGGCGGGCGTCGTCGCGCTCTCCGACGATGGCGATGCCGTCGCCGACCCGAGCCTGATGCGGCACGCCCTCGAATACTCGACGCGCTTCAACCTCCCGATCGCGCAGCACTGCGAGGACCCGAGCCTCGTGCGCGACGGGCACATGCACGAGGGCTGGGTCGCCACCCGCCTCGGCCTCCGAGGACGCCCCGCGAGTGCCGAGGAGACGATGGTCGCGCGCGACATCGCCCTCGCGGAGCTGGTGGGGGCGCACCTGCACATCTGCCACGTCTCCACCGCCGGCTCGGTCGCGCTCATCGCCGCCGCCCGCGAGCGCGGGGCGCGCGTCACCGCAGAGGTCACCCCTCACCACCTGACCCTCACGCACGAGGAGGTCGCGTTCGCGGACGACTACGTGCACATCCGCTACAACACGAACGCGAAGGTGAATCCCCCCCTCCGCGAAGAGGCCGACCTGGAGGCCCTCGCGAACGCGCTGCGTGACGGCGTGATCGACGCCATCGCCACGGACCACGCCCCGCACGGAGTGAACGACAAGGCGATCGAGTTCGACCTCGCCGCCCCGGGGCTCACGATGCTGGAGACGGCGTTCGGTCTCAGCATGAGGCTGGTCCACGAGGGCCGACTGAGTTTGCCCACACTGATCGAACGCCTGACGATTGGCCCCGTCCGCACCTGGCGCCTGGACGAGATCCCCGGACTGCAGGGACTCGGCACACTGGCCCCGGGCGCCCTCGGCGACGTCGCCATCCTCGACCCGGACGCGGAGTGGACCGTGGAGCCGGAGGCGTTCGCCTCCAAGGGGAAGAACACGCCGCTGGGCGGCAAGACGCTGCGAGGACGGGTCGTGGCGACGATCGCCAACGGCCAGATCGTCCACGAGACGGAACGAATGGTTGCGCTCTAGCGCCAGCCGGCTGGCGGCGCCGGGGAGCGGGTACAGATCAGGGAAGGCAACGCGTGAGCTTGCTGAACGGAAGCAACAGGCCGCCGGCACGCCTCGTCCTGGCGGACGGACGGGTGTTCGAGGGCGTGGGCGTCGGCGCCGAGGGCCACGCCACGGGTGAGGTCGTATTCACCACCGCGATGACCGGCTACCAGGAGGCCCTCACCGACCCCTCGTTCCGCGGCCAGATCCTCTCGATGACGTTTCCGCTCCAGGGGAACTACGGCACCAACCGCACCTCCGACGAGAGCGGCGAGGTGCAGGTGCGTGGCTTCGTCGTCCGGGAGATGACGGACCTACCCTCCCACTGGCAGTCAGTCCAGACCCTCCACGAGTACCTCCAGCAGCGCGGGATCCCCGGCATCGCCGAGGTCGACACGCGCGCCCTCACCCGTCACCTCCGCTCGCGCGGCGTCGTCATGGGCACGATCACGCGCGACGAGACCCCGGAGGTCGCCCTCACGCGCCTGAACGGCGAGCCTGACTACGCGAGCATCGATTATGTCGCGTCCGTCTCGACGCCCACCGCCTACGACTTCGAGGACCCTCGTGTTGCGCTCGGCGCGTCGCCGGACGGCACGCCACCGCACGTGGTGGTGCTGGACCTGGGCGTGAAGCGCAACATCATGCGCATCCTGCGTGGCCGGGGCTGCACGGTGACCGCGGTGCCCCACGACACGGACGCTGAGACGATCCTGTCGCTCCGCCCGGACGGCGTCCTGCTCTCCCCCGGCCCTGGTGACCCCATGCTCCTCGACCACGTCGTGACCACCTCGAAGGGGCTCATCGGCAAGACGCCGGTCATGGGGATCTGTCTCGGGCACCAGGTGATCGGACGGCTGTTCGGCGCTGACACCTTCAAGCTGAAGTTCGGGCACCGAGGTGCGAACCACCCGGTGCTGGACAACATCACCGGCCGCGTGCACATCACATCGCAGAACCACGGCTTCGCGGTGGACGGCGACCACCTCTCGCCCGCAATCGAGGTCGCCCAGGTGCACCTGAACGACGGCACCGTGGAGGGCCTGCGACACCGCGAGGAGCCCGTGTTCACCATCCAGTACCACTCGGAGGCCTCGCCCGGGCCGAACGACACCGAGTACCTGTTCGATCGGTTCCTCGAGTCTGTGCGATCCTTGCGCACCCCCGTCTGAGGGGGCCTGAGGGAGCTTGAGGGCGGCCACGGGGGCTGCCCCAGGCCACCGGATCCGAGGTACATCGGATCCACGTAGAGCAACGGCGCGGCGCGCGCCCGACCGGAGATCCAGGAGGATTCCCATGGCCGTCGATATCCGACGCGCAACGAAGGCAGATGCCGCGCAGATCGCGGAGATCATCGCGGAGCTCCTCCAGGAGCCCACGCCCATCGCCTTCGCTCGCGCCCAGACCACCGAGGATGTCGAGCAGTGGATCGAGCGCCAGGGGGAGCAGGGCGCGATCTTCGTGGTGGGGGAGCGGGGCCGCATCATGGGCTTCGCGGCCGTGGACTTCAACTCCGCGGAACCCGACGCCGCCACCTTCGGGGCGTGGATCCGCGCGCAACACCGCCGGCAGGGACACGGCACCGCCCTGGCCGAGCACTCCCTCGCCTTCGCCCGCGCGAAGGGCTACCGCCGCATCAAGGCACGTCTGCCGCAGGACAACGATGCCGCGCTGTCCTACCTCTCCTCCATCGGCGCGCTCGTGCCGTTGTTCAACCCGGGCACCAGCTTCGAGCTGCCCATCTACCAGGGCGGGGACGAGGGGGACGACGCATGACCACGGACACGAACGCGATCTCCGAGGCCTACGCGGAGCAGCGCGAGC
>JALOAM010000120.1 GCA_023228765.1 Dehalococcoidia bacterium
CCGCCCCCGACCGCCGCGGCCTCCTCTACGCCGTCACGAAGGCCCTCCACGACCTCCGCATCGACATCCACCTCGCGAAGGTCGACACCATCGGCCCCGAGGTCTTCGACGCCTTCTACATCCGCCGCGAGTCCGGCGCCCGCATCGAGGAACCCGACGAAGCCGCCCGCCTCATCGCGCGGATTGAGGGCGTGCTCGCGGCGCTGGATTGAGGGCGCTGCTTGTGGCGCACTAGTCGTGTGTGCTCAGATGCGGCCATGCGCCGCGCTGTGGAGGTCGGTAAGCAGTGAAGGCAGGACGACTGATTCACGCCATTCTTCCGGCTGCCCTCGCCAGTTCGTTCGTCCTCATTGCGATGGCGTATCCGGCCGGCGCGCAGACGCCCACGACCGCGCCAGAGACGACGTCACCGCCCGACACGACGTTCAGGATCCAGCTCGTCGACCTGGTGCCGGGCGATCCGATCGCGTTGTCCCACCGCACCAATCGAGGGCGCATCGTCGCCGTGGTCGATGGCGTGGTGTGCGCGAGCGTCGACGCGCGGACCAGTCCTCCTGGACAACTGGTGCTCGGCCTTCCCGATCAGGCAGACGAGTGCGCCCGCGCGGGAGCCTCGGTTGCTCTGTTCGATGAGAGCGGCGGTGAGCTCTGGATCCACCCCGTCGTGCAGCCGGGGGCAGTGGTGGAGTTCGGCAACTATGCCACCGGTCGCCCGGTCGACACCGGCGCTCCGATACCGGCGACCGCGGGCTACGGATCTGCGGCTGACGGCCAGGAGCCGGTCCTCCCGATGGTCCTTCTGATCGTCGCGGTGGGGGGGCTGGTGACGGCTGCTCGTCGCGTGTCGAGACGTTCTAGCATGACATAACGAACGGGTAGTATGCGGTCCGTGATGCTGGTCTAGTCTCGGCGCATGACCCAGAGCGGCCCGCCCATCGACCCGATCTCGCCCGTCAGTCCCCAGGCGATCACGGAGCGCCAGCGGGAGGTCGCGCGCCTCGTCGCGGCGGGGCGGACGAACACCGAGATCGCGGAGGAGCTCGGCATCACGCTCGACGGGGCGAAGTACCACGTCTCGGAGCTCCTCGGGCGGCTCGGGCTGCGGAGACGGGAAGAGGTCGCCGAATGGTACCGCGCCCACTTCGGTCCGGTGGCGCGCGTTCGCTCGTTCCTCCGCGGGCTGGTCGGACTGCCGACCCTCGGACTCCTCGGCGGCGCCTCGGCGGTTGGGGGCGTAATCGCGGTGACGGTCATCGCCTTCGTCGCGCTCCGCGGCGCGAGCGCCCCCGACGAGATCGGCCCGCCCGACTACGTCCCGTTCATCCAGGAGTGGGAGATCACGCGCGTCGAGGAGCCGACACGCGAGGCGATCCTCGAGTGGAACGGCTGCGGCGATTGGGAGTACCGCGAGGCCGACGCGAGCGGTCAGGTCCACGCCGGTCATGGCGAGGGCGCGCCAACCGACGAGAAGCCGAGCTGCGATGGTCCTGGGTTCTGGTTCCGCTCAATCGAGCAGTACCGAGGCAACACAGCTCCAGGCTACGACGTGATCGGCCCGTTTGAGTACTCGTACACTTATACGCGACCCTGCACTGACATCGCGAACCCACTCCCGGCCGATCACCCGTACGGCCCCGACTTCTGTTCAGAGCCTGGTGACACCTTCGAAGACCGTGTCGTCGTCGAGTTCGATCCGCATACGTCGATTCCTATGCGGTACTCGCAGTACCTGGATGACGTCCTCGCCTCTGAGTACCGAGCGACCTCTCTCCGACTCCTCGACGCCGACGAGGTGCGCCTGCTGCCGACGAGGGAGAGCCTCGTTCCTCCCGATGCGACGGCGCAGGTCACCGCCGTCGCCATCCCACAGGACGCGGGCACGTTCGAGACGCTGCTGCAGTGGGTGCCCGAAGGCTACGGGCACGCTCTCACCCTCGGCGACATGGAGGCATGGCGTGACCTCGCGGGCGTCGAGGCGCCCGACGACGCGGCAGGCGAGGAGGCGTACGTTGTCGACCTGTTCGGGATGCGAGATCGAGCCGGGGTCGGTGCGCTCAGCGGTCCGATCGTTTCCGGCATGTACTGGTATCTCGGGGTGTAGACCGACTCTGTGACATCGCTCACGGTAAGCACGCAGACCGAAGAGGCGTTCGGTTTCGGCCTCCGCGATGTTGACGCGTTCGCCACGGTTGAGCAGCCGTTCTTTCCGTCGGTTGTGGATCCGATGCAGTCGTGGGGAATCGTGACCGGCGACTTCAGCCCCGACTCGATCCTCGATGCGCTCGCACAGTGCGGGGAGTGCGAACCCGCGGAAGTGGACTCCATTGTCGCGAACCAGGTGTACTCATGGGGTGACGGGCAGTCGTTCTCCGAAGGCTTGAGGAACACCCTCCCGATCTTCGACAGCCTTGGGCGCGGTGGAACGATGGCGTTCTTCGACAACCGTGTCATCCGCACGAGCGGTCTCGACCAGATGCGCGTGATGCTGGAGAGCAGGCCGATCGCCTCCGATCCAGCGTGGACGCGTGCTGCGCAGATCTTCGATGAGGCTGGGACGCTGTATGCGCACTTTCAGACCGTCGACGAACTGTCGGGAGGCATCCCGGACTTCTTAGAGCCAATGCAACTGGACATCGCCCCGGCGGATGCCGCATCTCTCCCTTCGCTCGCGCCATACCGCTTCATGGCCCTCGGCGGTGGGGCGGAGGACGGCGTCCCGTTCTCCGTGCTGCTGCTGGCGTTCGAGGATGCCGCCACCGCGGACGCGAATGTGGACGCGGTCCGCGAGCGGCTGGAGGCCATCCCCGACGGCGCGAGTCCCCAGCAGTGGGGTGATCCGGAGATCGTGGACGTCGCCTCGGACGGTGCGCTCGTCGTCGTGCGGCTGGAGGGCCGGGCACTCGGCGGGTTGCACCTGTGGATGATGCAGACGGTGTTGTCGGGGCTGCCGCCCGCGGCGCCGTAGTCCTCAACCCCTTCGTTCGACAGCGGCGCGGGTCGCGATGGTAGGATGCCGGGAGCCTCGCGGGGGGCCGGTTGGGCATCGCGCTCCACCGGGTTCGCGAGCCCACAGGACGGCCCGAAACGCGCGTTTCCGCGCGCGATCGAGACCACGTTGGGGGGACACCTTGCCCGAGAAGAAGGACCTGTACGAGCTCGGCGAGACACCGCCGCTGGGCCATGTTCCGAAGCAGATGTACGCGTCGCTGATCCGCCCGGAGCGGTACGGCGAGCCGAAGGACGCGTTCAAGACCGAGGTCATCGACGTCCCCGAGGTCGGCCCGAAGGAGGTGCTGGTCTGGGTGATGGCCGCGGGCGTGAACTACAACAACGTCTGGGCCGCCCGGGGTTTCCCCGTGGACGTGGTCGGCGCCCGCCAGAAGGCCGGGGCGCAGGAGGCTTTCCACATCGGCGGGTCGGATGCCTCTGGCATCGTCTGGGCGAAGGGCGACCAGGTTTCGAACGTCGACATCGGTGACGAGGTGGTCCTGTCCTGCGGCCAGTGGAACGACGACGCTCCGGACATCCAGGCCGGCGCCGACCCCATCACCTCCAGCTCCAACAAGATCTGGGGGTACGAGGAGAACTGGGGATCGTTCGCCCAGTTCGCGCGGGTCCAGTACCACCAGTGCTTCCCGAAGCCGAAGCAGCTGACGTGGGAGGCCGCCGGCGCCTACATGCTCGTGGGCGCTACCGCCTACCGGATGCTGATGGGCTGGGCGCCGAACGTCGTGCACGAGGGCGACCCGGTCCTGATCTGGGGCGCCACAGGCGGCCTCGGCGTGATGGCGACGCAGATCGTGAAGGCGAAGGGCGGCATCCCGATCGCCGTCGTCTCGGACGAGTCGAAGTTCGAGATGTGCTACCAGCTGGGCGCGAAGGGCGTGATCAACCGCAAGGACCCCGCCTTCACGCACTGGGGCCGCCTGCCGGACCTGGACGACAGCGCCGCCTTCGGCGAGTGGATGAAGGGCGCGCGCGCCTTCGGGGCCAAGTTCTGGGAGGTCCTGGGCGAGCGGAAGAGCCCGAAGATCGTCTTCGAGCACCCCGGCGAGTCCACGGTGCCGACCTCGATCTTCATGGCGGACAACGCCGGGATGGTCGTGATCTGCGCTGGCACCTCCGGCTTCAACGCCGACGTGGACCTGCGGTACCTGTGGATGCGCCAGAAGCGCCTGCAGGGCTCGCACTTCGCGAACACGCAGCAGTGCGCCGAGCTGAACGACATGGTCGCGGCCGGTGACGTGGATCCCGTGCTCTCGCGGGTGTTCCCGTTCGAAGGTGGCGTGAGTGAGTCGCACCAGCTGATGCACGAGAACCGGCACCCCGCCGGCAACATGGCGATCCTCGTGAACGCCACGAAGGAGGGCGAGACGACCCTCAAGGTCGAGTAGCCTCCGTCTGCGCATCGCACCGTCCGAGGGCGTCCCGAGCGGGGCGCCCTCGTCGTTTGCGCGCGACAGGCCCCCTCCGACTCCGGCCCCCTCTCCCCAGGGAGAGGGTGGGGGTGAGGGGCTCAGTTGGCCCTCCACGCAGTTCGGAGTCACGCCGTCCTCGGAACGCCATCTCCGGAACGCCGTCGCCCGGACGCCGTCGCCCGGACGCCGTCGCCCTGGACACTCATCGAAGGCAGCGAGCCGTCTGCCCTCTCCCCAACCCTCCCCCAGAGGGGGAGGGGGTCAGAGCCCGGACCCGGTGATCCAGGGCGCGTGGGCTGCGGGGTCCAGGGCGCGAGATGAGCCGGGTCTGAGCAACGGCGTCCATAGCGTCCGCAGTCACGTGAGTACCGCCAAGGAGGCACCCGTGACCGACGAACAGCGGCCGAACATCGTCGTCGTCTGGGGGGACGATGTCGGCATTTCCAACCTGAGTTGCTACAGCGATGGCCTCCTCGGCTACCGCACACCGAACATCGACCGGCTCGCGGAGGAGGGGGTGAGGTTCACCGACAGCTACGGCGAGCAGAGTTGCACCGCCGGGCGCTCCGCGTTCATCACCGGGCAGAGCGTGTACCGGACGGGGCTGAGCAAGGTGGGGATCCCCGGGTCAGACCTCGGCCTGAGCGCCGACGATCCCACGATCGCCGAGCTCCTGAAGCCGCTGGGGTACGCCACCGGTCAGTACGGCAAGAACCACCTGGGCGACCGGGACGAGTTCCTCCCGACGATGCACGGGTTCGACGAGTTCTTCGGGAACCTCTACCACCTGAACGCCGAGGAGGAGCCGGAGCATCCGGACTACCCCGATCCGGCGGAGTTCCCCTACTTCCGGGAGCGCTTCGGCCCTCGGGGTGTGCTCCGCTGCACCGCGAACGAGGACGGCACGCAGACCGTGGAGGACACCGGGCCGCTGACGCGGAAGCGGATGGAGACGATCGACGACGAGATCATCGACGGCGCGATCGACTTCATCCGGCGCAACGAGTCGGCGGGTGTCCCGTTCTTCCTCTGGCTCAACACCACCCATATGCACCTTCGCACGCACACGAAGCCGGAGAGCGTCGGCCAGTCCGGAAGGTGGCAGTCCGAGTACCACGACACGATGATCGACCACGACCGGCACGTCGGGCAGGTCCTCGACGTCCTCGACGAGCTCGGCCTGGCCGAGGACACGATCGTCATCTACTCGACCGACAACGGTCCGCACGCGAACACGTGGCCGGACGGGGCTACGACACCCTTCCGTAGCGAGAAGAACACCAACTGGGAGGGCGCCTTCCGCGTGCCGGAGATCATCCGCTGGCCGTCGCGGATCCCCGCAGGCCAGGTGTCCAACGAGATGATCAGTCACCTCGACTGGCTGCCCACGCTGCTGGCCGCGGCCGGCATGCCCGACGTCAAGGAGCGTCTGCTGGAGGGGTACCAGGCCGGCGCGAAGCGGTTCCGCGTCCACCTGGACGGGTACAACGTCCTGCCCTGCCTGACCGGAGAGGACCAGGACTGGCCTCGGAAGGACTTCTTCTACTTCTCGGACGACGGCGACTTCGTCGCCGCGCGGTACGACAACTGGAAGTTCGTCTTCATGGAGCAGCGCATCCCCGGCACGCTGCAGGTCTGGGCCGAGCCGTTCGTGCAGCTCCGTATCCCACGGCTCTACAACCTGCGGACGGATCCGTTCGAGCATGCCGACATCACGTCGAACACGTACTGGGACTGGTTCCTCGATCGCGCGTTCATCATGATGCCGGCGCAGACGATCGTCGGCGAATTCCTGAAGACGTTCATCGACTACCCGCCGAGGCAGGAGGCAGCCAGCTTCACGATCGACCAGGTCCAGGAGAAGCTCGAAGCCGCGATCGTTGCAGGGCGCTGACACCGTCATGCCGGCCTCGAACGACACGGGGAGGGCGCCCTCCCCGCCGGCCACGGACACGATGGCGTGGGTACCCCCCGGCTCCTTCCGGATGGGTTCGGACAGCCACTACCCGGAGGAAGCGCCGAGTCGCGTCGTGGCCGTGGGTGGCTTCTGGATGGACCGCACCACGGTGACGAACGCGCAGTTCGAGGAGTTCGTCTCCGCCACGGGCTACGTCACCGTCGCGGAGCGTCCGCTCGATCCTGCCGACTTCCCGGGCGCGCCCTCCGAGAACCTGCGGGCGGGGTCGCTCGTGTTTCGCATGACGGACGGTCCCGTGGACCTGCGGCACCTGAGCCAGTGGTGGATCTGGACGCCGGGCGCGTCCTGGCGTGAGCCCGACGGCCCGGGCTCGACCATCCTCGATCGCCTCGACCACCCCGTCGTGCACGTGGCGCACGAGGATGCCGTCGCCTACGCGGCGTGGGCCGGCAAGTCACTGCCCACCGAGGCGGAGTGGGAGCGTGCTGCGCGAGGCGGTGACGAGGGCCGCGAGTTCGTCTGGGGCGACGAAGCCATGCCGGACGGTCGCCCTCCCGCGAACTGGTGGCAGGGCGAGTTCCCGTGGCAGAACGCCGCCCTCGACGGGTACGAGGGCGCCGCACCGGTCGGGTCGTTCGCGCCGAACGGCTACGGCCTGTACGACATGGCGGGGAACGTGTGGGAGTGGACGGACGACTGGTACGCGGAGGCGCGCGACCTCGTCCAGGACTCGTGCCCGTGCTGCGTCCCCACGGATCCTCGAGGTGGTCTCGCCGACGCGAGCTATGACCCGGCGCAGCCCCAGTTCCGGGTGCCCCGCAAGGTGATCAAGGGCGGCTCGTACCTCTGCGCCGACAACTACTGCCGGCGCTACCGCCCGGCCGCGCGGCGGCCGCAAATGGTCGACACCGGCATGAGCCATGTCGGCTTTCGCTGCATCGTCCGTGACAGAGGTCCGAGCGCGAGCTAACGGTCGCCCTCGGGGGCGGCGAGGGCCTCCACGATCACCTGGGCGACGCCGCGGCCGTCCACCTGCGCCACGCGGAGCTCGATGCCGTCGTACTCGACGGCGTCGCCGAGGCGGGGCGGGCGCTCGAGGAGGGCGAGGACGAGGCCGCTGACCGTCTCGGCCTCGGGGTGCTCGATATGGAGGCGGAGGCGCTCGCTCAGCTCGTCGAGGCGCACCGTGCCGGCGGCGTGCAGGCGGCCGGAGGCGTCGCGGAACATCTCCCCCGTCGCGTCCGACTCAGGTACCCGCCCGAGGATCTCGTTGGTCACGTCGTCCGGCGTGACGATGCCGGCGGTGCCGCCGTGCTCGTCCAGGATGACGGCGAACTGCACGGGCTGGTCGCGCATCCGCGTGACGACGGAGGAGAGCGGGGACGAGGACGGGACGAAGGGGACCTCGGTCATGGCGTCCGCGGACAGTGGCCGGTCTTCCAGCACGCACGCCGCCAGCTCGCGGATGTGTGCGACGCCGAGGATGTCGTCCAGGTCTTCGCCGTAGACGGGGTAGCGCGTGTGCGCGTGCTCCTCGATGAGCGTGCGGATGGACTCGGGCGTCGCGCCGATGCGGACGCCGTACACCTGCACGCGGGGGCGCATCACGTCCTCCGCGACGAGGTTCCCGAGGTCGAACAACTCGCGGAGGATGCGTCCGGAGCCCTGCTCCAGCATCCCGCCCTCCAGGCTCTCCTGGACGACGAACTCGAGCTCCTCCGCGGAGTAGTACTGCTCCTCGCTGCCCTGGGAGCGATCCACGCCGACGAGGCTGAGGAGGCCGTTCCCGATGGCGTTCAGGGTGACCACCAGCGGGTACAGCAGTCCACGGATCCAGAGCATGGGCGGCGTGACCCGCAGCACCGTGCCCTCCGCGTGCGAGAGTGCGAGGGACTTCGGCACCATCTCGCCGAGCACGACGTGCAGGTAGGTCATGATCGAGATCGCGAGCAGCGTGGCGAGCGTGTGCGCCGCGATCCACGATGCCTCGAACCCCCACTCGTCCAGGCGCACCTCCAGGAAGTGGGCGAGCTGATGCTCCCCGTACATGCCGAGGCCGAGCGTGGCGAAGGTGATGCCGAGCTGCGCCGTCGCGATGTAGCGGTCCTGGTTCCGCGGGTCGTTCAGCACGCGGCTCACCACGCGCGCGCCTCGCTGCCCGCTTGCCGCACGGCGCTCGATGGTCGCGCGCGGTGCGCCGACGATGGCGAACTCCGCTGCCACGAAGAGCCCGTTGAGTCCGATCAGCAGGAGGACGATGAGGGCTGGGATGACGACGCTTACGCTCACGAGCGTGCTCCGTCCCCAGCGTGCTCACGCTGCTCGGTGCGGTCCGGATGCTCGCCCGGCTCGGCGCGCTCTCGCACGGGACGGGCGAGGAGCGAATGCACGACGAGCGCGTCGACGCTCTCGACTTCGACGTCCACGCCGGACACCGCCAGCTGCTCGCCGGGCTGCGGGATGCGGCCCAGGCGCTCGGAGATGATGCCGCTCAGCGTGTCGCTGTCGCCCTCCCACAGCACGCCGAGCCAGTCCTTTGCCTCGTCGATGCGCATCCGCCCGGGCAGCCGCACGCGGCCATCTGGCAGGGTCGTCGGCTCGTCGTCGCCGGGGTGGAGCGCCCTCGTGTCGCCGAGGACCTCGACGAGGAGATCCTCCAGCGTGACGAGGCCGGCGACGCCGCCGTGCTCGTCCACCACGATCGCCTGCTCGGAGCGCTGGCGGCGCAACTCCGCGACGAGGCGCTCGCACCGCATCGACTCCGGCACGCTCGCGATCGGTCGCATGACCGACCCCGCCAGGCGTTCCGCGTTCCCCTGTGCGATCTCGCGGGCGATCTCTTTCGCGTGGATGACACCCACCAGGACGTCCGGGTCCCGCCGGTACACCGGCACACGCGTGAAGGAGGACGCGGCGAGCTCCTCGCGCACCTCGGCGAGGGTGGCGTCCTCCGGTACGGACACGATGTCCACTCGCGGGATCATGATGCGTCGCACCGGCAGCACGCTGAGGCGCAGCGCGCGCTCGAAGCGCACCTGCTCCTCCGCGGAGAGGAGCCCTCCGTCGCGGCTCTCCGCGATCAGCAGCGAGATCTCACCCGGCGAGTGGATGTGGCGATGGCCGGACGCGGGCGTCCGGAGCAGGCGCAGGACGAGGATGCCGCTGCCGTTGAGGAAGGCGATCAGCGGCCGGAACAGCCACAGGGACGCCCTCATCGGGAGCGAGGTGTAGAGCGCGACCGGGGTCGGGAACTGCAGCGCGATCGACTTCGGCACCAGCTCGCCGATGACGACCTGCGCAGCGGTGAGGCCGAGCAGGACCGTCGTG
>JALOAM010000122.1 GCA_023228765.1 Dehalococcoidia bacterium
GTCAGAGGGGGAACCAGAGGCGGAACCGGAGTCGGAACGGGGATCGGAGCGAGCCGGAACGAGAGTGGTGCGGCCTACCGCCCGAGCATCGCCCGGGGCACGTCGATGAAGGGCAGCGGCACCACGTCCGCCGGCTGCCACACGCCGTCCGTGTCCACCTCAACCCGCGCGAGGTCCGATGGGAGGTAGGCGAGGGCAATGCCGGTGCCGAGGGCGCCGGAGTAGGCGGCGTTGACGCAGGCGCCGATGTCCTCGCCGGCGGCGCGGATGCGGGAACCGCGCTTCGCGAGGCGGGGGCCGTCCAGGCGGAGGCCGGTGAGGACGCGCTCGGGCCGGTCGCGGTGTTCGAGGGCGTGGTGGCCGTGGAACTCGCGCGGGGCGCCGTCCGCGCCCTCGAGGTGGACGAGGTCGCCGAGGCCGGCGTGGTACGGGGTCGCGGGAGAGGGCGTCTCGGTGGGGGCCTCGATGGTGCCGGCTTCGAGGCGGAGCGTGTCCCAGGCGGCGAGGCCGGCGGGCTCGATGCCGACGGTGAGGCTGTTCTCCCACAGGTGCTCGCCCACCTCGGGCGAGACGATGAACCAGTAGCCGTCCTCGCCGAGCGCGCGGTCGTGGGCGACGAGGGCGCGGAAGCCACCGAGGAGCACCTCGTGCGCCGCGCCGACGGGGACGCCCGAGGCGAGGTTCGCGCCGACGACGGCCTGCAGCGCATGCTCCGCGCCGGGGCCGACGACCTCCAGCATCACGGACTCGCCGAGGCGGTCACGGACGATGGCGTCCTCCCCCTCGGCGACGGCGCCCTCCACAGCCTCGCGGAGCGAGACCTGCGTGCGCGGGCCGGAGATCACGAGCCAGCGCCCCTCGTCGAGGTGGGCGAGCGTCGGGATGTCGAAGATCGTGCCGTCGTGGCGGGTGACCAGCGCGCGGCTGAACTCGCCCACGGGGATCCTCGCCGGGTCGGTGGCGAAGAGGCGGTCGATGACGGCGTCGGCCGCCTCGCCGGTCACGTAGAACCGGCCGAGATGGGAGCGGTCGAAGATCACCACCTGATCGCCGGCCGTCTGCTGCTCGTCGTAGGTGCCGCGGTACCAGAGCGGCAGCGTGAAGCCGTGGACGGGCGCGGCGTGCCAGTTCGCCTTCAGGTGCAGGTGCGCGAGGGCGAGCACGGCCGTGCGGCCACCCGGAGGCGGCTGCGTGCTCTGGATGATCGGCAGGAAGTCACCCGGCTGGATGTTCCCCTGCGATCCGTTTCCGGGAGGCGAGTTCGTCATCACTAGGGATGGTCGTGCGGGTGAGCGTGAAGGTCGAGGCCTTCACCCTCCGGTGCGACGTCCACCCACTTCCGGAAGCCCTCCTCCGTGCGGGTCATGCGGCCGACGCCGGGGTACGGGCCGTGGCAGAACATCACGAGCGCGCCCGCCTCGATGCACTCGTCCATCAGGCGCTTCTTCGTCTCCATGGAGACCAGCGGGAGGATGTCGAGGCCGGAGACCCACGGGGTACGCTCCAGCTGGACACGGTGCTGCGCCATGTCACCGACGTAGACGCCCCACTCCTGCCCGGAGCGGATCACCACGGACGAGTGGCCCTCCGTGTGGCCGGGCACGGGCACGAAGATCACCTCGTCCGTGATCTGGTGCTCGCCGTCCATCAGCTCGAGGCGGTCCGCGATCGGGTCGAGGTTCCTCGCGAGGTAGGTCGCCCGCGTGCGCTCGTTGGGGTGGGTGGCGTCCTCCCACTCGGTGGCGTTGATGACGTACCGCGCGTTCGGGAACGTGGGGACGAGGACCTCGTCCCCTCCGTTCACGGAGGCGCTCGTGTTCCAGCCGCAGTGGTCGGCGTGCAGATGGGTGTTCACCACGACGTCGATCTCCTCGGGCGTGACGCCGAGGGCGGCGAGCGAGGTGAGGAGCGTGCCCTCCTCGGCGGGGGAGGCAGCGTCGCGGTCGCCGGGCTTCGCACCAACGCCGGTCTCGATGAGGATCGTCTGACCACGCGAGCGGAGCAGCAGGCAGTTCAACCCCAGCGGCATCCGGTAGCGCTCGTCGAGGGGTGGCGCGACGCGCTCCCACATCATGCGCGGGACGACGCCGAAGACCGCGCCGGCGTCGTAGTAATAGGTGCCGTCATTCACGACGGCGAAGTCGACGCCGCCGATGCGGTACCGCGCGCCATTCGGCAGGGCCATGCGCTGCTCCCCCCTACGCCTGGTGGACGATGCGGTCGGGGACGATGCGGAACAGGACCACGTCCGGGCGGTCGTGGTAGGCCTCCGCGAACGGCCGCCCGCGTTCCTCGCCCCAGTACGCGAGGGACATCGCGAGCACGTCGTCGTAGAGGGAGCGGTCCGTCGCCTCCTCCACGTGGCCGTCGATCATCACCGCCGCATACGCCTCCGCTCCGGGCGAGCGCGGTTCGGGGCGGTGGTCGATGCAGAGCGAGACGCGGGGGTTGGCCTGGATGTTGCGCCACTTCCGCGTGGTGCGAGCCGTGAACAGGATCGGTGCGCTGCCGTCCCACAGGAACCACACCGGCACGGTCCTCGGCGCGCCGTCCGCACCGATGGTGGCGAGGACGGCCACGCGAGGCTCACGGAGGAACGCGTCCGCCTCCGGCGTGACTTCGGGCCTGCTGCCGTTGGGGCTCATGCCTCCACCTTCCGGGCGTACTCCCAGGCGTAGCCTCCGGCCGTGCGACGGACCTTGCCCAGCGTGAGGATCGGGAAGTGCCCGCCGGTCACGAGGGCGTCCCGGTCCACGGCGAGGGCGCTCAGCCGCCCTCTCGACCTGGTCGACTCCGCAGGGTCGAGGTCGACGCCGGGGATCCAGTCGTGGTGCTCGAAGTGCACGGGATGATGGGCAGCGTCACCGGTGATCAGGAGGTGCTCCCCGCCGGACGCGAGCATCAGCGAGGTGTGGCCGGGCGTGTGTCCCGGCGTGGGGATCGTGGTGAGGCCGGGCGCGACCTCGAACTCGCCCTCGAACGTGTGGATGCGCGAGGCGGCCTGGTACGGCAGCATCTGCTGCTTCGCGACCGCCGCGCGGTCCTCGGGCGCCTCGGGCGAGTTCAGCCAGAACTCAAGCTCGACGGCGGCGACGTAGATCGTTGCGTTCGGAAACGCGAGCTCGTCGCCCTCCTGTACGTCTCCGCCGCAGTGGTCCGGGTGCAGGTGCGTGTGCACCACGCTGTCGATCTCCTCGCGCGCCACGCCCAGCTCCGCGATCCGCTCGAGGAGCTCGCCACCGCCGGGGATGCCCATGGTGCGGGCGGGGGCGCCGTACCCGGAGTCGACGAGGATGGTGCGGGCCCCGTCGCGGATCAGGAACGTGCCGAAGTTGAACGGCAGCGGAGTGGCCGGGTCCGTGATGCCCAGCTCGGTCATCCATTGCGCCGGCTCGATGCCGTGGAAGAACCCGCCGAGGGGGCGGTCCGGCGCGCCGTCCGAGAGCGCCGCGACGCGCACCGAGCCGACCGTGAACTCCTCGGACAGTCGAGACATGGACGGCTCCGTTCGGGCGCATGCGAGAGGCTGAGGGGCGACGACTGTCGCATGATGGCCAGTTGAGAGAGGGTAAGGCCACTTCTATAGTGACTCGGACTCCGTCAGTCGGCGCCCCTCCTCAGTGCGATCTGTCGACCCCGTGCGCCCTCAGTCCGGCGGAGCAAGGAGAAATCACACCCATGGCAACACCGACCGCGTTCTTCGAAGGCCAGTTCGTCCCGCTGGAGCAGGCGAACATCAACATCATGACCCATGCCTTCAACTACGGGACCGCGGTGTTCGAGGGCGTCCGCGGGAACTGGAACGCGGACCAGAACGATCTGTACCTTTTCAAGATCCGCGACCACGTCCGCCGCATCCGGCAGTCCGCGAAGATCATGCGGATGGGCCTGAAGTACTCCGACGACGAGATCTGCGAGATCCTCACGGAGGTCGCCCGCCGGAACGACTACCGGGAGGACGTCTACCTCCGGCCGATGGTCTACAAGTCCTCGGAGGTCGTCGGCGTGCGCATGCACGACCTCGCGGACGACTTCCTGGTCTTCGTGACGCCGTTCGGCGCCTACCTCGACCCGACGCAGGGCGCGCGCTGCGCGACCTCCTCCTGGCGCCGCGTGGACGACACCATGATCCCGGCGCGGGCGAAGGTGAACGGCCTGTACGTCAACAACGCCATGGCCAAGACCGAGGCCCAGCTCAACGGCTTCGACGAGGCGATCATGCTCAACGTGGACGGACACGTCTCGGAGGGCTCGGGCGAGAACATCGTCATGATCCGCCAGGGCGTCCTGATCACCCCGCCTCAGAACGACAACATCCTGGAGGGCATCACGCTGGAGACCGCCCTCTACGTCGCCGAGCGCGAGTTCGGCCTCCGCATCGAGCGCCGCTCGATCGACCGCTCCGAGCTCTACATCGCAGACGAGATCTTCATGACGGGCACGGCCGCCCACGTCACCCCGGTGACCGAGGTCGACCGCGTCCCGATCGGCGACGGCCGCCCGGGCGTGGTCTCGATGCAGATCCAGGAGACGTACTTCAAGGCCATCACCGGCCAGCTTCCGCAGTACCGGGACTGGCTCACGCCCATCTACGAGGACGCGAAGGTCGTCGCCTCCTAGCGTCCGAGGGCTCCCGACAGACGACGGCCCGGGTACTTGCCCGGGCCGTTTCGATCTCACGCGTTTCGATCCGGCAGGCAGTTCCGCGCGTCGAGTCGCGGAAGCGTTACGAGCCGTCATTTCCGGCGTAGTCGCCGGAACAGCACCGCCCAGGTGGTCGTTGGGATCAGCAGCGAACCGCTCCCCACACTGATAGAGACGGCGGCGAGTGATGACGAGGCGGCAACACATGAATGGCCAGCGGGTGGACCGAGACTCCCGGATCAGCCATCAGTTCGGGACCGGGGTGGGGGAATCCGCGCTCGTGCCGAAGATCAGGCATAAGCGCCCCACGGCGATGTCCGTCCGGGTGTCCGACTCCGTTCAGCAGGAGGAGCTCCTGATGCTCGTCCTCGTCGCCGGACCCGACCTCGACTACTGCGCCCGCGTGGGCGAGTCCCTGCGGCGTGCCTCCCACCAGGTGGTGCTGGCCGCGGACTTCGAGGCCTGCCGCCGGTTCGCGGAGCAAGCGTCCATGGACGCGGTGATCATGAGCGCCGCGAGCGTGGACGCCGTCCCGCTCGACCTCGTGCGTTCGGTGCGTGCACACAGCGATACGCCGGTGATGGTCCTCGTGGACGACGCGAGCCTCGTCCACGCTGGTTATGTCGAGGCCGGTGCTGAGTGCGCGACCCGGCCAGCGGACCTCGGCGAGCTCACCCGCTGGGTGGAGGCGTCCGCGAGCCGCTAGCGCCGGGCCGGTACCACCCGCGTCCCTGCTCGGTGGAAGAATTGATCACCTGCCTGCGCGAAGGTGGTTGGGCGCTACGCGCGGGCGGGCTAGACTGGCCGCTGCTCCCCACCCACCCTCGCACCCCCGCGCTCGACTGCGGAGCGTCCGAGGCAGGAGTAGCCGTTGTTCTATCAACCGCCCCGCGCGCTCGGCCTGATGACGGGGGCCGTCCTGGCTGCGTGGGCCTTCAGCATCGCCATCGTGCTGCTGATCTTCGGCTGGGGACGTGCCTTCGACTTCGTCACCGCCATTGCCTACATCGGCGCCGCGATCTCCTTCGGGGTCGCGTTGCTGTTCTCGTACTGGTGCTACGCCCTCGCGACCATGTGGTACGCGCTGGACCGGAACGGGCTCGTGATCCACTGGGGGATGCTGAGCCAGGTCGTCCCGCTGGAGGCGATCGAGCGGCTGGTGCCGGGGACCTCGGCGGGGGTGCCCAGCGTCGGCGGCGTCTCGTGGATGGGCTACCACGTCGGCCGAGGGCGCATCGAGCGGATCGGCGACGTACTGTTCTATTCCACGCACCAGTCGCCGGACCAGGTGCTGTACGTGATGACCTCGGAGCAGAACTACGCGATCTCCGTGCAGGATCCCGCTGCCTTCGCGCGGGAGATCCAGGTGCGCCAGGACCTGGGTACCACCGCGCGCGTCGAGCACCACGTGGAGCGCTCGATGCCGGCGCTGCAGGGGTTCTGGACCGACCGCACGGGCATCATGCTCGCCTCGGCGGCGGCCGCCCTCGGCGCGCTCGTCTGGCTCGTCGTGGCCGCGCGCTACAACTCGCTACCGGAGTCCTTCGAGCTCTACTTCCCGCCGAGCCGCTCCTCCCCGCTGGTGGAGCTGGTGGGGCGCTCCGCGGTCCTCGAGCTCCCCCGCACCGCATCGATGCTGCTGATCGCGAACCTGGTGTTCGGCGTGGTGCTCTATGCCTGGGACCGCGTCGCCGGGTACACGCTGTTCCTCGCGGGCGCGGCGATCCAGGTCGGGTTCCTCGTCGCGTTCGTCCTGGCGACCTCCGACCTGTGACGCAACTCACGTTCGACGTCGTCGTGGTCGGCGCGGGGCCGGCGGGCAGCACCACCGCGCGCGAGGCTGCCTCGCGCGGCGCGAGCGTGCTGCTGCTGGAGCGCGCGAAGTTCCCGCGTGACAAGCCCTGCGGCGGCGGCGTGACGATCCGCTGCGCCAACCTCCTCCCCTTCTCCATCGAACCGGTGGTGGAGGACGTCGTCACCGGCGCGCGCCTCAAGATCGGCAACGGCCGCGAGGTCGTGCGCGACTCCGACCGCGTGCTGACCTACATGACGCAGCGCCGCCGGCTGGACGCCTTCCTCGTGGAGCAGGCGCAGGCCGCGGGCGCCGAGTTCCGCGACGGCGAGGCGGTCACCACCGTGGAGCGCGTCCCCGGCGGGACGTACGAGGTGGGCACGAAGGGCGGGACCAGCGTCAGCGCCCGCGTGATCATCGGCGCGGACGGCGCGAACGGCGTGGTCGGCAACCGTCTCGGGTACGAGGCTGCCGCCACCGCGGCGGTCGCGCTCGAGGGGAACGTGAACTACCCGGAGGGTGTCCCGCCGAGGTGGCAGCACCGCGTGGCGCTGCACTTCGGGGACTACCCCGGCGGCTACGGCTGGGTGTTCCCGAAGGGCGACCACGTCAACGTCGGCGTCGGCGGCTGGAAGGACGCGGCGGGCACGGACGTGCGCGAAATGCTCGCCCACCTCTGCGAGGTCTACGGCTTCCAGCTGTCTGACCTCACGAACCTCCGCGGGCATCACCTGCCGATGCAGCGGAGCGGTATGGTGATGGCCGCGGGCGGCTCCGCCGTCGTCGGCGACGCGGCCGGCCTCGTGGACCCGCTCTCGGGCGAGGGCATCTACGCGGCGCTTGCCTCCGGCACCGCGATCGGGCCGGTGATCGAGGACTACCTCGCAGGACGCGTCCACTCGCTCTCGCCGTACCAGGCGGCGCTGGAGGACAGCCTGCTCCGCGAGGTGCACACCTCGACGGCGCTGATGGACATCTTCCACGCCTACCCGGCGCCGTTCATCTGGATGATGCAGCACGTCGGCCCGTTCTGGCGGAGCTCCGTGGACCTCATCCGGGGCGAGGCGACCTACATGGACCTGACAGAGCGTCTCGGCCCGCTGGGCCCCGCCCTCCTCGGCCCCACGGCATCCCTCGGACGGACGGTGACGCGCCTGCGCGGCAAGCGCGGCGATCGAGGTCGTCGCGCGGCAGACGCGCGAGGATAGCGTGCGGGCCCTCGCACTCGTCCCGCTGGCCTTCGCGCTCCTCGCGGCCTCCGTCCTCGTCGGGTGCATCGCGGCCGCGCAGCCCGGCACGACGCCCGAGGCGACCGCGGCGGAGGTGTTCCAGCCCGAGATCCGGAGCGCCGTGACCGCCACCCCTCCCCCGCCGCTCACCGAGGGCGAGATCGGCGACGTGCTCCGGGAGCTGGTGTGCTGGTACGACGATCCCGCGCTCGCGCAGGAGTGCCTCCCCCCCGGCGAGGAGTTCCTCGCGACGATGCAGCGCATCGCCCTCTCCGGGGAGCGGAAGTTCATCGCGCCGCTGGTGGACATGCTCTGGCTGGACGTGGGCTGGGAGCGCTGGGTGCGCGAAGCCCTGGAGACCATCTCGGGCGAGCGCTTCGCGACCACCACGGGGTGGTACTCGTGGATGACCACGGAGTCGCCCGAGCTGCCGGAGGGCTACGCGGAGTGGAAGGGCCGCCTGCTGGCGGTGATCGACCCCTCGCTGCCCGAACTGATCCCGGAGGAGCCCGTCGGCGATGGACCGGGGCCGGAGGACCTCGTGTGGTCGCTCCTCCGCGCGGACGCCATCCCACCGCTGGTGGACCCGCCGAACGTGCACCGGGTGGAGGAGCTGTACCTCAACGACTCCGACATCGTGTACGGCGTGGAGGTAGACGGAGTGCAGCGGGCCTACCCGGACCGCATCATCGGCTGGCACGGTTCCGTCGCCGACAACGTGAACGGCGTCCAGATCCTGCTCTGGCACTGCCCCACGTGCGGCGGGGCGGTGGTCTTCAACCGCCTCGCCACGGACGGCGTCGCGCACAACTTCGTCGCGTCCGGCCTGATGTGGGAGTCGCGCCGGCTCTATCGAGACGAGGAGACCAACAGCCTGTGGGACGCGGTCTCCGGCCGTGCCGTCGCGGGCCCCCTCGCCGAGGCGGGCGTGCACCTGGTCCCGCGCCTCTCCGTCCGCACGACGTGGGGCGACTGGGCGTCGAGGTACCCGAACACGCGGGTCCTGAGCCTGGACACGGGCCACGTCCGCGACTACGCGCCGGGCGCGTACCTCGTCGCCACGCTCGACGCCACGGACGACACCGAAGCGCCGGCATTCCCCATCTCGACGCTCGACGACCGCCTGCCCGCCCTCACCCCCGTGCTCGCCGTGACCGTGAACGGTGCGAGGAAGGCGTACCCGCTGGCCGCGCTCGAATCGACCGGACTGCTCGCGGACACGGTCGGCGGCGTGGACATCGTGCTCCTGTCCTCCGGTCCGGGCACGGGCGCGACGGCGTACGACACGGCGGGGACGGCGTTCGTTGGCCTCAGCGGCCCGCCCTCCGACCGCGTCCTGACGGACAGCGAGGACCTCACCTGGTTCGTGAGCGAGGCGCGCCTCCTCAACACGCGGAACAGCCGAGTCCGCACCTCCGTCCCCTCGCAGACCGCCTACTGGTTCGCGTGGTCCGGAGCGTTCCCGGACACGGAGGTGTGGCTGCCCTAGGAGGCCTCCGCTCGATCCTCGGAGGGCTTCGGGACACTCCTGAGTTGACGGCACCCCTGCAACACCTACACTTGCTGCGTTATGGCGTGCATCACTCGTCGCACCGCCCCCGCCTTGCAGGCCGCCCCGCGCGACCTCGGCCTCCTCGTACTCGTACTTAGCTAGGCGACGCCGCGCATCGCGCTGCGTCGCCTGCCGCCCGATCTGGGCGGCCACAGGTGTCCCTCGAT
>JALOAM010000003.1 GCA_023228765.1 Dehalococcoidia bacterium
TGGACATCGCGCCGAGGACCCTCGAACGCGTGGTCTACTTCGCCCAGTACGTGGTGACGGAGGTCAACGAGGAGGCCCGCAAGCACGCCCTGGAGCTCCTGTACGAGGAGATCGACGAGGTGGCCTCGCAGCGCGAGGGCGACCTGGGCAAGGGCATCATGGTCCGCGAGCAGGTGCTGGAGCACGATCTCTCGGAGATCCAGGACCGCAAGACGGAGCAGCTCAAGGAAGCCGACGACCAGTACAACGCTGACGTCGACACGCTCATGACCGAGGGTCGTGAGATGGAGCAGGACCTGCAGTCCCGCCTGGGCGAGAAGCTCAAGGCGAAGCAGGTCTTCCGCGACGAGACGCTGGGCCAGCGTGGCGACGAGATCACGCAGGAGACGCTCGCCTCCCTGAAGGAGGCCGTGTCTGCCTCCATGGCCGCGCTGGAGCAGTCCGTCGCCGACAAGAAGGCGGACGTGCAGCTGATGGCGGAGGCCGCCTCCCAGCAGAAGCGCGACGCCGCCCACAAGGAACTGCAGCCGATGCGCGACCAGGCGGCCGCCATCCGCGACGCCGTGCAGAAGGAGTACCAGCCGCTGGTGAAGTGGCTGGACAAGCTGCGCGACCCGATCGAGGCGGACAACCTGTCCGTCCTGACGGAGGCGGAGTTCCGCGAGTACGAGGAGCGCTTCGGCCTGGTCTTCAAGGCCGGCATGGGCGCCGAATCCGTCCTCTCGATCCTCGAGCGGCTGGACCTGCACGCCCTGTCCGAGCGCCTGCACGTCGAGATGCAGGAGACCAGCGGCCAGCGTCGCAAGAAGGCCACCAAGCGCCTGCGCGTGGTGGAGTCGCTCCGCAAGTCCGGCAACCGCCCGGACTGGATGATCATCACGGAGCTGCCGGTGCTGCCGCCGGACCTCCGCCCCATGGTCCAGCTGGAAGGCGGCCGCTTTGCGACCTCCGACCTGAACGACCTGTACCGCCGCGTCATCAACCGGAACAACCGCCTGAAGCGGCTCCTGAACCTGGGCGCGCCGGAGATCATCATCCGCAACGAGAAGCGGATGCTGCAGGAGGCCGTGGACTCGCTGATCGACAACGGCCGCCGAGGCCGCGCGGTCGCCGGATCCGGCAACCACAAGCTGAAGTCGCTCTCTGACCTGCTGAAGGGCAAGCAGGGGCGCTTCCGCCAGAACCTCCTCGGCAAGCGCGTGGACTACTCGGGCCGTTCGGTCATCATCGTGGGCCCCACGCTGCGGCTGCACCAGTGCGGCCTGCCGAAGAAGATGGCGCTGGAGCTGTTCAAGCCGTTCGTGATGCACGCGCTGGTGAAGCAGGGCCTGGCCCACAACATCAAGAGCGCGAAGCGCATCGTGGAGCGCGCGCAGCCCGAGGTCTGGGACGTGCTGGAAGAGGTCATCAAGGACCGCCCGGTCCTCCTCAACCGTGCGCCTACCCTCCACCGCCTGGGTATCCAGGCGTTCGAGCCGACCCTCGTGGAGGGCTCGGCGATCCAGCTGCACCCGCTGGTCTGTTTCGCGTTCAACGCCGACTTCGACGGTGACCAGATGGCCGTCCACGTCCCGCTCTCCTACGAGGCGGTGGCGGAGGCGCGCCAGGTCATGCTCTCCAGCAAGAACCTGCTCTCGCCCTCCAACGGTGAGCCGGTGGTGGCGCCCACCCTGGACATGGTCCTGGGCTGCTACTACATGACGTTCGACCGCAACGAGGAGGGCGCGGAGCGGGAGCTCTTCGGCTCCACGGTCTCCGTGGTGCGCGCGTACAGCACGGGCCGGGTGGAGATCCACCAGCCGATCCGCCTGCGCCTGCCCAACGGCGAGCGCGTGGAGACCACGGTCGGCCGGGTGCTCTTCAATGAGATCGTCCCGGAGGCCCTGGGCTTCATCAACGAGACGATGGACAAGAAGCGGCTGCGGGAGCTGGTCTCCCGCACGCACGAGGAACTCGGCAACGAGGACACCGTGCGGCTGGTGGACGCCATCAAGGACATCGGGTTCCGCTACGCGACCCAGTCCGGCATCACCATCGCGGCCTCGGACATCATCACGCCGCCCGACAAGGTCGACCTGCTCGCGAGCGCGGAGGCGCGCATCGACGAGATGGAAGAGCAGTACGAGATGGGCCTCCTCACGGAGGACGAGCGGTACCAGCAGGCGCTCGCCATCTGGCAGGAGACCACGGACAAGGTCCAGCAGGCCCTGAACGTGGCGCTGCCGCGGCGCGGCGCGCTGGCGATGATGTCCCACTCCGGGGCGAAGGGAAACATCACGCAGATCCGCCAGATGGGCGGGATGCGTGGCCTGATGTCCGACCCGTCCGGCCGGATCATCGAGCTCCCCATCCGCTCCTCGTTCCGTGACGGCCTCACCGTGCTGGAGTACTTCATCTCCACCCACGGCGCCCGCAAGGGTCTGGCCGACACGGCGCTTCGTACGGCGGACTCGGGTTACCTCACCCGCCGCATGATCGACGTGGCCCAGGACGTGATCGTCCAGCTGGAGTCGTGCGCGCCGGAGGGCGGCCCGATCTCCGGGATCTGGATCCGGCACCGCCCGGGCGAGACCCTGCTCGCGGACTTCGAGGAGCGCCTCGCCGGCCGCTGGACGGCTGCCGCGATCGCGGACCCGAACACGGGCGAGGTCATTGTCGAGGCGGACGAGGCGATCACGGACGCCCTCGCGGCGAAGGTCGTCGCGGCCGGCGTGGAGGAGGCGTTCGTCCGCTCCGCGCTGACGTGTCGCGCCGAGCGCGGCATCTGCCAGAAGTGCTACGGCCGCTCCCTGGCCACGGGCCAGCTCGTGGAACAGGGCGTCGCCATCGGCATCATCGCCGCGCAGTCCATCGGTGAGCCGGGCACCCAGCTCACCATGCGGACGTTCCACACCGGTGGTGTGGCCGGCATGGACATCACCTCCGGTCTGCCGCGTGTCGAGGAGATCTTCGAGGCGCGCGCTCCGAAGGGGCAGGCCGTCATGGCCGAGATCGACGGCGTCGCCGCCGTGGTCCGGACCGGCGACCAGCGCCAGATCACCATCACCGCGACCCAGCACGTCTCCGAGGAGTACGAGCTCCCGGAGGGCTACGAGCTGAGCGTGGAGGACGGTGACGAGGTCCGTGCGGACCAGGTCCTGGCGGCGCCTTCGGACGACGCCGAGACGGACGTCCCGATGGTCCCGCTGAAGACGGAAGTGCAGGGCACCGTCCAGTTCGTGCGCTCCGGCAACCGCCGGCGCCCGACCTCCGTCAAGGTGGTGGGTGAGTACCAGGACGTCCGGGAGTACCCCGTCCCGGCGCAGGCCCGCCTGCGCGTGGAGGGCGGCGAGTTCGTCCGGAGCGGTGAGCAGCTGACGGAGGGGTCGCTGAACCCCCACGACGTGCTGCGCATCCAGGGCCCGGACGCCGTCCAGCTCTACCTGACGGACGAGGTCCAGCGCGTCTACCGGTCGCAGGGTGTGAACATCAACGACCGGCACATCGAGGTCATCGTCCGGCAGATGATGCGGCGCGTCCGCGTCACCGACCCGGGTGACACCGAGCTGCTCGAGGACGAACTCCTCGACCAGAACGACTACCTCCGGCTCTCGGAGAACCTCCGTGCGGACGGGAAGAACCCGCCGCAGGTGGAGTCGGTCCTGCTCGGCGTCACGAAGGCCTCGCTGTCCACGGACTCCTTCCTCGCGGCGGCCTCCTTCCAGGAGACCACCCGCGTGCTCACCGAGGCGGCGATCGCCGGCAAGGTGGACCGTCTGCACGGCCTGAAGGAGAACGTGATCATCGGCAAGCTGATCCCCGCCCGCGCGAGCGTGGTGGTGGAGCGCCCGACCCCCATCGCGGAGATCGCGATGCCAGAGTCGCTGATGCTCCCCTTCACGTTCGACTTCGAGCGGGAGGAGTCCTTCCTGGGCCAGACGCCTTCGGTGTTCGAGCCCACGGAGGAGATGCGCGCCGAGCTGGCGGGTGTCACCTCCTTCACCGCCGACCCGGACTAGCGCTTCGCTAGCCTCGGCCGGTTCGAGGAGCCAACGAGAGGCCCGGGCAGATGCCCGGGCCTCTTTGCGTGTCTCGCGGCACATTCGCCGCGCATGGCGGCGGGGATCCTCCCTCGTCTCGTCCGCGCAGGATCGGGAGGCAGGGGCGGAGGCAGGGCAAGGGAGGAGGCGGAGGAGACCCTCACCCCAACCCTCTCCCGCTTCGCGGGCGGAGGGGGTCGGAGGGGGAGGAGGCGGCGAAGGGCGAAGGGCGAAGGGAGGATGGAGGTTGGGCGCAGGGAGGGACGGAAGGGGCGACGAGGTTGGGTGAGTGCAAATGCGTAGGAGCGGGGATCGGTGGGTGCGCGAGGCCTTTAGTGCTTGCAGGACGCTCCTTGGTGACCTAGTCTCACCTTAACGGAAACGGTAAGTAGACAATCTACCGTGCTACCCGATCCGTCTCGAAACTGACCCGAGGATGAAGCTGGGCCACTCATGAGACTGGGAGCGGCGTCGACGCGGCGGACGTTCCGGGCGTTAGCGAATCGGAACTACCGGCTGTTCTGGACCGGCCAGGTCGTCTCGCTCACGGGGACCTGGATGCAGCGGCTGGCGCAGGCGTGGCTCGTGCTGGAGCTGACCGACTCGCCGTTCGCCCTCGGGCTCATCACCACCATCCAGTTCCTGCCGATCATGACCACCTCGCTGTTCGCGGGGGTGCTGGCGGACCGCTTCCCGAAGCGGCGCATCCTGCTGGTCACGCAGTCCGTGATGATGGTGCAGTCGCTGGTGCTCGCCATCCTGGCGTCCACCCCGTACATCCGCGTTGAGCACATCTACATCCTCGCGGGCATCCTCGGCATCGCGAGCGCGGTCGACAACCCGACGAGGCAGTCGTTCATCGTGGAGATGGTGGGGCCGGACGACCTGCCGAACGCGGTCGCGCTGAACTCCACGCAGTTCAACACCGCGCGCATCGCGGGGCCGAGCCTCGGCGGTGTCGGCATCGCGGTCATCGGCGTGGCCGGGTGCTTCTACCTCAACGCGTTCTCCTACCTCGCCACGCTCATCGGGCTGCTGATGATGCGGGAGAGCGAGCTGTTCAACGTCCCGGCGAGGGTGACCGGGAACATGTTCAAGCAGGTGGGGGCGGGCCTCTCGTACTCGCTCCGCACGCCGGACATCGCCCTGGTCCTGCTGCTCATGGCGATGCTGGGCACCTTCGGCTACAACTTCACGGTCCTCCTCCCGCTCATCGCCACCTACGTCCTCCACTCAGGCGAGCTCGGGTTCGGCATCCTCACGTCCGCGATGGCGGTCGGATCGCTCGGGTCCGCGCTGTGGATCGCGCACTCCGGCAGGGCGACGCGGCGGACGCTGTTCATCGGCGCCATCGGGTTCACGATCGCGCTGCTCGTGCTCGGGATCTCGGAGTGGTGGGCGCTGACGCTCCCGGTGCTCGTGGTCCTCGGGCTGTTCAGCATCGTGTTCACCGCCACGGCGAACACGCGCCTCCAGCTCATGGCGCCTCCCGAGATGCGAGGGCGCGTGATGAGCCTGTACACGCTCCTCTTCGCCGGTACCACGCCGGTCGGTAGCCTGGTGATCGGCTGGCTCGCGGAACACCAGAGCGTGCAGGCCACGGTGCTGGAGATGGCGGGCCTCTGCGCCCTCGGCGTCGCGATCGCCACGACGTACCTCCGCCTCAACGCCACCCGGCTCACGCCGGAGGGCGCCCGACCGCCGGCGGCGGCACCGGTCGCCGAGGTGCCGGACGCGGCAGCCCCGATGCCCGCGGCCGATGTGCGCCCGGCTGGGCCGGCCAGTCTCGTCGAGGCGACGGACGACGAGGACGACCCGCAGGTCGCGTAACCCGGACGACGGTCTCGCCCGAGCAGACCCTCACCCCAACCCTCTCCCCCTTCGCGGGCGAGGGGGTCAAACCTCGGGAACGTTGGTCATCGCCGGTGCTCTCGGAGGAGTCTCGCTCGCCCATTGACAGCCTTCGCTCCCGGCTCAATACTAAACCCAATGGTTCAGTATTCATCCAACCTCGACCACACCCTCGCCGCCGTCGCGGATCCCACGCGACGGGAGATCCTCGAACGGCTCGCGCGAGGGCCGGCGTCGGTCTCGGAACTGGCTGAGCCGTTCCAGATGTCACTCCCGGGCGTGATGAAGCACGTCCGGATCCTCGAAGGAGTGGGTCTCGTGGAGACGCACAAGAACGGGCGGGTCCGCGAGTGCCGCCTCGGCCCGGCGCGGCTGGACGACGTCCAGCGCTGGGTGGAGGACTACCGGCGCCAGTGGGAACGCCGTCTCGACCGGCTGGAGGCGTTCCTGCGCAACCAGCAGGACGAGGCTGCCGGCACGGCCGAGTAGACCAGAACAAGCAGACCTAAACCGCGCGCGCCGACGATGCGAGTGCGCGGGCGAGTGGGGGACGACATGCCACTACCAGGGACAACGTACGAGGCGAGCGTCGAACGCCTCATCAACGCCTCGCCCGAGGCGGTCTTCGACGCGTTCATGGACGAGACGGCGCAGGCCGAGTGGTTTGCGGACCCCGGCCTGACCGAGGTCTCGATCACCGTGGAGCCCCGGACTGGCGGGCGCTGGGACTGCTCGTTCCAGACGGAGGGCGGCCGGTACTACTGGACGGGCGTCTTCCTGGAGGTCGACCGGCCACGTCGGTTCGTTGCCGAGTTCACCACCGTCCCGCCGGACGAGGACCCGTTCATCTCGACCATGACCGTGACCTGCGAGGCCCGAGGCGCGCAGACGTTCATCACCGTCACCGAGGTCCACGCCTCCGAGCGACGCCGGGACGAAGCCCAGGGTGGCATCCCCGGCATGCTCGACGTTGTCCAGCGCTTCGCTGAGGAAGCGTCGGCCCGATGAACCCCGCGACCACCATGATCGGCGCCAGCACGCCCCGCGCCGGACGGTGCGAGTGGATCGGCCTCGCCGTCCTCGCGCTCGCCTGCATGCTCTACTCGATGGACCTCACGGTCCTTCACCTCGCGGTCCCGCACCTGAGCGCGGACCTGCAGCCCAGCAGCACGGAGCTGCTCTGGATCGTGGACATCTACGGCTTCATGATCGCCGGCTCGCTCATCACCATGGGCGCGCTGGGCGACCGCATCGGACGGCGCAAGCTGCTCCTGATCGGCGCCACCGCGTTCGGTCTGACCTCGATCCTCGCGGCGTTCGCGACCAGCCCGATGATGCTCATCGCGTCGAGGGCGCTCCTCGGCCTCGCGGGCGCGACCCTCGCGCCGTCCACGCTGTCGCTCATCAGCAACATGTTCCTCGACCCCGGCCAGCGTACGAGGGCGATCGGCGTGTGGATGTCTTCGTTCGCCCTCGGCGGGGCGATCGGGCCGCTGGTCGGCGGCGTCCTCCTCGAGCACTTCTGGTGGGGCTCGGTGTTCCTCATCGCGGTGCCGGTGATGGCCGGGTTGCTGGTGCTGGGGCCGATCCTGCTGCCCGAGTTCAAAGACCCGAACGCCGGCCGCATCGACCCGTGGAGCAGCCTGCTCTCGCTCGCCACGATCCTGCCGGTTGTCTACGGCCTGAAGCAGCTGGCCTCCCACGGCGTTGAGGCGGAGGCCGTCCTCGCGGTGGTCGTTGGCCTCGCGATGGGCGCGATGTTCGTGAGACGCCAGTTCACCCTCGCCGATCCGATGATCGACCTGGACCTGTTCAGGATCCCGGCGTTCAGTGCGTCGCTGGGCGCGTACATGGTCAGTGGGCTCGTGTTCTTCGGCATCATGCTGTTCCTCGCGCAGTACCTGCAGCTGGTGCTGGGACTCTCCCCGCTGGAGGCCGGCGCGTGGTCCATCCCGCCCACGATCGTCTTCATGGTCGCCTCGATGGGTGCGACGCCCGCGATCATCAAGCGCTTCCCACCGGCAGCCGTGATGAGCGGGGGGCTGATGCTCTCCGTGGCCGGCTTCGCGCTGTTCACGAGGATCGGCACGGACTCGCTGGCCCTCATCATCGCGGCGCAGACCGTGATGATGGTCGGCGTCGCCCCGGCGTTCACGCTGCTGACCACCTTCGTGATCGGCAGCGCACCGCCCGAGCGCGCCGGCGCCGCTTCCGCGATGTCCGAGACGGGCGCCGAACTCGGTGGCGCGCTCGGCATCGCCGTCCTCGGCAGCATCGGCACGGCGATCTACCGCGGCCAGGTGGAGGGCAACCTCCCTGCCGGCATCCCGGTAGAGGCCAGTGCTGCGGCGCAGGACACCCTCGGCGCGGCGGTGGGAGCGGCAGTCGCGCTGCCCGCGGACATGGGTGCCGCGCTCACCAACGTGGCGAGCGAGGCGTTCATCGAGAGCATCCAGGCCGTCGCCATCTTCGGCGCCGCGATCCTGTTCGCGGTCGCCGTGGTGGTGGGCGTCGTGCTCCGCAACGTGCAGGCGGACGGCGGGATGCACGGCGGGCCCACCCCGTCCGAGGAGCCTGAGGTGCCGGTTGGCGAGGCGGTGTCCGTGCCGGTCGAAGTGGTGTAGCGGCCTCGGGGGTGCTTCGGTTTCAGGCGGTCTGTTCCTCGTGAGCTGTGCGGGGCGGAGGCAGAAGGGGCCCTCACCCCAACCCTCTCCCGAAACCGGGAGAGGGGCCGGGGGTGAGGGCCCTTCCGCTTCCGCCGCACAGTTGCCGCTCAGTCTCCACCGTGGTTCCACTACCCTGATCGCCCAGGAGACACACGTGACAGCGATCATCAGGGCCGAGGCGCTGACCCGGCGCTACGGGGACTTCTTTGCCGTGGCCGGACTGGACTTCGAGGTCGCCGAGGGCGAGTTCTTCGGGCTGCTCGGACCGAACGGTGCCGGGAAGACCTCGACCATCAAGATGATCGCGTGCGTGCAGGATGTGACGGACGGGCTGCTCGAGGTGGGCGGGCTGGACGTGCGGACGAATGACCGCGCGGTGAAGTCGCTGATCGGGATGGTGCCGCAGGACGACAACCTGGACGAGGATCTGACGGTGCGGCGCAACCTGGAGGTGTACGCGCGCTACTTCGGCGTGCCGCGCCACCTCGCGAAGGAGCGCATCGAGGAAGGCCTCGCGCTGATGCAGCTCGACGAGAAGGCAGACGAGCCGATCAGCGCGCTCTCCGGCGGCATGAAGCGGCGGCTCGTGATCGCGCGGGCGCTGGTGAACGAGCCGCGGTTGCTCATCCTCGACGAGCCCACGACGGGCCTCGACCCGCAGGCGCGGCACCTCGTGTGGCGGAAGCTGCGACTCCTCCGCGAGCGGGGGACGACGATCCTGCTGACCACGCATTACATGGACGAGGCGGAGCAGCTCTGCGACCGCCTGATCATCATGGACAACGGCAAGGCCCTCTCCGAGGGCCGTCCGCGCGACCTGATCGCCGAGCACGCCGGCCGCGAGGTCCTCGAGCTGCACCTACCGCCCGAGGAGACCGCGCGCGTGGTCGAGCGTCTCGCGCCGATGCTCGGGGAGTCGGGGCGCATCGAGCAGGTGGAGGACGTCGTCTACGCGTACGGCGTGGATGAAGCGCACTACCGGACCGTGGAGGAGATGGCCTCCGACCCGTACCGGGTGATCTTCCGCCGCGCCAACCTCGAGGACGTCTTCCTCACGCTGACCGGACGCGGGCTCGTCGAATGAGCGCGGCGCGTGCGACCTCGACGGGGCGAGGGCAGCGAGTGCGCTCGGGTGGCGTGGTGCCGTGGCTCGGGATCGCGATCCCGGGGCCACGGTTCATCGCCGTCTGGCAGCGCGACCGCGATGTCTTTCTGCGGCTGTGGAAGGCCGAGGTCCTGGCCCCGACGATCGAGCCGATCGTCACGCTCCTCGGGCTGGGGTTAGGCCTCGGCGCGTACGTGGAGCTGGGCGGGGACCGGGACTACGTGGAGTTCCTGGCGCCGGGGATGCTGATGGTGTTCCCGATGTTCGGCGCGATGTTCGAGGCCCTCTTCGGCTCGTACTTCCGCATGGACCAGCACGGCACCTACGCCGCGATCCAGGCAACCCCCGTACGGCCCGAGGAGATCGTGCTGGGCGATATCGCGTGGGCCGCGACCCGGATGGCGCTGAACACCGGACTCGTGCTGGTGATGCTGCTGATGCTGACGCCGTGGCTCGGCTTCGTGAAGTCGCCGCTCGTGATCCTTACGCTGCCGGTCTCGCTGCTCTGCGGGCTCCTGATCGCGGGGGTCTCGATCGCGTTCACGAGCATCGCGAGGTCGATCAGCCAGCTCTCGTACTTCTTCAGCATCTACGTCCTGCCGATGTTCTGGCTGAGCGGCGCGTTCTTCCCGACCGATGATCTGCCTCGGTGGGCGGACATCGCCTCGAACCTGTTCCCGCTGTACCACGCGGTCGTCCTCTCACGCGCACTGACCGAGGGCGACCTGTCATGGGGGCTGCTCGGAAACCTCGGGTTCCTGTTGGCCTTCCTGCTCCCCTCGCTCTGGTTGGGGATCTGGGCGATGCGCCGCCGCATCATCCGCGGCTGACGGGGCTCGCGCCCGTCGGGCGGCGCGAGGGCTACCCGGCGCGCTGTCGCTCGCGGTAGGCGCGGGCTTTCGCGCGGGCGCCGCAGGTGCCCATGCTGCACCAGACGCGCGAGCCGTTGCGGGAGCGGTCGAGGAAGGCCCAGTGGCACGCCTCGTTCTTGCAGAGCCGGAGGCGCGGCCACGCGCCGCTGACGACGAGCCGGTGCGCGGCGAGCATCGCCAGGGCCGCCGCGCCACGCGGGCCGCCCTCGGCGGGGCGAGCGGTGACGCCACCGCCTACGCCGACGCCAAGCTGCACGGACAGTCCTCGCACCATCCCGTCGAGGGCGCCCGGGGGCTCCCCGTCGAGCATCATCGCCATGAAACCGTCGCGGACATCGCGGGCGGCCATGACCGCCTCGGCGGTCGCGGGCTCCGCCTCGGCGAGTGCCTGGAAGCACCGTCCGGCCTCCCTGCGGGTGGCGTCGGGGCAGTCGTGCGCGCCTCGGACGGCCATGGGGCCGGTGGCCCATTCGTCGAAGAGCTCGGGCCAGTCCGGGACGAACCACTCACGATCGTCCATGTCATGGCTGTTCAGAAACGTCTCGAAGATCGCGACGTCGAGGTCCTCCATCGTTCCGGCTCCTCTTGTCCGTGGGGCGGACGTCGTCACTGCCAATTCGGTGTTTACCGGTGATCGAGTGGTGATGGTACCGTCTCACCATCAAACCGCAAGTCACCAGTAACGACGCGTCACGTCACACTCGACACGGGAGCCCACGATGACCAACGAACCGGTCTTGCCTCGCTCGGACGCCCGGTCACTCGACGAGGTGCTGACCGCCGCTGAGGCGCGTTGGAGCCGCCACGTCGAGACGCTCGACTGGCAGCCCGGCTACCGCATCCGCGGTCCCGAGGATCCCTTCACCGCGGTGCAGGAGTACGGCCACCACGCCCACTGGCAGGAGTACGCCGCCTCGCACCTCCGCGCCTATCTCGACCGGACGGAGCGCCCCGCGCCGATCGAGGACGCCAACGCCCAGAACGACGCCTGGGCCGTCGAGGACGCCACGCTCTCACACGAGGTGGCGCGGGCCCGCGCGGCCGCGGCACGGGAGACGTACATCGCCCTCGCGCGCCAGGTCGGCCGCACCGACGAACGGTTCATCAGCAACGTCGCGTGGAACCTGGTGGGTCACTTCGACCAGCACTTCGGCTACATGGTCGCGGGGATGCTCGCTCACGAGTCCGCCGGCTGGGAGCGCCTCACCGCCATTCTCGACGCCCGGCCCGAGGGCGCCCTGCACCGTGGCGAGGACGGCGTCGCGTGGGACGCCACGATGGTCTACGCCCACCTCGGACGGTGGATGGAGATCCAGTTCCCGCGGGTCGAGGCTTTCCTTGCGACGGGCGAGGTACCCGAGGACCTCGGGGGGACGGTGGACGAGCTCAACGCGCGGTGGATGGCGGAAGACGCCGCCCTCACCTTCAGCGAGGCACGCCGCCGCACCTTCCTCGCCCGCGACCGCTTCGTCCGCATGGTCTACGACCTGCCGATCGAACGCTGGACCTCGCGGGTGGTCGGGCTGTGCATGGGCAACTCGGCCGGGCACTATCAGGAGCACCTCGACTGGATCGGGCGGTCTGGGTAGATGCTCCGGGGATCGGGCGGTGGCTGCCTCGGAGCTCCACAGGATCGAAGGTCCCGATGCCCCGAACCACCGATCTGACCCCCTCGCCCGCGAAGCGGGAGAGGGTTGGGGTGAGGGTCTGCTCCGCCCTCTCGTCTCGAACAGCCTCGACCTCTCGGCCTCGACGAAGTCGTACATCCGATCATCACGACTCGTGCCCGCGTCTGCGATACCGTGGGAGCGGCGGGTAGCGCTCTTCATTCCTGCACCCGACCCATCGAGGAATCCAAACCGCACATGGCCCTGCGTCAGATGCTGCGCGGCAAGATCCACCGCGCCACGATTACCGAAGCCAACCTGGAGTATGTCGGCAGCCTCACCGTGGACGGTGACCTGCTTCGCGCGGCGGACATCCTGCCGTACGAGCACGTGCTGGTCGTGAACCTCGCGAACGGGGCGAGGCTGGAGACCTACACGATCGAGGGCGAAGCAGGCTCGGGGGTGATCTGCGCGAACGGTGCCGCCGCCCACCACTTCCGGCCGGGCGACCTCGCGATCATCATGGCCTTCCAGCACCTGGAGGACGCGGAGGCGCGCGCCGTGCAGCCTCGAGCGGTGTTCGTGGACGCGCAGAACCGCATCGTGGGGACGGGCGACGCCATCGTCCCCGGCGCGCTGGAGGCGCAGCCCGTCCGGCCGGTGTAGCGGCAGGGGAGGAGACCCTCACCCCAACCCTCTCCCGCTTCGCGGGCGAGGGGGCCGGAAGCGTGCGCGTGCGACCCCCCGCGTTGGTGGGGTCTCTGACTCTGACCCCCTCGCCCGCGAAGCGGGAGAGGGCTGGGGTGAGGGTCTCTTCTGCTCTTCTGCTCTGCTGGGCTACGGGAAGATGCCGCGCAGTTCCGTCGCTTCCACCACCCGCTCGATGCCGATCCAGCTCGCCGCGTCGCGAAGCGTCGCCTGGCCGCGCGAGGACTGCTGGCGGGCGCAGATCGTCTGGTACGCCGAGGTGATCAGGCGGCGGAGCTCCTCGTTCACCCGTTCCTCGGTCCAGCGGACGTACTGGCGGGCCTGCACCCACTCGAAGTAGGAGACGGTGACGCCGCCCGCATTCGCGAGGATGTCCGGGATCACGGTGATCCCGCGCTCCTTGAAGATCGCGTCGGCTCCCTGGCTCGTCGGCCCGTTCGCCCCCTCGAGGACGAGCGGGGCCTTCACGAGGCCCGCGTTCTCCTCGGTCAGCACGTGCTCGATGGCGGCGGGGACGATGACGTCCACGTCGGCGATGAGGACGGAGTCGAGCGGGACAGGGTCGCAGGCGGGGTGCTGGTCCTCGTACCACTGGGGGAGGCTGTGCCCCTGCGCGAGGTAGGCGGCGGCCGCGCCGGCGTCCACGCCCGCCGGGTTGTGGAGGGCGATGTCCTTGTCGGCGATGTAGGTGATCAGGGCGCCCTCCTGCTGGAGGAGCTTGGCGACGACCGATCCCACGTTGCCGAACCCCTGCACGGCGATGCGCTTGCCCTGCACGCCGCCGGAGTCGCGCAGGTGCTCCTGCAGCACGTAGCTGAGGCCCCGGCCGGTGGCGTCCTGCCGCCCGGCGGACCCGCCCAGGGAGACCGGCTTGCCGGTGACGACGCCGGGGACGGTGTAGCCGCGGGCCATGGAGTAGGTGTCCATGATCCACGCCATCACCTGCGCGTTGGTGCCCATGTCCGGCGCCGGGATGTCAGAGTCCGGGCCGATGATCGGCACCATCTCCGTGGTGAACCGGCGCGTGAGGTTCCGGAGCTCGTTCGTGCTCAGCGTCGCCGGGTCGACGATGACGCCGCCCTTCGCGCCGCCGAACGGGATGTTCACCACGGCGCTCTTCCACGTCATCAGCATGGCGAGGGCCTTCACCTCGTCCAGGCTGACCATGGGTGCGTAGCGGATGCCGCCCTTCGCCGGGCCTCGCGCGACGTTGTGGTGGACGCGGTAGCCCTCGAAGATGTCGAAGCTGCCGTCGTCCCGCGCGACTGGGAACTGCGTGTGGAACACGGTCTTGAAGGCGGTCATCGTCTCGCGGTGGTCGTCCGACAGTCCCAATTGGTCCGCGGCCTGGTGGAACTGCGACAACACCGTGTCGAGCATCGATTCGGTCATGCACGCCCTCAATCCCTGATCCGTCATCGAACAGTGCGCCCGGATGGCGCTCCCTCCATCCTACGTCGCTCTGCGAGTGAGGCGACCCAGGCGCGCGCCGGCTGAGCCAGTACGCACCGCTTGAGGGCGATCGTGGGCCGGAGGACGGCGGCTGTTCCACCGAGACCCGCGCGTCGATGATCGATGTGGGCGTCGTGTGAGGCGCGGTGTACACGTCAGAACATCGGGAGGATCGCGGGCTCCGGCGCGAGATGCGCGATGCTAATCTGTGATCGAATCGCCTCGGGAAGTACGGGCCGCCACTGGCGGACCCACAGCGAGAACCACTGTGATCCTGCTGGGATACGCCGCCATGACCGCGCTGGGACTGCTGCCCCTGGCGGCGCTTGCCCGCATGACCGGCGTCGCGGATGAGCGGACCTTCCTCTTCCCCACCTTCTACGCACTGTTCATCGGTCTCGCGATCGGCTTCGCCGTCTGCGCCGTGGTCGGGCGCGTCCTCGGCGTGGTGGGCCCGCAGGAGATCGGCACGTACTCCGAGCGCTACAAGAGCGAGGTCGGCAGCGCCGCCGCGGCCCGCCGTCGCATGCGTCCGGCGCACAGCCGCATCCGCTCCACCGCCGCGGCTCCCTTCACCCGCTTCTCCTAGTCTGACCTCGACCGGTACGAGTGCCCTCGACGGGCGCGCGTATGCTGCGCCCGTCCGGAGACGGCGCGTTGGTCGAGGAGGCTGCGATGAAGCTCGTGCGGATCTACACCGGAGACGATGGGGAGTCGCATGTCGAGCCGATGGACCAGAGCGAGTTCCCCTTCGGCGGGCCGAACGGGACCAGGACGCCGCTCGTGCCCGCGGTGGGCGCCGAGATCGCGCTGCGCCGCGAGGGGTTCCTCGAGTTCCACCCGGCTCCGCGGCGGCAGTACATGGTGTACCTCACCGCGCGCGTGGAGATCGGACTCGGGGACGGTTCATCGATCGTGATGGAGCCGGGCGACATCCTCCAGGCGGAGGACACCACCGGGCGAGGTCATACCTCGACGGTGCTGCAGGAGGGCGTCTGCCTCGTGGTGCGGCTGGAGGAGTAGCGCCTCGCGCTTCGACGCGCGCTCGGAATGGGGTGAGCCTCGGCCATCCGGACATAAAGAAACACGCCCCGCGGGGACGGGGCGTGTTTGGAACCGTACGGAAGGTGGAGGAGGGGGAACCACCTCCCGCTATCGGGTCTGGTTTAGAAGCGAAGCAGGTGCGCGTCCGCGACACGCTCCTCCAGCGCAGCAGCGTCGCGCCGCACCTCGTTGTAGGTGGGGGCGTTGCGCCGGCCGCGGGTGATGATCTCGCTGTAGAACCGTTGAACGTTGATGACCGCTGCCATAGTGGGTCTCCTGTACCTGTCGGTTCCTGATCCGAACCAGGGCCGTTCCCTGTTCCGTCCGTCGTCCGATGTACAGAGTTTCGGTGATTGTGACGACTTTCGCAAGTGAAAGTGCGCACAAGCGCGTTAAATTCACGTAAATTATGAATGTTCACGCCGCGTACGGTACCTCCAATCTCACAATATCGCGATCTTCCTCGCAATCCATCGTCGGATCGCGCGTTCTCGAGGATCGCCCGGATCGTCCTCCGCGATCCTCGGTCGTCCCGGTCGAGGTGAGAGCGTGGCGAGGGAAGGTCTGAGGTCCTCGGCGCTGCGATGCACCCTTGACCGCCTCCGGAGGTGTGTTGATGCGATCCGATCCGGCGTCGCTCGACCCTTGTTGCAGCACACCACCACCGACAGGAGGCACTGCGATGAGTGAAGGCGACGGCATGCGCGACAAGGTCGAGGGCAAGGCGAAGGAAGCCGCCGGCCAGGTGCGCGAGAAGGTCGGAGACATGACCGACAACGAGGAGATGAAGGCGAAGGGCCAGGCCCAGCAAGCCGAAGGCAAGGCCGACCAGGTGAAGGGCGCGGCCAAGGACAAGCTGGAGGACGTGAAGGACAAGCTCTCGTAGTCCTCGCCGAGTAGTCATCCCTCTGAAGCGGAGCCCACCGGGCTCCGCTTCCGCGTTCCGGGTGCTCCGAGGAGTAACTACGGCAGCGGTGAGCAGAGGAGGTCGTACGGCAGGGCGCCGTCGACTCGCGCGCGGACGAGCGACCCGGCCGGGTACGTCCCCTTGAGGAACGCGAGGCCGTCCACCTCCGGCGCGTCGCGGTAGGTCCGGCCGACCACGACCAGTTCGCCACTCGCCGACTCGGTCGGCTCCTCGGACTCCACGAGGATGTCGACCTCGCGCCCGACCATCGCGCGGTTCTTGTCGTGCGAGATCGACTGGGCGAGCTCCATCAGGGCGCCGTAGCGCTCCTCCATGACCTCGTCCGGGACCTGGTCTGGCATCGTCGCGGCGGGGGTGCTGGCCTGCGGGCTGTAGGTGAACGCGCCCACGTGGTCGAACTCCTGCTCCTCCACGAAGTCGAGGAGCTCGTCGAACTCGTCCTCGGTCTCGCCGGGGAAGCCAACGATGAAGGTCGTGCGCAGCACGACGTCCGGGATCGCCTTACGGACGACCTCGATGCTCTCGTGGGACTTGGAGAGGCGCGGGCGCTTCATCCGCTGGAGCATGGAGTCCGAGCCGTGCTGCAGTGGCATGTCGAGGTAGGGCACCACGTTCGGCAGCCCGGCCATCGCCTCCGCCAGCCGAGGCGTCACGCGCCCCGGGTAGGCGTACATCAGCCGGATCCACGGCACCTGCGGCACGGCCTCCGACAGTTCCTCGAGGAGCTTCGCGAGGCCGTCGCGGTCGCCTTCGTCCTCGCCGTAGGCGGTGGAGTCCTGCGCGACCAGCACCAGCTCCTTCGCGCCGGCCGCGGCGAACATGCGGGCCTCCGCGATGAGCTGCCTCGATGCGCCCGAGTGCATCCGACCCTTGATGGTGGGGATGATGCAGAAGGTGCAGGGACGGTCACAACCGTCCGAGATCTTCAGGTACGCGCTCGGCTGCCCGAGCAGCGGGAGGCCTCCGTCGGGGATATCGAAGGTAGAGGACGCCGCGCCGACGGAGGCCGCGATCGCGTCCCATTGCTCGGCGCCGAAGATCTGGTCCACGCCGGGCACGGCCTGCTTCACGGTGTCGCCGGCAATCTGGGTGAGGCAGCCGACCACGTAGAGCTGCTGGCCCTCGCGGCGGGACTCGTCGAGCCCTCGGACGACCTCGATCGACTCGTCCTTGGCGGCGTCGATAAAGCCGCAGGTGTTCACCAGCAGCAGATCCGCCTCGCCGGCTTCGCGCACGGGGACGTGGCGGCCGGACCGAAGCGCCTGCTCCAGGCGCATCGAGTCCACCGTATTCTTCGCACAGCCGAGGGTGACCAAATGGTATTTCACGTCATTCGAGTGTACGGCGGGCGCCGCTACGCGCCCGCCGTACACACCTTCGACCCCGGGAGTGGACTTCGTGAGGGCTCCCGACCCGTGGATCCCTACGGCTCTCTGCCGAGGGCAAGGGCGCGCTGGTACCGCGCCCGGAGGCGGTAGCGCGCGATCGTGTGGGTCACTGATTGGGGTACGGGCGCGACGAGGATCGGGATGGCCAGCAGGCGCCCGACCGCCGCGAACAGGAACAGCGGGACGATGCCCCACCATGCGACGAGGACGCTGCCGAGGAGCGGCCCGGCGAACCCGACGCTGAGCATCGCGAGCTGCTGTCCTGCGACGTACTCGGGCAGGTCGTCCTTCGGCGCGTACTCCAGCAGGAGGTTGAACACCGCCAGGTGGCAGACCGCCCAGGCGGTCCCGCCGATGAGTACCGGGAACACCGCCTGCCACGGCTCCGTGATCAGGACCCACGCCACCGGCGCGGCGGCGATGCCGGCGATCGCGAGGACGAACAACTGCCGTGAGTTCAGGCGCAGCACCAGCATGCTCACCGCGAGCTGGCCGGCCACGGCGGCGATCGCCTCGCCCGTCGCCATGAAGCCGACCTCCGTGGTGGAGGCGCCCAGCGTGCGGACCATGTGCACGATGACGAACGGGCCGGAGATGGTGGAGAAGCCGTGCAGCACCACCATCGCGAGGAGGTAGCGGCGGAAGCGCCGGTCGCTCAGCGCTTTGCGGTACGCGGTCTTCCTCGGCCGTGGGGCGTGGCACACCGGCTCCTGCACCCGCGAGACGGTGTAGGCCCCGAGAGCTCCAATGGCTGCGCCGCCCAGGAACAGCCACTGGTAGCCCTCGAGGCCTCCGAACTGGGCGATGACCCACCCCGCGCAGGGGACGACGGCCATGCCCGTGAGGCTGGCGGCGAGCGAGCGCCGCGCGTTGAACACCCCCGTCAGGCGCTCCGGGACCACGTCCGCGAACAGCGCCATCCACGAGGGATGCGCCAGCGACCCCGCGAGGACGCGTAGCCCGCCGAGCACGATCAGCGCGGCGACGGCGAACTCCACGGAGCCGACGAAGGGGATGAGCGCGATCGGGATGAGCGCCAGCCGCGCCGCGCTCCACCCGCCGAGGAGCACCACGCGCTTCCTCGACCGTACGCGGCGCGCGATCCACGCCGCGGGGAACAGCGCGAGCAGCCCGGCGAGCGCGGTGCCCGCGGAGAGCAGTCCCACCTGTGTGGCCGTCGCACCGAGGGCGACGAGGTAGACCGGCAGGAAGGGGATGGCGGCGTCGGATGCGGCGGCCAGCACACCCTCCGCGAAGAGCGCCTGCCTCGATCGGGAGCCGAGGACTCGGTCATCTGCGTCAGGCGATGGGGGGCGGGGCGTGGTGGGAGCCGGGCGAGGGGCGGGAGACGAGGTCCAGATCGGATCTCGATATGTGCCTCGTTGGAATCTCAGCACAGCGTCCACGTCTCTCTGCGGCGGGGGAGTTCGGGCACGCATCTAACAACGTGCGATGACACGGAAACGTTATGAGTGGCGCGCCCTTGGATACAGCGACGTAAGTACGAGGATTGAGTAGGTCAGCGTAGAGATTGGGTAGAGGGGGGCCGCTGAGACCTCTGGTTGGATCTGGCTCCGACCTTGGCCTCCGGCCCCCTCTCCCGGCTCGGCGGGAGAGGGTTGGGGTGAGGGTCCGCCCCTCGGCGCTGTACTGCAGGAGCGATGCAGTCCCCCACCCTCCCCCCGTAGAGGGGAAGGAGCCCGGAGGCCGGACGGGGAGGGCGTGCCGGGTCGGGTGGTTAGCCCTCGAAGCGCTGGAGGACGAGGACGGCGTTCTGACCGCCGAAGCCGAAGGAGTCCTTCAGGATCACCTTCGGGTTCACCTCGCGGGAGGTGTGGGGGACATAGTCCAGGTCGCACCCCTCGCCCGGGTTGTCGAGGTTGAGCGTGGGGGTGACGACGCCCGTGCGGAGCGACTGCACGACGGCGACGGTCTCGACGCCGCCCGCGCCACCGAGGAGGTGGCCGATCTGCGACTTCATCGCGGAGATGTGCAGGCTCTTCGCGTGCTCACCGAAGACGCTACTGATCGCCTCGGTCTCCGCGCGGTCGCCAACGTCGGTGGAGGTGGCGTGCGCCGAGACGGCGTCGACATCCTCCGGGTTCACGCCGGCGTCCTGCATCGCGAGGCGCATGGCCCGCGCCGCGCCGGCGCCGTTCGCGGACGGCGCGACGAGGTGCGAGGCGTCGGCGGTGACGCCGTACCCCGTGACCTCCGCGAGGGGCTCCGCGCCGCGGGCGCGGGCGTGCTCCAGCGTCTCGAGGACGAGCATCCCGGAGCCCTCGCCGGGGGCGAAGCCGTCGCGGTCGCGGTCGAAGGGGCGAGAGGCGCGCTCGGGCGCGTCGTTGAAGCCGGAGGTGAGGGCGCGCATGGAGGCGAATCCGGCGAGCCCCAGCTCGCAGATCCCGGCCTCGGTGCCGCCGGCGAGCATCATGTCCGCGGCGCCGCGACGGAGGACCTCGACGGCGTCGCCGATCGCCTGGGTTCCGGCGGCGCAGGCGGTGGTCACGGTGGTGTTGTAACCGAGCAGCCCGAACTGGATGGCGACATTGCCGCCCGCCATGTTCGAGAGGCGCTTCGAGACATAAAAGGGATCGACCTTCATGCCGCCGCGCTCGTCCATCGTGCGCACGGCCTCCAGGTCGTTCGGGAGCCCTCCGCCGCCGTTGCCCATGACCACGCCAACGCGCTCGCGGTCGGCCTCGGACAGGGCGTCCAGCTCGATGCCGGCATGGTCGAGCGCCATCTTCGAGGCGGCGACGGCCATCTGGCTGAAGCGCGCCATGCGTCGCCCGTCCTTGCGGTCCATGTACTGCGTGTAGTCGAAGTCCAGGCACTCGCCCGCGACCTGGCAGGGGTAGTCCGTGGGGTCCGCGAGGGTCATGCGCCCCACGCCGGAGCGCCCCTCCGCCGCGTTCTTCCAGAACTCGTCCAGCCCAATGCCCAGCGGGGCGATCACGCCCATGCCAGTCACCACGACTCGAGGTCGCCCGTCAGCCATCTCGCCTCCGACTAGCCGGGATTCGGTCAGCGTGGGTGCCGCGTTGGTTTGCTTGTGTGGGGGGTGGGGTGGGTAGGAGTGATCGTAGCGGGATCATCGCTTGCGGTCGGCCTCTGGGTTCGGCGGACGGGCCGGAGGGCCCTCACCCCAACCCTCTCCCGGTTCCGGGAGAGGGGGCCGGATTCCGGATCCGGAGCCCGGCGTCCGGCGTCTGCTTCCCCTTCCGACTCCGACTCTGCTTCCCCTCTCCCGGTTCCGGGAGAGGGGCCGGGGGTGAGGGCCCCTCCGCCCCTCAGTTCACGTCGAACGCCGCGGCGAGGACGCCGAGGCGAGAGCGGAGCACGGTGATCGCCGCCTCGGCGAGGGGGCGGCACTTGAGCTGGAGGTCCCAGTCCAGCTCGGCGGAGTGGTCCATGAACCACTCGAGCTGGGCGAGCATCTCGGGGGCGCGGTGCGCCTCGTGGGCGGTGTCGAGGGGGCGGTAGCCCTGGAGCAGGCGTGTGCCGTCGGCCGTGGTGGTGCGGAGGTCGGTGAAGGCGACGCCGCAACCGGTGGCGAACATCATCCCGCCGAGTGGCGTCGCGACCGGGGGCACGTCCTGCAGCAGGGCACGGGCCGTGATGCGGCGGTGCGTGGAGCCGTACTCCATCAGCAGGTGACCGCCGGGAGGCACGAGGTCGGCGAGGGCTTCCACCGAACGGATGTCGATGCCCTCGGGCACCTCGACCTCGCCGCCGGTGACGGGGACCGTGCCGGCGAACTCGGTGACGGCGAGCCAGTTCTGGGCGGGCGCGGCGCCGGCGTGGTGGAGGCCGCCGAAGACCGGCGCGAGCGTCTCGCCGAGGTCGTCTGAGTCGAGGAAGGCGCGGAACGGGGTCGCGTCCTCGCGGATGCGGGAGCCGATCTGCACGCGCAGGCGGACGCCCTGTCCCACCTCGGCGCCGTCGAGGGCGCTCAGGGGGTGGTCCGGCGTCTCGCTGGCGTCGCGCCAGCCGTCGAAAGGGGCGGAGGGGAGTGCCACAGGCTCGCCTTGCAGGTGCACGTCGGGGGCGGAGGTTTCGCTCGCAGCGGTAGAGACTACACTCCTCGCCCCATGACAAACGCCCCCACCCCGCCGGCCGAGCGGCCGAGCGCCCTCGACGAGGCTGCCATTCGCGACTACGTCGCGGTGATGCGCGACCTGCTGGACCACGGGGGGTTCGAGCGCACGGGCGACGTGCTGCAGGCGAAGAAGTGGGACTTCGAGCACATCACGCGCTGGCTGGACGCCCACGGGCGACCCGACGCACGCCCGACGATCCACGTCGCGGGGTCGAAGGGGAAGGGCTCGGTGGCCTCGATGGCCGCGGCGATCCTCAAGGCGGCCGGCGCGCACACCCTGCTCCTCACGTCGCCCGACCTGCACTCCGCCCGTGAGCGTATCCAGGTGGACGGCGCCCCCCTCGGCTACCGCGAGTTCGCCGAGGTCGCGCGCGCCCTGCTCGACGATCCGGACGCCGAGCGGTGGTCGTACTTCGAGATGCTCACGGTGATGGGATGGATGGCCGGCCAGCGCGCCGCCTGCGACTGGCAGGTGGTGGAGGTGGGCCTCGGTGGGCGGTTGGACACGACGAACGCGCTCGCCCGCAAGCTGGTCGCGGTCGTCACGCCGATCGACCTGGAGCACGTCCAGATCCTCGGCGACTCGATCCCGGCCATCGCGAAGGAGAAGGCCGGGATCATCACCGGCCCGTGCGAGGTCGTCGTCCCGCCGATGCGCCAGAGCGCGATCGATGTCGTGCGGGCCCGCGCCGCCGAGGTGGGCGCGACCTTCCACGCCCTCACCGAGGAGTGCGCGATCCGCGTCGTCTCCTCCGGCCTCGACGGCCAGAGGCTCGATGTACGCACACCCGTCCGCACCTACCGCAACCTGGAGACCGCTCTCGTGGGGCCGTACCAGGTCGAGAACCTCGTGGCCGCGCTCCGTGCCTCGGAGCTGGCATGGCAGGCGGAGCGTGGCGAGGAATTGCCCGAGGACGCGGTCCGCAATGGCCTCCGCCGCTTCCGGATGCCCGGCCGCTTCGAGGTGCTCCAGCGGAAGCCGCTGGTGATCATCGACGGGCTGCACACCCCCCTCGCGGCACGCCGCTTCATGGAGGGCATCCGCGCCCTCCCGGTCCCGCGCCGGCGCGTGTGGGTCCTCGGCGTGCTCTCGGACAAGGCCGTCGACCAGCTCGCGCAGGCGCTCTTCGCCGAGGGCGACGACGTCATCGTCGTCCCCGTCGGCTCCGCGAGGAGCGCACAGGTGGGTGATGTCGTCCGCGCCGTGAACGCCACCGGCGCCATCGCGCAACGCGCGACCTCGGTAGCGGATGGCATCGACCGCGCGTCGGAGCTGGTCGGCGCGGGCGGCGCCGTGCTCGTCGTGGGGTCGCTCTACGTGGCGGCGGCCGCGCGGGAGCATCTGCTGGGGGCCGCTGGCGACCACGCGCTGGGGCTGCGGTAGGCACTCACGAGGCGTCTCGGAGCTGAGGCGGAGCGGACCCTCACCCCCGCCCTCTCCCGCTTCGCGGGCGAGGGGTCAGAGGTCGGAGGGAGGGGGAGCGACCGCTGGAGGCGGGACGCCATTCGTTGCCTGCCTCGGGTCGCCTCGATAGCATCGCCCGCATGCCACAGACCCTGACTGTCGTCCACGCGCCGATCGGTGGTGCTGCCTCCGGCACGCCCGAGGTCTCTGCTGCCGTGTCCGAGGCGGCCCGGGTCGCCCTCGCGGGGGACGTGGTCAGCGACTCGTACGCCGTCGCGCACGCGGGGATGCTCTCGCTGGTGCTGCTGCACGGGGCAGGCGAAGGCGACGCCGGGGCGCATCGCGCGGCGTGGGACGCCCTCGAGGCAGGAACGGACGCTGCGAGGGCGCTCGGCGGAACCGGGCTCGGGGACGGGTTGCCCGTCGATGCGTTCACGGGGAGCCTTCGCGGGACGGGGATCTCGGTCGCCGAGGTCGTGCTCACTGAGCGGCCCAGCGGCCCGGTGGTGGTGCTGCTGGCCTCGGGCGTGTCGCTCGGGGTACTGAACCTCCCGCTGGCGAGGGCGTTCGCCGACCCGTTCACGACGGCGCGGCTGGTCGAGTCGCCCTCGCTCCGGCGCGGGTTCATCTTCGAAGTCCACGACCTGGACGAGCCGCGGAAGCGCATGTTCGCCGCGCCCGCGGAACTGCACGATCTCCTCGCGGTTCTCGCCGAGAGTGACCGCTACCTGCTCCGCAGCATCGTGAGCGCGGAGGGCGGCGTGACCGCTGTGGCCTCGTCCTCCCGGCGCGCCGAGGTGATCCCGGGCGCGAGGGACGACGCTCCGGTCGCCATCGTGAGGACGGGCGGAGACGCCCCGCTCCTCGAGGAACTCCTCGCCGCGTTCGCGACGCCGCAGATCGTGGTGGGGGCGGACGGCGCGCTGACGTCGCTCCTACCCGCGAGCGTCGAGGATGACGTGAGCCCGGGGATGCCCTCGGTGGTCGCGCTGGGGTTCCACCTCGCGGGGCAGCGGCTGCTACCCCCGGCCGATCTCTTCGCCGGCGCGGCGTTCGAGGGCACGCGACGCAAGGCGCGGAACGTGGCGAGCCTGCTCCGGGCGCAGGGGACGTTCGCACCTCGGACCGTCCGAGGGGACGAAGGCGCCTCTGGGTCCGCGGGTGACGCGGAGCGCTGGTCGGAACGGTAGGCGTCCGCACCTCGGGGACACCTTCTGGTTACGAGTCCGCTACGAAGTCGCCCGTCCTCTGTCTTATGATGGCGGCCTGAAATTCGACCCGTTTCGCCGGGACAGGAGGCCTCGCGCCCCTCGTTCGGCTCGGTAGCCCCTGGAGCAATGCGATGTCGACGAGCACCCCGATCGCCGTGCACATTCCCGCGGACGTACCCGCCCACCTGGCGAAGACGTACGAGGAGAACTACCGGCTGGTCACGAAGGACACGGGACGCCTCGCGCTGTTCGCGGGCGACCAGAAGGCCGAGCACCTCAACGACGACTTCTACGGCTCCACGAAGCTGGGCCCGATCGCACCGGAGGACGCCGATCCGGAACACCTGTTCCGCATCGCGCAGCAGGGCGTGATCGGGTGTTTCGCGAGCCAGCTCGGGCTGATCGCTCGCTATGGTCCGCACTACTCGGACGTGCCGTACCTCGTGAAGGTGAACAGCAAGACGCACCTGATCAAGGGCGACTTCGGCGACCCGCGCAGCCAGGCGTGGGTGAACCTCGACCAGGTCGAGTCGCTCCGCGACGCCGGTCTGAACATCGTGGGCGTGGGGTACACCGTGTACCCCGGCAGCGAGTTCGAGTCGGAGCAGATGGCCGAGGCCGCGCAGGTCTGCTACGAGGCGCACCGCCGAGGGATGATCTCCGTCCTCTGGGTGTACCCGCGCGGGCGCGCCGTCCCGAACGAGAAGGACCCGCACCTGGTGGCCGGCTGCGCCGGCCTCGCGGCGGCCCTCGGCGCGGACTTCTGCAAGGTGAACTACCCGAAGACGGACGACGGCTCCTCGGTCGCGGAGGCGTTCCGCGAGGCCGTGCAGGCCGCCGGCCGGACGGCGCTGATCACCGCGGGCGGCGAGGGCACGGACGTGGAGTCCTTCCTCCAGACCCTGCACGACCAGATCTTCATCAGTGGCGCTGCGGGGAGCGCGACCGGCCGGAACATCCATCAGAAGCCGCTGGCGGAGGCCGTCCGCATGACGCAGGCGATCGCCTCGATCACCTACGGCGGCTGGTCCGTGGCGGATGCCGCCGCGGTCTACCGAGGCGAGCGCGACTTCTCGGCCTGACCGTCGTCTGGGGCGCCGCCGACGGAAGCGGGTGAGGCGAGTAGTATTGGAGAGGCCCACGAGCGGCCGGAGGATGACGCGTAGATGACGTCCGGGAGTCCCGCCAGCCGCACCGACCTCGCCGGGTTCCTGGCGGGGCGGGTCTCCACAGACGTGTGCGCCATCCTCGTACGATTCGCCGAGGCGAGCGCGACGCTGCGGGACGCCCTCGCGGTCGCTCCGCTCTCGGGGATGCTCGGGAAGACCGGCGACACGAACGTGCAGGGCGAGTCCACCGCGAAGCTCGATGAGCGCGCGAACGACATCTTCTGCGACGCGCTCCGCCTCCCCTCCGTCGCGCGCATCATCTCCGAGGAGGAGGCCGAGGTGGTCGAGGTCGGCGACGGCCCCTATACCCTCGCGTTCGACCCGCTCGATGGCTCATCCAACATCGGCTACTCCTCCGTCGGCTCCATCCTCGGCATCTACGAGGGGATCCTGGGTGACGCGTTCACAGGCGGGGCCGTCACCGGACGGCTGCTGGTCGCCTCTGCGTTCACGGTCTACGGCCTGCCGACGATGCTCGTCGTCGCTGCGGGTGGCGAGGTCGCCTCGTTCGCCTTCGAGCCGGACGAGCGGGCGTGGCTGCTCGCCGCGGAGCGGCTGAGCGTGCCGGAGGCGGCTTACACCAGCATCAATTGGACCTACCACGACCGCTGGCCAGCCCACGTGCAGCAGGCGGTGCAGGCTGCCTCGGACGGCCTGCGCGGGCGTTACAGCGGCTCGATGGTGGAGGACATCCTCCGCGTGCTGCTGGCCGGCGGCGTCTTCATGTACCCGGAGGACTCGAGCTCCCCGCAGGGCAAGCTGCGGATGCTCTACGAGGTTGGCCCGATCGGCTTCGTGATGGAGACGGCGGGCGGTGGCGCCTCGGACGGCGCGGGTTCGGTGCTCGACGTGCCGATCACAGCACCGCACCAGCGCGGTCCGTTCATCGCCGGATCCGCCGAGGCGGTCGCGCGCTACGAGGCGGCCTACGCCGAGGGACGGCCGGACTAGCGGTCCTGTCGATCCTGCTGGGCGAGGTCGCGCAGTTGATGGGATCGTTGTGACTACCCTGACGACCAGCACCCCCCGTGCCCTGGTTGAGAGCCAGACGAAGCCGCGCATCATGCTCGCTACGGGCAATCCCGGGAAGGCCGCTGAGATCCGCGCGATCCTCGGTGACCAGTACGAGATCCTGGTCCCGGCAGACATGGGCTTGCAGATCCCGCCCATCGTGGAGACCGGCCGCTCCTACGCGGAGAACGCCGTGAACAAGGCCACTGCTGTTGCCCGCGTCAGCGGCATCCCCACGCTCGCCGATGACTCCGGCATCGAGGTCGACGCCCTCGACGGCGCGCCGGGCCCGCTGTCCGCGCGGTTCGGTGGCGTCTCCTGCCAAAGTGATGAGGACCGCTACCGCCTCCTGCTCCGCAAGCTGGAGGGCGTCCCCGCCGGCCGCCGCACCGCACGCTTCCGCGCCGTCCTCGCCCTCGCGATCCCCGGCAACCGCCCGATCATCCGCGAGGGCGTCGTCGAGGGCTCGATCGCCCTCGCCCCCCGCGGGACGAACGGCCACGGCTACGACCCGGTGTTCGAGGTCGAGCCCGGCAAGACCGCCGCCGAGCTGACGGCCGAGGAGAAGAACGCCATCTCCCACCGCGGCCGCGCCCTCGCCGCCCTGCGGGACGCCATCGACGGGCTGTTGCTCATCGAGCGGTAGGGCAGCTGGCTCTTCTATTGGCATGCCTGGATCGATGGATCTACGGCGTCAGGCTGAACGCTCCGTTGCCATCACGACATTGTGGTCCACATGGGAGATACGTCGAGCAAAAGCTGGTACGCGCTAGCGATTCACTCAGCGAAGCTATCAGGAGGCGTCAGGGTCGCCGATAGCCGCGCCAGAATCTAATGCCGACACTTCCCAAGACACGTTTCGTTCGACTAGCGTGTTCGGAACACGGGAAAGCCGCCCTCTCGGGAGTCAGATTGTCCCCTGACCCAAGAGTGCGGCTCCGGTTCGACCGGGAAGGAGTCCTCATGTCGTAGCGACACAAAATGACAACAACCCGGACGCGCGTCACTGTATGCATCTCCATACGTCGCCGTCCACTACCACAAGCCATTCAGGCTTGCGAAAGTGCGACAACAGAATGGTCATCGACTTCCCTAAGCAGACGCCGCGCGCGTTCACGCGAGCGGATGTTCTGAGCGTCACGCCAGGCCAGATTGGCGTGTACGGTCTCTTCAAGAGCGGGCAGTGGGTCTACATCCGCCGTGGAGACATCCGCGCCGAGCTGCTGCGGTACCTGAACGGCGAGAACCCCAATATCAACCTGTGGGGTCCTACCCACTGGGTTGATGTGGTCACCGCCGACGATGTTGAGACCGAGAAGAGGCTGATCCTCAAGTACCAACCGATCGCGAATCGGAAGGTCGGGTAGGAGCCAGCAGACGGCCGGGGACTCCCCACTCCGGCTGCCCCATCGCCGTCCTCATCCCATGCCGCCTGTGACGTACACGTCGTACCTCACCGCCTTGCCCTCGACAGTGAAGGAGGGCTTCCGGTCGCCAACGGGCGGGGCGTGGGGCGGACGCTTCACGACGACGCGGCGCGTGGCGTGCTGGAGCGCGGCGTCGAGGAGCGCGGCGGTGTCCTCGGGGGTGTCGGGGCCGAGGAGGCGCTGGAGGAGCTGCATCTCCTTCTGCGGCTTCGCCGCGCCGGGGCGTTCCGGGAACATCGGGTCGACGAGGACGACGTCCGGGGACTCCTCGAGCGCGGCGAGGACCTCGCGGGCGTCGGCGTCGCGGACCTCGATGCGGCCGGCGAGGTCGCGGAGGCCTCCGCCGTCGGCCCGCACGAGGGCGTCCCGGAGCAGCAGCGCGACGATGGGCGACCGCTCGCAGGCGATGACCTCGCAGCCGAGCGCGGCGGCGAGCACAGAGTCCCGCCCGAGGCCGGCCGTGGCGTCGAGGACCAGTGGGGTGGTGGGGAGCTTCTTCAGCCCGAGGGCCGTCGCGAGGCGTGCCTCCCCTCGGTGGGCGTCGCGGATGCGGGCGGCCATGCGCCCTTCGAGGAAGTCCGCGCGGACGGTGGTGGTGCCGCCGTCCGATGACTCGCGCAGCGACCAGCCCCGCTCGTCGAGGTGGAGCGCGATGCCCTTGACGCCGTGCGCAGCCACCTCGAGCCGGAGGCTGCGCGCCGAGAGCGTGGCGATGCCCTCGAAGCCGGGGGCGGCGGTGACGACGACTCGGGGCGATGTGGCTGCCATCGGGTGATGCTACCGGCGCGCGGGTACAGCGCGGGAAAACTCTGATCCACGCGTAATGCTGGCTACCACTACGATGCGCGTCCTGGGTGCTCGTTTGATGGGGTCATTGTGGGCGCCGGATTCCGCTCCCTGCGATCGCTGTGCGTATTGGCGTGGCTACTGGCCGCCGCCAGCCTCGTCGCGTGTGGTTCGGACGAGCCGGAGCTCCCGCCCGCCGTCACCCAGCCGGTCACGATCCGCATCGCGGCGTTCGAGGGCCCGGAGACCACGGCGTTGTTCCGCATCATCCCGGAGTGGGAGCACATCACCGGGAACACGGTGGAGCTGGGCATCCTGGACCGCGAGACCGGCGAGCGCATGGTCGCGCAGGACTACGTCACCTACCGCGACTCCGTGATCTCGAATGCGGAGCAGGAGCTGGGCGAGTACGACGTGATCATCGTGGACGACCCGTGGATGCCGTACCTCGCCACGCACTCGCGCCTCGCACCGCTTGCGCCGTTCGGGCACGAGACCGACCCGGACATCGTGGAACGCTCACGCTCCCTCGGCGTGTGGCCGCCCACCTTCGGCCCGCTCCCCCCGGACCAGGAGGGCGTCGAGCGCGGCGCCGAGACGTACGCGCTGCCGCTGGTCGGCAACGTGATGATGCTCTGGTACCGGCAGGACATCATCGGCCAGCCCGAGACGATGGACGAACTGCGGACGAACCTGGACAACCCGGACCCCGGCTACATCGGCGCGGCAGGCCTGGCGCCCTCCACCAACCCGCACGTGTTCCTCTCCTGGCTCGCGTCCCGTGGCGGCGACATCTTCGACCGCTCGTGGCACCCCACGCCGCTACGCTCCTCCATCGCCGCCGATGCGCTCGCGGAGTACCTCGACGAGGCGACGCGCCTCGGCGTGCCGTTCGAGGACTACGCGGACGAGCGATACGTCCCGCAGGCGCGGATGCTGGACGGCACCGCGGCGGCGGCCATCGGCTGGGCGGCCGACGCACAGCAGATCCTCACGTCCAGCGTCTCGGACCAGCTCCGCGTGGCGGCGTTCCCGCCCGGACGGCGTTCGAGCACCATCACCGGCAACTGGCTCCTCGCGATCCCGGAGGACGCTGAACAGCCGGAGGCGGCCTACGCCTTCATCACCTGGGCGACCTCGCACGACATCATGAAGACCAGCGCCCTCCTCGGCGTGCCGCCCGCGCGCGAGTCGCTGTTCAACGACCGCGAGCTCGTGTCGCGCTATGCGTGGCTGCCGGACGTGGAGGCCGCCCTCGAGAACTCGTTCGCCCGACCGCGTATCCCCGCGTGGGACGTGGTGGAGGGCATCATCGGCTGCGCCCTGGATCGTGGCCTCGTCCGCGCCGCCGAGGTGGACCGGCCTGCGCTTGCCTCGCCCGCCGCGGTCCTCGACGAAGCGTCCCAGGACGCCGAGGATGCGGGCGTGACGCCGACCCTCGGACCGCTCGACCCGGAGTTCGTCGCGATCGCGCGCGAGGAGCTGGCGCGCGCCGCGCAGGAGATCGAGGGCGTCATGGAAGGCTGGGGCTTCTACGAGGAGCCCGGCTACTACGCGAGCAACCCGACCGCGCGCCTGGCCGGCGACCCACGCGACGAGTGGCAGTGCGACGTCGGGGCGGGGGCGTCCTCGTGACGCAGCTCAAGACGGCGGGTCCCTCGCGGTACGTCGCGTGGATCTGGAGCGGTTGGCCGTCCCGGATGCGGCGCTTCGGGCGCTGGACCGGCTTCCACGAGAAGTCGTTGCTGGACTACATCCAGATCATCGTCCTCCCGTTCGTCCTTATCGCTGGTGGTCAGCTCGTCTCCCAGGCGGTGAACGCCTCCGCGCGTGCGCAGGCGCTGGAGGACGCACAGGAGCAGCGGCTGCAGGAGTACCTGAACCAGATGGCCTCGCTGGCCCTCGACCGGGAGCTGCTGAGCAGCACCGTCGTCGACGAGCGCGGAGCCACCGTGATGCGCGAGGTCGCCCGCGCTCAGACGCTGACCGCGCTCGCCGGGATGGACGGCCCGCGCAAGCGCTTCGTCGTGACGTTCCTGTACGAGCTGGGCCTGGTGAACGGCAATGACCCGCTCATCCGCATGAACACGGGCGACCTCTCCGAGGCCGACCTCGTCAGCGCGGAACTCTTCGGAGCGAACCTGGCCGGGGCGCGCCTGACGACCGCGTCGCTGGAGGGCGCACGTCTCACGTCCGCGATCCTGAACAGCGCCGAGCTGAGCAACGCAAACCTCCGTCGCGCCCTGCTCGTGGACACGCGCCTGAACCAGGCCGACCTGCGCCTCGCGGACCTCAGCGCGATCGACGCCTCGAACGCCTCGCTCTTCGACGCGGACCTCCGAGGTGCCGTGCTGGCGGACGCGAACCTGACCGGCGCGAACCTGCGCTCCGTGGACCTCCGCGGCGCGGACCTGCGCAACGCCAACCTCACCGGCACCGACCTCAGCGGCGCGCTCATCGGCGACGACACCTCCGAGGAGGCGTACACGCAGATCGAGGGCGTCGTGTGGACGGGCGCAACCTGCCCCGATGGCTCCCTCGCGCCGACCGAGGGCTGCGCTGCCCACCTCATCCCGATCGAGACCCCGACCGAGACCCCGACCGAGACTGGGACGCCTTCGCCGTAGCGGCCTGTGATGGCGCGACCTCTGACCCTCCTCCCTCTAGGGGGAGCGTGGGGGAGTGCGCCTCTCGTATAGGACCAGCGTCGATGGTCTCGCGGTTCCCGCTCTGCCCTCTCCCCAACCCTCCCCCAGCGGGGGAGGGGGCCGGATCAGAGGATCTGCTCGAGGAAGCGGCGTGTCCGCTCCTCGGTGGGGTGGTCGAAGATCTGGTCGGGGGTGCCTTCTTCGACGACGCGGCCCTCTTCGAGGAAGAGGAGGCGGTCCGCCACCTGGCGCGCGAAGCCCATCTCGTGCGTCACGATCACCATCGTCATGCCCGTCGCCGCGAGCTCCTCGAGGAGGGTGAGGACGCCTCGGATGCTCTCGGGGTCGAGGGCGGACGTGGGCTCGTCCAACAGGAGCACCTTCGGTTCCATCGCGAGGGCGCGGGCGATGGCGACGCGCTGCATCTGCCCGCCCGAGAGATCCGAGGGGTACATGTCGATCAGCTGCGGGATGCCCACGCGCGCCAGGAGGTCCTCGGCGCGGGCGGAGGCCTCGGCGATCGGGGTGTGGCCGACGACCTGCGGGGCGAGGGTGATGTTGCGGCGCACGGTCAGATGGGGGAACAGGTGGAAGTGCTGGAACACCATCCCCACGTCCCGCCGCACCTTCGCGAGGTTGCTCACGTGATGATCGAGGGTCACGCCGTTCACGATGATGTCGCCGGAGTCGTGGACCTCCAGCCGGTTGAGGCACCGGAGGAGCGTCGACTTCGCGGAGCCCGAGGGGCCGAAGACCACGACGGTCTCGCCGGCGGCGATGTTCGTCGTGATGCCCTTCAGCGCGTGGAACTTGCCGTACCACTTCTGCACATCGCGCAGCACGATCGCCGGGTCGGCGATCGCCGTGTGATCCGTGGCCACCACCGAGGTGCGTCCGTCCTCGATCCGATGCTGGCTCTCGATCCGATGCTGGCCCTCGATCTGATGTGGGCTGGTCATGCGCGCCTGCTCCCCGTCCCGGCGAGGGCGCGCTCCAACCGCGAGGAGAGACGCGACAGGCCGAACGCCGTCATCCAGAAGATCAGGCCGACGAACAGGAGGACTTCCTTCTGCCGGCCGAAGTACTCGGGCTGCTCCGTGGTGGCGCGGGCCGCCTGCAGGATGTCCGTCAGGCCCACCACCGCGACCATCGTGCTCATCATGAACAGCCCGATGAACTCGCCCGCCAGCGCGGGCAGCGAGTTCCGCACCGCCTGCGGCAGCACCACGAGCGCGAGCGATTGCAGCCCGTTCAGCCCGAGGGCGCTCGCCGCCTCGCGTTGTCCTCGGGGGACCGCGCTGAGGCCGCCGCGGAGCGCCTCCGCGATGAACGCGGCGGTGAAGAGCCCGAAGGCGATGGTCACGCGGTAGACGAGGTCCACGTCCGCAAGCCCGCCCCACGAGGGCAGGAAGTGCCGCAGCGCGAGCCACGCGAGCGTCAGCATCACCGGGAGTGGAAGGCCTCGCATCAGCTCGATGTAGACCGTGGAGCCCACGCGCAGCGCTCGGAAGGAGGAGGTACGCCCCAGCGCGAGGAGGATGCCGAACGGCAGGGCGCCGATCAGCGCAGCGCTCGCCACGATCAGGTTGAGATAGAGGCCACCCCACAGCGCGGGGTCGACCCCGCCGTCGATCAGCAGCAGCACGATCGAGCCGGGGAGGAGCACCGCCCACATCGCGCCCGCGATCAACCTCGCACGGTCGCGGCCTTCGATGCGCCCACGACCATGCGCCCAGCGGCGTGCCGCGAAGTACGCGCCGGCTGCGAGGACGAACGCGGGCACCGTCTCCAGCGTCCCGGACGCCCCGGCCAGCACCGGCAGCACGAGGATCCCGAAGACCGCGAACGCCACGAGTGCGGCGAGCGTCACGCGCCCGAAGGCGCCCCACGTCCACATCACCGCGATCGCGAGTCCGTAGAACACGGGCCAGATCCGCCACTCCTCGCCGAGGGGGAAGCGGCCCACCAGCAGCAGCCGGCGGTTGGCGCGGATCACGTCGAAGTTCGCCTCCAGGGCGAGCCACGAGGCGAACGTCCACGTGATCCACCCGAGGCCTGTGAGGAGCACGACCGTGAGGACGGAGTTCCCCGGCGAGTTGAACAGCCGCGTGCGCAGCCAGCGCCGGGCTTCCTCGACGGCGGCAGCCCTCGGACGGTCCGAGGAGCCGACGGGCAGTCCGAGCGCGGTCATGCTCGGCGCCCCCGCGTCCAGGAGAAGCGCCACTGCGGGCCGATGAACAGGAGGGCGATCGCGAGGTTGAGGACGAAGTAGGTGACGGTCATCAGGATGAAGACCGGGATCGCCTCGCCGCTGTTGTTGATGATCGTGCCGCCCACGTTCATCAGGTCCGGGAACGCCACCACGATGGCGATGGAGGACATCTTCGCGAGGTTTTGCGCCTGCGTGGCCAGCGGCGGCAGCATGACCCGCAGGGCCTGCGGCAACACCACGAGCCGCAGCTGCTGCCATCCGGACAGTCCGAGGGCTGCCGCTGCCTCGCGCTCCCCGCGGGGGACGGAGGCGATGGCGCCGCGCACGATCTCGGCGACGAACGCCGCGTTGAACAGCGCGAGCGCGAGCAACAGCCCGAAGAACTCCGGCGAGAGCTGCACGCCGCCCTGGTACTGGAACCGCCCCACCTCGGGCGTGTCGAGCGCGGCGGGCGAGCCCGCCAGGAGGAACCCGCCGACGCCGGCGACCGCCACGATGCCGAGCGCCGTGCGCACGGGGTAGCTCGGCCGCCCCGTGGTCTCCTCGCGTGTCCGGAGGATGCGGTGCGTGACCCACGCCGCGAGGATCCCGACGCCGAGGATCGCACCCCAGAGGGCCGCGCCGTCGCCGAACTCGAGCCACGGGAACGCGACGGATCGGTTGGAGAAGTAGGCGAGGCCGAAGAACCCCGCGCTGTCCTCGATCCGTGGCAGGCGCAGGACGACGGCGGTGTAGCAGAACACGACGAACACGGGCAGCGGCATGTTACGGACGAACTCGACGTACCCGAACGCCAGCTTCGCGGCGAGCCAGTTCGAGGACAGCCGCGCGATGCCGACGACGAGTCCGATGCCCAGCGAGAGCGCGATGCCGAAGACGGAGACGCGCAGGGTGTTCACCAGTCCGGCGAGGTAGGCCATCCAGCGCGAGTCGCGCCCGCTGGCCTGCGTCAGGAACTGATCGCCGACGCCGAACCCGGCGCGGTCCTGCATGAACCCGAGGTCGACGCCTCCGGCCGCCTGCGCTCGTGCCGCGATGTAGATCGCAAGCGCCGAGACGAGGCCCACCGTCACCGCCTCGAGCAGCGCGCGACGGACTCGTTCGTCACGCGCCCAGTCCATCGGGCGGGTCCGCGGCAGGGCGAGGGGGGCGGTCATTGGGGCACCGCTATCGATACGGGGGCGCGTACATCAGGCCCCCGTCCGTCCACAGCGCGTTGAGGGACCCCGCCCGCAAGATGCCGAGCGGGGTGATGAAGCGGTCGTAGACCTCGCCGTAGTTGCCGACCTGCGCGATCACGTTCCGCATGAAGTCGGGCGAGAGGTCCGATGTCCCTGGAAGGCGTTGCCGTCCACCGTCGAGCCGAGGAGGCGTGCGACCTCCTGGCTTGGTGGGTCCTCGGCGAGCGCCGCGACGTTCTCGCTCGTCACGCCGAGTTCCTCCGCCGCGACCATGCCGAGCACCACCCAGTTCACGAGGTCGGACCACGCTGCGTCGTCCGACCTCGTGGCCGGGGCCAGCGGCTCCTTCGATAGTGTCTCCGACAGGATCACGAGTGCGTCTGGCCCGCCTGCCTGCGCCGGGAAGGACTCCCGACGTGCCGCGAGCTGGGAGCGGTCCGCCGTCCAGACGTCGCAGCGTCCCGCCGCGAACGCCTCCTGCAGCGTCTCGGCACGGTCGAACACGAGCGGCTGGTAGGACACGTCCGTACCGGCGAACGTGTCCTCCTGGTTGAGCTGCGTCGTCGTGCCCGAGAGCGCGCACACCACCGCCCCGTCGAGGTCCTGCAGCGTCTCGATGCCGGCATCCGCGCGGACCATGACACCCTGGCCGTCGTAGAAGTTCGGCACGCCGAACGTCATGTCCTGCATGTCTCGGCTGATGCTCCACGTCGTGTTCCGGAAGAGGACATCGATCTCGTGGACGCGCAGGGCCTCGAAGCGGCTCGCGGCGCTGAGGCCGACGAAGTGCACCGCCTCGCGGTCGCCGAAGATCGCTGCGGCGAGGGCGTGACCGAACTCCACATCGAACCCGGCGAAGCCCCCGTCCGGCTGGATGAACCCGAAGCCCGGGAGAGCGTCGTTCACCCCGACCGTCACGTACCCGCGGTCACGCACCTCGGCGAGGGTGTCGCTGCTGGCGTCCGGAGGCGCCGACTCCGAAGCCACCGCCGATGCGTCCTCGACGGCCGGCTCCTCGCCCGAGCACGCGACGCCCAGCGTCGCGAACACGAGGACCGCACCCAGCAGGGTGATGGGAACAGTGCGCACAGAGTCCGATCCCCGCTATGAGCCCGACTAGTGAGCGTTTCGTACCACATTCCGTCGATCCGGCAGAGAGGGAATCCCCGAGGGCAATCGACCGGCGGAGGGGAGTGCGCCAGTCCTGCAGGTGTAGCAATCGAGGCATCGCCGCCCCGGGCCTCACGACGAGGACAGCGAGACCGGAGGATGGGGGAGAGGATGGGAGAGAAGAGAAGAGTGGCGCGCCGAGAGGGATTCGAACCCCCGACACCCAGTTCCGAAGACTGGTGCTCTATCCACTGAGCTATCGGCGCGCGGACACCCTCAGTGTATCCGCGCCTCCGCTCACGTTCGCGCCCACCGAGCGCCCTCGCAGCGCGTGTGCGCCGAGGCCGCTCGTGGCGCCGCGTATCATCGAGCGCATGAGCGAAGCCGTACCCGACGAGGCGCGACAGGCGCTGCGGTCGATCATGCAGTCGCACGCCGGAGGCGACATCGACAGCGCCCTCGCCGCCGTCCGGGAGGTGGTCGCGCAGTGGCCCGGGTACGCGCAGGCGCGCTCCTATCTCGGGCAGACCCTCGTGACACGAAAGCGCAAGTTCGCGGACGGCATCGCCGAGCTCGACCGTGCCGTCGAGGTGGGCGGAGACGACCCGTACATCCTCTACTCAGCGGGGTGGTGCCGGGAGTTCGTTGCGCACGCCATGGCGACCGGGAAGGGCGGCGGCCACCAGGCCGTCGAGGGCAGCGCAGAGGAGTTGTACGCCTCCGCGAACGACCTCTTCCTCCGTGCGCTGGAGCTGGATCCGGACGACCAGCTGCTCGGTGACATCGAGGACATGCTGACCGTCATTTCGAAGGTGACCGGCATCCCCTGGGATGGCGGTGAGGAGATCGAACATGCCCCACCTCGACCTCGATGATGGCCCCGTCGACAGCCTCGACGGCGGCGAGGACTCCGACGGCGATGGTTTCCGCCTCTACTACGAGGTCCACGGCCCGACGCCGGGGAGCGTCCCCGAGACCCCGGTGCTCCTCGCGCACGGTGCGGGGGGCAACGCGATGTCCTGGTGGCAGCAGGTCCCGGCCCTCGCGGACCGCTACCCCGTCATCACCTTCGACCACCGCGCCTTCGGTCGCTCCCCGGACATCGAGGATGGCCCCGGGCGGATGGCGTTCGGCTCGGACGTGCGACAGCTCCTCGACCACCTCGGCGTGGAGCGCGTGCACTTCGTGGGGCACTCCATGGGCGGGCGTACGGCGTTCGGACTGCTCTCGCGCGATCCGGGACGCATCGTCTCCCTCACGTACTCGGGGACGAACGGCGGGTGCCTCGATGACCGCTACCGTGAACTGAAGGCGTCGCTCGAGGCGGACGGCACGCTCGCCGGCTCACTCCTCAAGCGCGCACTCGCCGAGGGCTACGCGGAGGCCCACCCGGAGATGCGCCACCTCTACATGCGGATCCGCTCGCTCAACCCCTCGAGGGGTGCGGACTTCCTCAAGCCGACCGGGCGGTTCGTGAACTACCGCGGCTCGACAGCGCAGCGGCTGGTGGACACGGGCCTGCCCATCCTCTGGCTGGTGGGCGAGCAGGATCGGGTGGTGCACCCGGACCTCATCCAGATCTCGCACGAGCTGACCCCCGGCTCGCGCTTCCACGTGATCGCGGGCGCGGGCCACTCCGCCTACTTCGAGCGTCCCGAGGAGTGGAACCGCACCGTCCGAGGCTTCCTCGACGACGTGGAGGAGCGCATCGCCGGTCGCTGACCCGAATCTTCCGACCCCGATCTGACTCCGCCTCCGGCCCCTCCGGATTCCGGCCCCCTCGCCCGCGAAGCGGGAGAGGGCGGGGGGTGAGGGTCCCTTCTGTTTCCCCTCTCTGGACGACCTCGAATCCGGAGCTCGGAGCAGACCCTCACCCCCGCCCTCTCCCGCTTCGCGGGCGAGGGGGCCGGAATCCGGAGGGGTCGGAGGCCGGTATCCCGTGCGTCGTGCCACTGCCGGGTTGACCGCGCCGGTGGCGCGCGTTTTCCTCGATCGTGGCGTTGCGGGGTGCCAGACTTCCAGAGCTTCGCCAGAAATGCCCGGATTCTCCGGTCCACCTGCGGCACGGCGAGCTGCGTTCAGGGCCTTCGGCCCGGTTGGGAATCCCTCGTGCCTTCGTCATCCGAAGCCGCCATCGTCGTCGATGGGGTGACTAAGTCGTTCGGCAAGGTCGAGGCCTTGCGGGGCGTGAATCTGACAGTGGAGCCCGGCATCGTCTTCGGGCTCCTCGGACCAAACGGGGCTGGGAAGACCACCCTCGTCAACATCCTCGCGACGTTGCAGAGGCCATCGAGCGGTTCCGCGTCCGTGGCCGGGTATGACGCGGTGCGCGAGGCGTCTCGCGTCCGCAGCGCGATCGGCCTCGCGGGACAGTTCGCCGCGGTGGACGATCAGCTCACGGGTCTCGAGAACATCGAGATGGTCGGGCGGCTGTACCACCTGCCGGGAGAGGTCGCGAAGCGACGGGCGCGGACGCTCATCGAGCAGTTCGGGCTGGAAGACGCCGCGGACCGCCAGGCGAAGACCTACTCCGGAGGCATGCGCCGCCGCCTGGACCTGGCCGCGGCGATCGTGAATGAGCCGCAGGTGCTGTTCCTCGACGAGCCGACGACCGGCCTCGACCCGCGGAGCCGCATCGAACTGTGGGCGGTCATCGACGAACTCGCGAAGGGCGGCACCACGGTGCTGCTGACGACGCAGTACCTGGAGGAGGCGGACCGCCTCGCCTCGTACATCGCGGTGGTGGACCACGGTCTCGTGATCGCACAGGGGACCGCCACGGAGCTCAAGGAGCGCGTCGGCGGCCGCGTGCTGGCGGTCCGCCTCCGGGATGCTGCCCAGATCGACCCCGCCCGCGGCATCCTCCAGGCGTTCGGAGACACGCCCTACGTCGACGTCGCGGCGCACGAGGTGACCGTCGCGGTCGGCTCGGAGCCGGGCGTGGTCGCCGAGATCATCCGCGCGCTGGACGCCGGCAACATCACCGTCGCCGACCTCCAGTTCCGCCAGCCCAGCCTCGATGATGTGTTCCTCGCCCTCACCGGCCGCGCCGCCGAGGAAGTCGACGCCGAACTCGCGACAGCGTCGCGGTCAGGAGCCCGTGCATGACCACCACCACCCGCACGATGCCCGCCGCCGCCAGCGAGGGCGGCCTCCGCTGGGCGCTGCATGACTCGTTCGTGATGACGCGCCGGAACCTGCTGCGCTACGTCCGCCTGCCGGAGAACCTGGTGGGGCTAACGGTGCAGCCGGTGATGTTCCTGCTGCTCTTCACCTACGTGCTGGGTGGCGCGATGAGCGTCACCACGCCGGACTACATCACGTTCCTGCTGCCGGGCATCCTGGTGCAGACGGTCGTCTTCGGCGCGTTCGCGACCGCCCTCGGCCTGGCGCAGGACGCGCAGTCCGGTCTCTTCGATCGCTTCCGCTCCCTGCCGATCGCGCGCTCCGCGGTGATCGTCGGGCGGCTCACGGCGGACCTGCTGGCGGACATCTTCGTCGCGGCGCTGATGATCGGGGTGGGCTACCTGATCGGGTTCCGCTTCGGCGGGACACTGCTGGAGTCGATCGCCTCGCCGGCCATCGCGATCCTGTTCGCGCTGCCCATCGCGGGCCTCTTCGCCGCGATCGGCCTCACCGCGCGCAGCGTCGAGTCCGTGAACGTGATCGGCTTCGTCGCGATCTTCCCGATCACGTTCATCTCGTCGGCGTTCGTCCCCGTGGAGTCGATGCCCGGCTGGCTGCAGCCGGTCGCGGACAACAACCCCTTCACGCACGCCGTGAACGCGTCGAGGGCGCTCGCGCTCGGGCAGAACTCGGACGGCGCCGTCCTCGCCACGCTGATCTGGGCCGCGATCCTCCTCGTGATCGCGATCCCCCTCGGTGTCCGCGCCTACAACCGTCCGAGGTAGCGACGGGCGCGGCCCGCCCACGCCTCGACTCCGACTCTGACTCCGACTCCCCCTTTGACTCTGACTCCCCTCTCCCGGTTTCGGGAGAGGGGCCGGGGGTGAGGGCCTGCTCCGGCATCTGCAGCGCGAATGCACTCCCGGAGGACCCTCACCCCAACCCTCTCCCGAAACCGGGAGAGGGGGTCAGAGTCAGAATCGGGATCGGGCGGCTGGCCTATCCCAACAGCGCGTTGATCGCGGTGGCGAGGTCGATGTCCTTCTGGGTGAGGCCGCCCGCGTCGTGGGTGCTCAGCGTCAGGCGCACCTGGTTGTAGACGCCCCAGACCTCTGCGTGGTGGTTCGCCTTCTCCTGGAGGATGGCGGCGCGTGCGAGGAAGCCGAACGCCTCCACGAAGTCGCCGAACTCGAAGTTGCGGATGATCTGGTCGCCTTCGCGGGCCCAGCCGTCCAGGCTGGAGAGCGCGCTCGCGACTTGGTCCTCGGTCAGTCGTGCTGGTGCGGGCATCGTGGGCCTCCGTCCGTGCGCTCCCAGCGTAGGAGCGCGGTCGAGGGGGCGGTGACGGGATGTTGTTGCCTGCGGGTGAGGGCGCTCCGACACTGTGGGAGGCGCCTCCGGACCGCGGCGGGTAACCACCGGGAGCGCGAAGGGGTGCCTCATGTCCTCCATCCTCGAGACCTACCGGGCGATGCACGCGAAGTCGAAGGCGTTCGCGGACAAGGCCGCCCGCGTCTTCCCCTCCGGCGTGACCCACGATGCGCGCGCGTTCTTCCCGTTCCCGATCTACGTGGACCGCGCGGATGGCCCGCGCAAGTGGGACATCGACGGGAACGAATACGTCGATTTCATCGGCGGGCACGGGGCGCTGCTGCTGGGGCACAACCGGCCGGAGGTGATGGACGCTGCCCGCCGCGCGATGGAGCGGGGCACGCACTTCGGCTCATCGCACGACCTCGAAGTGGCCTGGGGCCAGCAGGTGATCGACATGGTCCCGTGCGCGGAGCGGGTGCGGTTCACCTCCAGCGGCACGGAGGCCACGATGATGGCGATGCGCCTGGCACGCGCCTATACCGGCCGCGAGCGCGTGGTGAAGCTGGAGGAGCACTTCCACGGCTGGAACGACTTGCTGGTGGGCCGCACGAGGGCTGACGAGCCGCTGCCGTTCTCGGTCGGCGTGCCGCCCTCGTTCTACTCGACGCTCACCGTGGTGCCCTCGGGCGACGTGAAGGCCCTGCACGAGGCGCTCGAACCGCGTGACGTCGCCGCGGTGATCCTCGAGCCGACCGGCGCGCACTGGGGCACGCATCCCCTCGACCCGTCCTACCTGCACGAGGCGCGACGGCTGACGGAGGAGACCGGCGCGCTGTTCATCATGGACGAGGTCATCACCGGCTTCCGGATGGCGCCAGGTGGCGCGCAGGAGCGCTACGGCGTGACGCCGGACCTCACGACGCTCGCGAAGATCCTCGCGGGTGGGTTCCCCGGCGGCTGCGTCACCGGGCGCGCCGACATCCTCGACTTCATCGAGCTGCGCGAGAGCGATTCGGAGTGGAACGACCGCTCGAGGATCTCGCACCAGGGCACGTTCAACGCGAACCCCGTCTCGGCCGCGGCCGGCCTCGAAGCGCTCCGCATCATCGCGGCTGGCGACGAGTGCGAGCGCGCCGACGCCACGGCTGCCTCGATCGTGCGGGGGATCAACACGATGTTCCGCGAGGAAGGCGTCCCCGGCTCGGCGTGGGCGGTCTCCTCGATGTGGCACCTCAACCTCGGCTACGACGCGCCCATGCCCGTCGAGGTCGAATGGGACGCCATGGACGAACCGCACGGCGTCGTGCCGGACCTCATGCGGCCGCTCCGTTGGGCGCTCTACAACCACGGCGTCGACCTGATGGGGAACGGCGGGATGGTCTCCAGCACGCACGGCGACCGCGAGGTGGAGGACACCGTGGCGGCGTTCCGCGCGACCGTCCATGACCTCCGTGCTGAGGGTTACCTGGTCTAGTCGAGGTGGGTCTGCCGCCGCGAGATTCACGTCGAGACTGACGAAGCGCTGACGAACCCGCCTTGGGGCGAGTCTGGTCGTCGTGTTCTGGACTGAACCTATCCACAGTCTTGTGGTCGGATTGAACCTGCGCCCCGGAACGCATCCACGTTTGTGGATAACTTGGGGCGTTTCCCGGTATCTGACGGAACGGTTGCGCTGCCATACTCGCCCGCGATGGCGGGAACTCTTCTTCGCGCCGGTGGGGGCATCCTCCGCCGGTCCACTGCTGCGGGCCTGGGTGGCCTGGCGATCGCGCTCCTCGTGGGCGTGATGTCGTTTGCGTTCACGACGCGGTCCGCCGGCCAGCAACAAGAGTCTTTCGCCCGTTACCTCACGGTCCCCGCGAGCATCGTCGAGCTGGGCTCCGCGTCCACCCGTACGGTCTCGTCGCTTATTCCCGGCGGGGACGCCCCCGAGGCCGACACGGTGGAGGATGCCTCGGACGGTTGGCTCTCGCCGAACGCCCTCGTGTTCGAGGCGTCGACCGCGGCCGACGAGCCCGCCGCGATCCCGGTGGACCTCGGCCTGACTCGACCGCTGAGCGAGTCACATGCCGACGCGCGGCAGGCGACGGCGGCGATCGTGGCGGAGGCGCCGAGGCCTCCCGCGCCCGCCGAGGTCGCGGCGGCGACCCCCGCCCCCGCGGCCGACCTCGAACCGGTGCTGTCGCCGGGCGACCGTATTACGGCGACGGTCTCGTTCTACTACTGCCAGGTGGGCCCGCTGGGCCTGCACCCGGGTGACGGCGGCAACTTCTGTGGTGCCATGCGCGACGGGTCGGTGGTCTACTCGGGAGCGGCCGCCTGCGCGTACGCCTACCTCGGCCAGGAGTTCCGCATCATCGGCGACCCGACGGAGCGCGTGTACCGCTGCGCGGACACGGGGAGCGCCGTGCACGGGCTGCACCGAGACATTTGGTTCATGTCCAGCGACGACGGATGGGCCTGGCAACTCGAGGTCGGGCAGGTCGCTGAGATCGAAATCCTGCCATAACGCTGTTTATGTAGCCTTCCAGCGCGGCCGGACGTTACCCGAGACCCAAACTTAACAATCGTCACATGATCCGTCCTTGCCTGTGACCGTCACGACAGGCATGATGGATTGTGCTGGAATGCACAATCACGCGGTGCACTGTCGGAGCCGGGAACTCACCGGTGACGGCCGGGCGGCACAGCGAAGCGGAACCCGAGGCGGGACGACTCCGTGCTCGGGGCCCTATGAAGGACAGAGCAGTGACGACAATCGTTGAGGCCGAACAGCGCGCGACCCGCGTCTCCGTGGGTCACCGCGTCCGAGAGTGGCGTCTGCGCCGCGAGATGTCGCAGGCCGATGTCGCCCGGCTGACCGGCATCACCCAGGCCTCCCTCTCCAACTACGAGAACGGCAAGCGCGACATGCCCCTCTCGACGCTCCTCGGCGTCGCGGGCGCGCTGAATGTGTCGCTGGGCGACCTGCTGGACCTCCCGGAGGTCATCGTGGTGCGCGACTCGCTGCTGGGCCGCGCGGTCGAGCAGCTGCAGACCCGCGTGCCGGTGGCCGCCGGCGCGGCGGAGGCGGCGAGCTAGCTCGCTCCGCTTGCTCTTCCCGACTCGGGACGAACGACGAACCCCTCGCGCGAGCGAGGGGTTCGTTGCGTGTTGAGGACGGAACTGGCGAGGGCGGAGCGGACCCTCACCCCAGCCCTCTCCCGCTTCGCGGGCGAGGGGGTCAGACCTCGGAGCGTGGGTTGGACGGCTGCCGCTCTTCCTCCACCGCTCACTTCTGACCCATTCCCGGCTCGGCGGGAGAGGGTGGGGGGTGAGGGCGAACTGGTCCAGTCTCGCAAGACGGACGTCGATGCCGGGACGTGGGCCTCCGCCGCCTCGCGGAAGATGTCACGGGTGCGTCATGCGCCTTCTCCTCGTACCCCCTTTGCGCCTGCGTATACTGAGCGCGAAGCGGAGGGGGTAGAACCTTGGCGAATGAACGACCGGCCACGCTGGGACAGTTGAAGGCCTCGGGGTACGAGGTGCTTCCCGTCCGCGAGGAGATGCGACGCAACCTCATCACCAAGATCCGAACCGGTGAGGAAGTCTTCCCGGGGATCGTGGGGTACGAGGACAGCGTGGTGCCGCAGCTGGAGAACGCGATCCTCTCCGGGCAGGACATCATCCTGCTGGGCGAGCGCGGCCAGGCGAAGTCCCGCATCATCCGCAGCCTCACGTCGCTGCTCGACGAGTACACGCCCGTCCTCGACGGGTGCGAGATCCCGGAGAACCCGTACAACCCACTCTCCGCGGAAGCGAAGCTGCTGGTCGCGGAGCGCGGGGACGACTCTCCCATCCGCTGGCTGCACCGCAGCGAGCGGTACGGGGAGAAGCTGGCGACGCCGGACATCACCATCGCGGACCTCATCGGTGAGATCGACCCGATCAAGGTCGCGGAGGGCCGCTACCTCTCCGACGAGCTGACGATCCACTACGGCCTGATCCCGCGGACGAACCGCGGCATCTTCGCCCTCAACGAGTTGCCCGATCTCCAGGAGCGCATCCAGGTCGGCCTCCTCAACGTCATGGAGGAGCGCGACGTCCAGATCCGCGGCCACAAGGTGCGGCTGGACCTCGACGTCCTCGTGGTGGCGACGGCGAACCCGGAGGACTACACCAACCGCGGGCGTATCATCACCCCGCTGAAGGACCGCTACGGCTCCCAGATCCGGACGCACTACCCCCGGACGATCGAGCACGAGATCTCGATCATGGAGTCCGAGTCCTCGCACCTCGAGACCGGGGAGTTCGAGGTCGTCGTCCCGGAGTACATGAAGGAGATCGTCGCGGAGATCAGCCGGCTGGCCCGGCGGTCGCCGGACGTCAGCCAGCGCTCGGGCGTCTCCGTCCGCGCCTCCGTCGCGAACTACGAGGCGCTCCTCGCGAACGCCCTCCGGCGCGCCATCCGCCTCGGCAGCAACGTCGTGGTGCCGCGCGTCTCGGACCTCCCGTTCGTCATCCCCAGCCTGCAGGGCAAGGTGGAGTTCGAGACCGTCGAGGAAGGCAAGGACGAGCAGATCCTCGACCGCCTGATCCAGGGCGCCGTGGTCTCCTCCTTCAACCGCCACCTGGGTGACGCGGACACGGAGTCCATCGTGGAGGCGTTCAAGAGCGGCCTCTCCGTGGAGACGGGCGAGGCGATGGCTGCCTCCGAGTACATCGCGCTGCTTCGCACGATCGACGGCCTCGCCGAGGTGGTCGGTCGCGTGACCAGCGACGAGCGGCCGGAAGTGCAGGCGTCCGCGGTGGAGTTCGTGCTCGAAGGGCTCCACCTGAACAAGCGACTGAACAAGGACCGGGTCGGCGGGCAGGCGCTCTACCGCGGGTAGCCCTCGGGCGCCCCACGGTAGGCCCGGCTGTCTGCTCCGCCGCGGCCCTGGGACTGGAACCGCCACATGGCGATGAGATACCGCTACTCCGAGTGGGACGGGACGCAATCGCTCCCGTCCCTCGACGCGGACGACATCCTCGAGGCGCTGTCCGATGACCTGATGAACTTCGGGGACTTGCAGCACGCGCTGCGGAACCTGATGCAGCGAGGCATGCGCTCCCCGCAGGGTGACCGCATGCAGGGCCTCCGTGACCTCCTCCAGCGCCTACGCCAGATGCGTCGCCAGCGCCTGGACCAGTACGACCTCGGCGGGGTCATGGAGGACATCCGACGCCAGCTTGACGAGATCCTCGACCTCGAGCGCGACACGCTCCGCGACCGCCTGGGTGAGCAGGGTGAGCCGGGGCAGGACGGACAGCCCTCCGGCGAGCAGCCTTCGGGCCAGCAGGACGGCCAGCAGCCGAGTGGCGAGCAGGGTGCCGAGGGCCAACAGGGCTTCGAGGGGCAAGACGGCCAGCAGGGTTCGGACGGGCAGCAGGGCCAGCAAGGGCAACGCGGCCAGATGGGCCAGCAGCAGCCCGGCATGCAGCAAGGTGGCATGCGGCAGTCCGGCCAGCGTGGCCAGCAGAACGGGCAGCCTCAGGGCGGCCAGCAGTCCGGTGAGCCCTCGGAGGGTGGTCAGCCGCAGAGCGGTGGCCAGCAGGGTGGCAGCGACGAGCAGCAGTTCCAGGAGATGCTGCAGCGGATCGCGCAGCGGAAGCAGGACTTCCTCGACCAGTTGCCGGACGACCCGGCGGGCCAGATGAAGGAGCTCCAGAACTACGAGTTCCTGGACCCGGAGGCGCAGCGGCGCTTCCAGGAACTGACGGAGCAGCTCCGCCAGTCGATGACGAACCAGTTCTTCAAGGACGTCGAGAAGATGGTCCAGGAGATGTCCGACGGGGACATCCAGCGCATGAAGGACATGGTCCGCGACCTGAACGACATGCTCGCCCAGCGCATGCGTGGCGAGGATCCCGACTTCGACTCCTTCATGGACAAGTACGGCGACATGTTCGGCGACAACCCGCCGCAGTCGCTGGACGAGCTGATCGAGCAGATGCAGGCGCAGATGCAGGCGATGCAGTCGCTGATGCAGTCACTGCCCGGCGACCAGCGCGACCAGCTCCAGAGCCTCCTCTCGGACCGCCTCGGCGACCCGGAGCTTGAGGCCGAGCTGTCCGAGCTGGCCCAGAACCTGGACTTCCTCAACCCCAACGGGGAGGACCCGTCCTCGTACCCGTTCCGGGGCGACCAGGAGGTCGGACTCCAGGAGGCGATGCGCCTCATGGACGAGATGTCCAACATCGATGGCCTCGAGAGCGACCTCGAGCGCGCGCAGTACACCGGCGAACTCGACCACGTCGACCTCGACCAGCTCCGCGAGATGCTCGGCGACGACGCCGTCGACCAGTTCGAGGAGCTGAAGAAGCTGCTCGAGGTCCTCGAGGAGGCGGGCTATGTCCGCCGCGAGGGCGACGAGTGGCAGCTGACGCCGCGCGGGACGCGGATGATCGGGCAGAACGCGCTGCAGGAGATCTACCGGCAGCTCAAGAAGCAGAACCTGGGCAACCACCCGGTGCCGGAGTCCGGCCGTCACGGCGAACGCCTGGACGACAGCAAGCCGTACGAGTTCGGCGACCCGTTCTACCTCGACATGGGCAAGACGATCCGTAACGCCCTGGAGCGCGAAGGCCGGGGCGCTCCGGTCAAGCTGCACCCCGACGACTTCGAGGTCTACCGCTCCGAGCTGGTCACCACCACGGCGACGGTGCTGATGGTGGACCTCTCGTGGTCCATGGCCCTCCGCGGGTCGTTCCAGGCCGCGAAGAAGGTCGCGTTGGCGCTGCAGAACCTCATCAAGTCGCAGTACCCGAAGGACTCGCTCTACGTCATCGGCTTCTCCGCGTACGCGCGGGAGCTGAAGCCGCAGGAGCTGCCCTACGTCCGCTGGGACGAGTCAGTGCTCGGCACGAACATGCACCACGCGCTGATGCTGGCGGAGCGTCTGCTCGCGAAGCATCGAGGCGGCGCGAAGCAGATCCTGATGATCTCGGACGGCGAGCCGACCGCCCACCTCGAACGTGGCCGGTCGCAGTTCGCCTACCCGCCGAGCCCGATCACGATCCGCGAGACGCTGAAGGCCGTGAAGCGGGTGACCCAGCAGGACATCCGCATCAACACCTTCATGCTGGACCGCAACTACTACCTCAAGGAGTTCGTGAACCAGCTCGCGAAGATCAACGGCGGCCGCGTCTTCTACACGACCCCGGACCGCCTCGGCGAGTACCTGCTCGTCGACTACGTGGAGCACAAGCGAAAGCACATCGCCGGGCGCTAGCTCCGCCCTCCGAAGTCTGACCCCCTCTCCCGGTTCCGGGAGAGGTTGGGGTGAGGGCTTTCCGAGGATCGCCGGCTGGTCGACGACGAGGTTTCCGAGGGCGCTCGCCGCCGGGCTGCTAGACCCAGATGCCGGGTCGCTCCTGCCAGAAGAACTGCACCAGCATGCCGCCCGTGTACCGCGGGTGGATGAAGGCCTCGCTCCACTTCGCGCCCTCGCGGACGCCGGAGCGCTCACCGAAGACGGGGACCTGCTGCGTTTCGCACGCGGCGAGGGCCTGCGAGAAGTCGCGGACCTCGAAGGTGACGTGGTGCATGGACTCGCCGCGGGCGTCGAGGAACTTCGCGATGAACGAGTCGTCGCGGGAGGGCTCGATCGCCTCGAAGCGGAGCTGGGCGCCCTGCACCTCCACGACACGGGTGCGGAAGCCGCCCTCGCCCGTGCCCTCCGGGGACTCCCAGACGGGGTAGGCGCCGAAGACGCGCTCGTACCAGCCGGTGAGCTCGTAGCGGTCGCGGGTGGCGTGGGCCAGGTGGTTCACCGCGATGATGCCAAGGGTGTCGTCCCGGGTCTCCTCGAACGGCTCGGCGGTGTGCCACGGGTCGCCGGCGTACATCTGCCAGAGGAAGCCACGACCGCCGCTGCGCGGGTGGAGATAGATGACGCCGCGGCCGTCGCCGCCGTCCTGCGGACGGTGGCCCCAGGGCTCCATGCCCTCGGCGCGGATCACCTCGGCGGCCTGATCGGTCGACTCGATCTGCAGGGCGACGTGGTGCAGGCCGGGGCCCGTTGCGCCCGCGAGGAAGCGGTGGAGGTAGGAGTCCGGCCCGTTCGGTGCCAGCACTTCCCACCCGAGCCCGCTGCGCCCGGGGATCTCGAGGTTGGCGCCGAAGTAGCCCTCCTCGTTTTCGAACTTGCCGGCGAACCGGAAGCCGAAGAGCCGCTCCATGATCGCGATCTGCGGGTCGAGTTCGGGTACAGCCATGCTGATGTGGTCGTACCGCTTGATACGGATCATGTGGCCTCCGCGCTGGTCCGGGTAGCGGTGGCGATGATAGTGCGGACGAGCGTTATGGCCCCCGGCGGGCATCGCGGGCCGTAGTCGGCCCTCACCCCAACCCTCTCCCGGAACCGGGAGAGGGGGCCGGAGTTGGACGGCGTGCCTCACTCGTTGCCGCCGCGGCGGTTGAGGATGCCCGAGGGGCGGAAGCAGAGCAGACCCTCACCCCAGCCCTCGCCTTCGCGGGCGAGGGGGTCGGAAGCCGCAGGTGAGAGGTGAGGCGAACGAGCTGGGCCGGAGCGTCACGGTCCGCGTCCCCGTAGCATGTGGGCATGCCTCGTGCCGTCGTCATCCAGAACCCGAAGGCCCGTCGCGCGTTGTCCCTCGCGGCGCTGGAGGGCACCCTCAGCGTGCTGGGGGAGGGGTGGGAGACGAGCGTCGAGGCGACGCAGGACGCGGAGGGGCCTCGGCGGTTGGGGC
>JALOAM010000123.1 GCA_023228765.1 Dehalococcoidia bacterium
TGCCGCCCTCCTGCCACTCCGTCAGCTCGCCCTCTCGTCGCGTCCCATCCCTCGAAGGCATCCTGACCGACTACTGCATCTCGCTGGCATCAGACAGCATCGCGGGACAGATCCCACCCGGCTCCGTCGCCAGCTCGAAGTGCCACATCTCGTTCGCGTAGGTCTGACACAGCCCGTACGCCGAGCCGTGTTGGCTCAGCCAGCTGTCCGCATCGGTCGGCCCGATGTCCACCGCCCGCCCGGTGACGTGGTTCGAGGTCGACGGCGTCGCGACGAAGCGCCGCGCCTCCTCCAGGCCCCCGTACTCCTCGACGGCCTCGTCCAGGAGCTGCTGCTGGTACGCCGCGCTCCGCCACCCGCTCGTCACCCAGAACGGCACGCCATCCTCGGCCGCATCGCGAGCCGCCGCCTGCACCGCGATCAGCAACGCCGCGTCGAGGTTCGCGATGCCCGGGAGGTGCGTCTCGAACGGCGTCGCGTGCCGAGGCAGCTCGCCCCCCTCGCGCCCGGTCGCGTTGTGGTCGGCCTCGGCGACCGCCTCGGACAAAACGAGCGACGGCACGAGAGACGGCAGGATCGAGTCCACTTCGCCGTGCGCGATCCTCGAAGCCAGCGGGCTGCCCACCGTTCCGTCGTCGGCCACATACCCCACGAACCCGATCCCCACCGCGATGATGCCGGCCCCAACGAGCAGCCTTCGCGCCCATATCCTCACGTGCTCCACCCCTCGCCCCGCCTGCGTCCGGCAACGAAGCCGGCCACACCACGAGAGCAAACGGGCGGTTCAGGGGACGTTTCGGAACGCGCACACCTTTTCGCAACACCTCGATCGCCGATCGAGCCACTCGCGCTGATGTTCAGTGACGTTCTGCCGCTTGATGGAGTGACGTTCGTCCCGAACAGGAATGTCCGGCGCCGCGATACGTTGGACAGGCACCCGGAGGATGCAGGACGCCCCCGATGTCCGCGCGTCATCGGAGCCACGCACATCTCGTCCGGGGATCGAGGCGTCTGGAGCACACGCAGGCGAAGGAGCCGACAATGACGCACGAACCAGCGATCCAAACGACGACGTCGCTCTCGATGAAAGACGCCGAGGCCCAACTCCGCGAGGCGCTGAAGGCCCGGGGCTTTGGCGTGCTCACGGAGGTCGATGTCCGCGACGTGCTGAAGGACCGCATCGGTGTGGATGTGGAGCCGTACCGGATCCTCGGCGTGTGTAATCCACGCCTGGCGCACGCGGCACTGTCGCTCTGGAAGGGGTTCGGGCTGGTCGCCCCGTGCAACGTCGCGGTCTACGACGTTGGCGAGCATCGCGTGGTGATCGCCTTCGATCCCGCGGAGGTGGCGGAAGTGCGCGACAACGCCGAACTCCATGCGATCGCCCGGCAGGCCAGCGTGGGGATACGCGAGGCGGTCGCGTCCCTCGAAGGCACATAGGCCGCGCTTGCGGTCGATCTCCGAGAGGGCCGGGTGGCAGGCGGACCTCGACGCTTCACGGGCGCCGAGAGAATGGTCTCCGACATGACTCAGCTTCCGGAGCGCTCAAGCGACTCCGGGACGTCCGCCGCCGCTCCGCGGGCCCCTCGACTGGAGTGGGTCTATGGGCAACCGGTACTCATCCGCGTCGTCGTGCTGTGGCTGGCGACCTTTGCGGTCCTCTTCGCATCGTTCGCCCTCCACCTCTGGCTCGGTGACGGCTACGAGGGCGAGGCCACCGGGCCGACGGACGCGGAATCAGTCGGAGAAGTCCTCGCCGTCGCGCTGCCGATCAACCTCGGGATGCTCGCGTTCATCGGCGCGTCCTCCACCCTGTTTCGGTTCGGGCCGCTCAACCCGGGGACGCTGGTCATCTTCATCCTCGCCTTCACGATCGGACGGGTCGCCGGCCTGAACGACTTCGAATACCCGATGTCGAGCGTCGGCGCCGGTCTGGTCCGGTTCGCCCAGGTCGGACTCTGGGAGGTGTCCGCCTACGTCCTCGTCGCCGCGGTCACGATGACCAAGTCGCGCTGGATCGCGGACCGCGTGGGAGCGAAGCGGTGGCGGACCGAGCGCCGCTGGCGCGACCTCGAGTGGACCAGCAGCGAGGTCGCCTGCTTCGGCGTCGCCGTCGTGCTAATCGTCGTTGCGGCGGTCGCGGAGGGGTTGCTCCTCGCCCGCTCACCATAGTCCGTTGAAGGGAGGGGTTCGGGGCGCGCACGCGCTCAGTCTCCGCGATCTGCTCGTGGGACGCGGCGTGCACCTTCGGTCGCACCACCACGTCGGCTGCCCGGGTGCCTGGTCCTGCTGTCCCGGGGCAGGTCCCTTCATCGGGGCGCCGGGAGGCGCCCGCATCCCGCATGGTTTCACGAGCCAGGCGGCCTCCGACTCACGACGTGGTCATCGTCCCCTGTCCGCGCGATACTCGTAGAGGGCGACACGTCCCGTTTCGACGGGCCGTTGATATCGCCGGTACGACGGGATCGAGCTGGCGGAGCCGGGGCAGGGGCCGCGTCCCATGACCAATCACCCCACCCACTCCCTGGCCGTCGTGGCCCTCGGCGGGAACGCGCTGCTGCGGCGTGGCGAGGAACCGAGCGCGTCGAACCAGGCGCGTGCGGCCCGCGCCGCCGCGCGGGTCCTCGCCGACGCCTCCACTCGTCACCGGCTGGTCATCACGCACGGCAACGGGCCGCAGGTCGGCCTGCTCGCCCTCATGAGCGACGCGTATGCCGAGGTCGAGCCCTACCCGCTGGACGTACTCGGCTCCGAGAGCGTGGGCCAGATCGGGTATGTCCTGGAGATGCAGCTGGACAACGCGATCGACCACCAGGACACGGTCGCTGTGATCACCCGCGTCGTCGTGGACGCCGATGATCCGTCGTTCAACGCTCCTACCAAGTTCATCGGCCCCGTGTACGAAGCGGACGAGGCGCGCGAGCTCGCGGCTCTGCACGGCTGGGCCGTGCGTCCGGACGGGCCGGATGGCCGGGCATGGCGGCGCGTGGTGCCCTCCCCGGAACCACGACGGATCGTGCAACTCCACGCGATCCGGACGCTCGTCGAGTCAGGATTCCTGGTGGTGTGCGCCGGCGGTGGCGGCGTCCCCGTCATCGAGGACGCCGGCGCTCACCGTGGCGTCGAGGCGGTGATCGACAAGGACCTCACGGCGGCCCTCCTGGCGGAGGAACTCGGCGCGGACGCGCTGGTGCTGGCCACGGATGTTGACGGCATCTACTCCGACTTCGGCACGCCCGGACAACGTCGGCTGGTGCGCGCGACACCCGAGGGACTGCGGACCGGTACCTACCCCGCCGGTTCGATGGGCCCCAAGGTGGAGGCGGCCTGCCGGTTCGTGGAGCGCACCGGCGGTCGTGCGGCGATCGGGAGCCTGGCGGAGGTCACCGCCATGTTGGACGGACGTGCCGGCACGCAGGTGCGCGTAGACGGTCCGCCCCTGGAGTACGCCACGGACCGCGAGGATCGCAGCACACCCGAGCGAGACCGATGACCACCACGGTGACGCCAGGAGACCACACCGACCGCGAACTCAGCCCGCCCGCGAGCGAGCGTCGGCGATCTGGTTCCCCACGGCCTTCACCGCCCTGCCAGCGTTCCCGCTGATCGTCTCTGCCACCCCGTGGTCCGTCCCCGTCCCGAACGATGGACCTGGGGCGAGCCCAACCTGGTGACACCACGAGGCTCGACCGTCGTGGAAGACGGACGTCACGACTCCGGTGTGGATGCATCGCCTTCGGAGCCGTCCTGCACAGCGATCCGGTTGGCGCGAGCGCGCTCGACACTCAGGTACTCGCGCCTCGTCAGGCCGTCGGTCGTGATCGCGGTGGTGTTCGCCGCGCGCACCATGCGGTCGCTGAACGACGAGAGCATGTGAGGCGTGAAGCCCTGGATCTCCTGCATCTGGTGGATCGAGTGTTTCATCATGCGGAGCTGGAAGGGGTCCTGTTGGGCTACACGCGAGGCATACGCCATCGCTGCGTCCTCGAGTTCTGCCGGCGGATGCACCTCCTGGACGAACCCCCACTCGAGCGCCTCGTGAGCGGAGAGGAAGCGGTTGTCGAACATCAGGTACTTCGCGCGACGTGCGCCGATGTCCCACGGCACCGCGAAGTAGGCGAAGTTCGTCGGCAAGAACTGCGCGTCGTCAGCCGCGAAGATGACGTCCATTGCCGAAGCAAGCATCCAGCCGGCGTAGATGCAGGCGCCCTGGACGACGGCGATGGTGGGCTTCGGGATGTTCCGCCACCGGAGGTGCGGGTCAACATCCATGCCACGCGTCCGCGGGTACCGCTGAGCCATGGCTTCGTTCTCGCGCTCCGCGCGGGTCGCGAGGGCGTCCGGCGAACCCAGGTCATGTCCGCCGGAGAACGTCGGTCCGTCACCTCGAAGCATGATGACGCGGACCTCAGGGTCCTGTTCCGCCTCCGCGAACGCCTCGTCAAGCGCGGCCATCATCTGGGAGCTCAAGGGGTTCCGGTGGCGAGCGCGGTTCATCGTGAGCACCGCGAGCCGGCCCTCGAACTTGGTCTCGTACAGGACGCGCGGCGCTTCTTCCATCAGTCTCTCCTTCACGGACACGCTGGTGAGCCTGCACCGTACAGCGAGTCCGCGCTCAAGATCCGACGCGTGGATCACGCTTGCCCACCGAAGCTACCGCTGTCGGCATCGGGCGGCGTCGAGGGTCTGATCCACGCGGCGGACCGGCGGCGATTCCGGACTGGACGGGAGAGCCCTAATCTATGCGCACGATGAAACAGCGCTTCGCCTGGTCGTTCTTGATAGCAACAGCAGTCGTCCTGCTCGCCAGCGCCTGTGCCGAAGATGACTCACCGGCGACGGCGCCTGCCACGGGGAGCCCGACGGGGGCGACGGGCATCGTCTGCAGCACGGCGTACCGCGTCTCCAGTTCGGAGCCGCTCACCGAGGTCGACACGGTGAGGTTCGAGACCGACGACTCGGTCCAGTCCATCCCATACATCTATCTCGAGTTCCACGCCGAATACACTTCCGGTGCGGCAGGCGACGAGCGCGCGCTCCGACTGTGGGTCACCCCGACGGCCGAGGAAGACGTGATCGTGACGCAGCTCTTTCAGCTACCGCAGGATGCGACCCTCGTAAACCAATTCGCCGGCGAGCACGGCTTCACAGGCCTCACGTACGCGTACGACCCGGTCAGCGGCGCCGAACTGCAGTACTGGTGTGAGGCGAGCTAACCGCCCACATCCAGTCGAGGGCGCCACTCATCGGACGACCGGGCGCCGGTGCTGATCGCGCCCCGGGATGAGCGGACGGGCGTCCACACGCCGATGATGTCAGGTTGCGACGCGAGGACCTCGGCGCCGCGCGACCCACGCGAGCGGCGGTAGGACGAGCCACGCGACCGCTCGCGCGATGCTGCCCGCACCACCCGGGCGATCGCCGTCCGAGGGCTGCATGAGGCGGGCTGCCAGCCGCCAGGCCCGCTGCGAGCGCCCTGCCATCCAGAGCAGCGGCCGAGGCCACGCGTGCAGGATGGTGGCAGCCGCCGCCGCACGCTCCAGGGTGGGGACGAACTCGCGTTCCAGCGCCTGCTGATACTCGTGCAGGTCGCTGGACCGCCCCGCGAGGAAGCGATCTGCCACCTCCGCGAGGAGGATGGCGGAGACGACGGCGCCGTGGATGCCCTCGCCCAGCAACGGCTCCACGAGGCCCGCCGCATCACCGATCAGAGCCGCACCGCCGCTCGCCACGCGCCGGCCGCGGCCCCAGAGCGGCAGCGGGTGGCACGAACGTCCCGCAACTCCTCGACGTCCCAGCCGAACAGGCCGGTGAACCGTGCGAGTTCGGTCCGTAGCCCCGGCCCGGCCTCCACGAGTCCACCGACGCCGACGTTGACGTGGTCGCCCTTCGGGAAGAGCCATCCGTACCCGCCGGGCACCGTGGCGAAGCTGATGAGCACACGATGCTCCAGCCACGGGGGAACGCCGTTCGGGCACGGCAGGTTGCCCTCCAGGGCGACGCCGCGCTCCTCGGGCGGCCCGAATCCGAGGTCGCGCGCAACGACGCTATTCGCCCCATCCGCGCCGACCACGACGCGAGCCCGGTAGGTGGTCAGCGTGTCATCACGGCGCGCGACCACCTCGTAGGTGCCTTCGGCGTCACGACGCACGGCCTGCACGTGCTGACCCTCGCGGATGTCCACGCCCGCTTCGCGCGCCGCGTCCAGCAGGAGGGCGTCCAGGCGACGCCGCTGCGTCAGGTAGAGGATCGGCTGGTCGTGGTCCCGAGGAATCATCCGCGTAGACGGGTCGCCGAGGATGACTCCGGTCGCGATCCGTTCCGTGACCGGCGAGAGGTCGAGCGGGAGCAGCGCGGCGGTCTTCATCGAGACGCCGCCGCCGCATGCCTTGTCGCGGGGGAAGTCCGCGCGATCCAGCAGCAGCACCCGGTGGCCACGCGACGCGATCTCGCGGGCCGCTGTCGAGCCGGCAGGACCACCTCCGACCACGATCACGTCTGCATCCATGAGCACCCCTCGCGAGGATCGAGAGCCTGAAGGGCAAGCCTGACCTGCTGGAAGCCACGCGAAGTACCCACGCGCGATTGCTACCCGCCCTGGTACTCCAGATCCTGCCGCCGGATTGCCCAGAACGTCCCCGCGAGGAACAGCGTCGTCCACACGAGGAGCACGGACGTCGCATGCCAGACCGACGGGGAATCGATCGCCTCGCCGAGCGGTGTCCCCGCGCCAACGATCGCATCGAACGGACCACCACCGGCAAGGGCCAGCGCGTCTCCGTTCTGATCAAGCATGTAGCGTGGCAGATCCCCGAGCCAGCCCCCGGCGAGCACCATGAACCCGCTCACGATCCCCTCGAGGAACGCGACGCCCAGCGCGAGGGCGATCCCCGCGGTCGCCGAGCGTCCCGCCGTCCCCAGGAGGAACGCAAGCCCGAAGTACGGGGCGGTGCCGACGAGCAGCCGAAGGAATGAGTACCCGGACTCCCGGACGTAGTCCCCGTCGATGAACGAGAGGTCGAACTGCCCGTCGACGACAGTCAGCACGGTGCTCGTCGCCAGCGCGACGATGAGTCCGACGACCAGTGAGACCACGATCGTGCCCCACAGCGCGATCAGCTTCGCGAGGAGGATCCGTTCGCGTCGCGGCTCGACCGACGCGAGCGTGCGGATCGTGTTCCATGAGTACTCGGAGCCCACGCTGGCGCCGATCGCGACCACCCCGCCGACGAACCCGAAGAAGTACAGCAGCAGCATCGCGAACGGCACGGTCTCCTCGAGGAACAGTGCGGAACGCAGGCCGGCGACCTGGTCCGGGTCGCCCCCGGCCTCGGCCACCACGTCCGACGCCAGCCACAACAGGACGTACATGACGACGAGCAGTCCCAGCATGACCGCGAGGATGATCTGGTTCAGGCGCCGCCGCACGATCTTCTCGACCTCGATCAGGATCGACGTGGTCATCGGATCTCCCCGTTTCCGGTCAGCTCCATGAACACCGCTTCGAGGGTGGGAAGCACCGGCTCCAGCTCGCTCGCGATCACGCCCGCCGCCACGAGGGCGCGATTCAACTCCGCGCCGTCCGCGGTGGTCTCGACGAGGAGGTCGCGGTCCTCGCGATCGACGGCGCCGGTCCGAGGCAGCGCGCGCAGTGCCTGACTGGCGGCTTCGAGCTCGTCGGCGCGGACACGGACACGCCAGCGTCCCGTTCGGCTCAGGAGCGACTCGACGTCTCCACTGGCGATGATCGCGCCCGCCTGCATGATCGCCACCCGCTCGCACACCTGTTGCACCTCGCTGAGCAGGTGACTGGCGAGGACCACCGTCGTGCCTTCCGCGGCCAGCGCCGGGAGCAGATCGCGCATCTCCCGCGTGCCGGCCGGGTCGAGCCCGCTCGTCGGTTCGTCCAGCACGATCAGGCTCGGCTGGTGCAGCAGCGCCGCCGCGACGCCCACCCGCTGGCGCATCCCCTGCGAGTATCCGCCGAAGTCGCGACGGGACGCGCGGCCCATGCTCACGAGCTCGATGACCTCGTCGACGCGGCGCATCGGGAGGCCTCGAAGCTGCGCGAGCATTTCGAGGTTGCGCCGGCCGGAGAGGTACGGGTAGAACGCGCTGCCTTCTACCAGCCCGCCGACGGACGCGAGGGCGGCCTGCCGCGAACGTCTCAGGTCGTGCCCGTTGATCGAGACGGAGCCCGCGGTCGGCCGGACGAACCCCATGATCATGTTGAGCGCAGTGGACTTGCCGCTGCCGTTCGGGCCGAGCAGCCCGAGGACCGTGCCCGGCGGCACGTCCAGGTCGATCCCCGCAACCGCCGCGAGGTCGCCGTAGTGCTTGGTGAGTCCGCGCAACGACAGCATGGGGCGGAGGTCCGCTCCCACGTCATCCACGGCAGCGTTGGGTGCGGTCACGCGAAGACCCGTTCCGGCGAGACGACGCCGAGGTGCGCGGAGGCCGTATCCGGCGGTAGCCACATCGCCATCGCCGCGATGCGGCGCGCACGGACGACGGCCACGGACAGCATGACCTCGGGCACGATCACCTCCAGACGGTCGGCGCCGCGATGGTCGTCTCGACTGGCGCTGACCACATCCAGGCACTCGTCGGAGAGCCGGTCGCGCGGTTCCGCGAGTGACCATGGGCGGGCGCTCTACAGGCCGGATGCTCAGGGTTCGAGGAGACTGCACCGAGGGAGAAGTGCATCGTCAGGTCCTTCCGATGGTGGCAGCATCCCACCTTTCGCGGACCGATGGACGGGCGTTCCGACACCTGGACGAGGGGACCAACGTCCTACAGCCCCGCCAGGCTAGCAGCCGGACGAGGCTCGCCACGGTCGTGCGAACGAGCGTCTGTGCCGCATGGTCCACCGCCCGGCGATGGAGCGACCGAGCCGCCGCGTCCTTACGACGTCGTGGGCATCGAGCGTCCTCGTCAGGCTGCTCAGGCATCCGGATGACGTGTTGGGGGTCCGTGCGCGATGCACCTGATTCCAGCGACGACGGTGGGACGTCCAGCCCGAGCAGGCAGGGACGATCGGCACTGTGACCGGCCGACCGATCTCGCGATCGTCGCTCTGTCAGTCCCCGGCGCATCGACTCCGAGGTGTGAGATGCCCATCAGCGACGTCGAGATCCACGAACTCACCGAGCAGCCGACCGCCGTGATCCGGACACGGATCACGATGCAGGAGACTCAGCGCGTTCCAGAGTTGCTCCAAACCACCTATGAGGCCGTCCAACGGGCCGGCCTTCAGCCAAATGGGCCGCCGATCCTTCGGACCCTCTCG